>CAZZYO010000106.1:0-12567 GCA_964658255.1 Candidatus Babeliales bacterium
ACTGCTTCTTTCACGGTATCTATCTCCCTGGTGGGTGTTTGTTATGGATGGGTCGGGGACAAGGCCCAATAGCTGGTCCGTGCGATCAGCCGGGCGTTCACGTCCGCATTCAGTTTGACTGAGAGTACGTGCAGCCCGGGCGTAGTGTCGGTCGGGCGAAAGCTCAGCATGTAGCGATTGTGAGCATGGCTGGCCATCTCTGAGATGCGATCCTCAAAGCTCTTTTGCCGGGTAAACGCCAGATACTCGCCACCACTCATCACGGCAAGGCTCTTGGCCACGTTGGATCGCATGGCCTGGACCGCCATCGGCAGCAGCTCGATCAGGTTGCCGCCGCCATGCGCCAGCTGGTCCAGCATCTCGGCCTTGGCAGGCGACCAGGTCAGGCTAAGCACCAGGGTGTTCGACGTGCCGATGCGCTCGACCAACTGGGGCGGAGTGACTGTCTTCGATCCGTGATCGCGGGACTCCGAGATGAGGAGCAGGATGCGCCGGCGGTTCGCCGGGCGGCCCTCCAGCAGGTCGATGGAGGTTCCGACAGCGTCAAGGATCGCCGCGCCCCCATTGCCCGGCCGCAACTCTTCCAGGTCCTGCTCCAGCACCGCGGTGTCCCGGGTAAACCCTTCCCGGTAAACTGCCTGCGAGTCAAACTCGACGAGCGCGACCTCACCGCTCCCGCGGCCAGTGGCCGCATCCTGCGGGCCGAGGAACTGCTCAATCAACGGGGCCAGGCGCACAAACTTGTCAAACTGGATCTCGCTCGACCGTCCGCGCTCCAGGCACAGCACCAGCGAGACGGGTGTGGTGTCAAGGTCATCATCGACCCGGATCGTCTGCGGTATGCCGTTGTCGCTCAGGGTAAAGTTCTCAGGCTTGAGCCCGTAGATGACTTCGCCTGTGGATTTCTCAACCAGCGTCGGAACCAGGACGTTGGTGGTGGTAACGCTGAGCGTGGTGGGCGCTGCCTGAGCGCTCGGCTCTGCGCGCAGGGCAGGATGCTGAGCGTTCGCTGCACATAGGCTGATAAGCAGAAGCAGACTGCACCACGGCGGCACTGCCCGCCGAGCGCAGCAGGCAAGACTAGCCATGCGGCTGTGCCTTGCGGTGTTTCGCCCGCTCGATCTCACCCGTCCATCGCAGGAAGCGCAGCAGCTGTGCACGCTCGTCCCAGGTAAACGCCAGCACCTGGCCCATGGTGAGCGACTCTGCTTTCATGCCGGAGTAAGTCTCGATCCGCCAACGCACATACGGGCTGCGCCAGGGCGCTAACCGGTAGCCACGCGTTGCATTCCACAGGAATCGAAAAGCGGCCAGCATGCACCGAGTATACGGTGGCGAGCGGCGCGGCTTGGGTAGAATGGAAGGTGATGATCCCTACGCTGGAATGGACTGAAGACGGGGTACGCTTTCTCGACCAGACGAAGCTGCCGCTCGAAGAAAACTACGTGCTCGCGACCACCTACCAGCAGGTCGCGGACGTGATCGTGACCATGGTGGTGCGCGGTGCGCCGGCGATCGGCGTCTCGGCGGCAATGGGCGTGGCGCTTGGTGTCAAGGGCAGCCGTGCCACGACTCTTGACGAGCTCGCAGCCGAGGTCGAGACCATGTGCAAGGTACTCGCCGCGACCCGGCCCACAGCGGTGAACCTGTTCTGGGCAATCGCCCGTATGCGCGGCCGCTACACCGCCCTCGCGGTCGCGCCCAACGCCACCGTGCATACCGTTCGTGAAGGCCTTATCGCCGAAGCGCAGCGCATGTACCACGAAGACATAGCCGCCTGCGAGACGATGGGAGCCAACGGCGCTGGCCTGCTGCCGAAAAGCGGCGGGGTGCTGACCCATTGCAATGCCGGCGCGCTCGCTACCTGCGGGTATGGCACCGCGCTTGGAGTGATCCGCTCGGCAGTGGCCGAGGGTGCGACCCTGCGCGTCTATGCCGATGAGACGCGGCCTTTTCTGCAGGGCGCGCGCCTGACAGCCTGGGAGATGATGCACGACGGCATCCCGACCACCGTGCTGTGCGACAACATGGCTGCAACGCTGATGCGCCAGGGCAAGATCCAGGCGGTGATCGTCGGTGCCGATCGAATCGCGGCCAACGGGGATGTCGCGAACAAGGTCGGCACCTACGGGGTCGCGATCCTGGCCAAGGAGCACGGCATCCCCTTCTATGTCGCCGCGCCCTGGTCGACGATTGACACCGCGACAGCCACCGGCGACGAGATCGAGATCGAGCAGCGGGCTGGCCGCGAGGTCACCCACCATGCAGGAACGCAGCTTACGCCGCACCACGTCGATATCGAGAACCCTGCCTTCGATGTGACGCCGGCAAAATACGTCACTGCGATCATCACCGAACGAGGCGTGCTGAGCGCACCGAGCAATGCCTCCATCGCGGCCATGGACGCGGTTCCCGTCTAGTAACCGCATGTTGAGGCTAGGACGTCCACCGCGCGTACGGGTAGACCAGCAGGAAGAGGATCATCGTCAACGCCAGCACGTCGCTTGAAAGCAGCAGGAGCACGCTTGAGTGGTACCAGCACCAAGCTCGGCACAGGCAGCGGCTGGTCTCCCAGCTGCCCCACAGGGCGAGCGCCAGTGGCATGGCGATGAAGGGAGAAGGCCGCACCTCCGGGAACCCGGAAAGCGCAAAGCTCCAGGCCAGGCTTGCGACCACCAACAGCGTGCCACGTGTGAGCGATCGGGCGCGCCAGCGAAAGACTCCAGTGATGCCCGGCCTGAGGCCGGCGGTGAGTCCCTGCTGCATGCCTTGCTCCTCTCGGATGGAAAAGCCACCGACTCGGTGACTACTTCGTTGGCCTGAAGACCTAATGTTATGCCAGCCAGACAGCCTTGCACCACGAACACCCGCGTCCGCCTTTGAGGCTATCGATGCCATCCCCCGCTCCGCACCCGACCGACACATCGCAGCGCTCGCCCTCTTTCAGGCCTGGCGCACGAAACAGGCTGCCGCCCGGCGCTTCGCTCTTGGGCTTGGGGACCCTGGTCACCGCCGCCACCATCGCCCTGACCTATCCTGCCGCAAACACGATCTACTGCGACCGACTCGCACCATTGTGCGTTCTTGCTGCGCTCGCAGCAGTGCTGATCGCCCTGTGTTTCCGCGGGCTTGCCACGCATGCCAATCGACGTGTAGCAGGCGTTGCGCTGCTGCTGGCCTCGGTCTCGCTCTTTGCCTCGGTGCGGTTCGTAGCTCGCTACCATGCAGCCTGCACGCTTGTTGAGCAGCGGCTACAGCAGCTGAAAACCACGCGTTGACCAGGCGCCTGCGCCGGTAACCTCACCAGCGATTACCGCCGTGTTTTCACAAGGTCTCGCGCGGGAGTGCGTTGCCTCGACCCGACGGCACTCTGGTACAACTGCACACTGGAGGTCATCAGCGATGCTAAAGGGCTTTCGAGACTTTATCCTGCGTGGCAATGTAGTGGATCTCGCAGTAGCGGTTGTGATCGGGGCGGCGTTTACCAGTATTGTCACCTCGCTCGTGACAAATATCATCAATCCCCTGCTTGCGGCCATCGTCAAACAGCCGGATTTCTCCTACCTGGTGCTGACGGTAAACGGTGGCAAGATCAAGTACGGCAACTTCTTGAACTCGGTCATCGAGTTTCTGCTTATCGCCCTGGTGGTCTACTTCTTCGTGGTGTTGCCACTCAACACGCTGTTGAAGCGCCTGAACCCGACTGTTCCGACAGTGCCTTCCACCAGGACCTGCCCGGAGTGCCTGAGCGAGATTCCGCTGGCCGCGCGCCGCTGCTCGCACTGCGCCCAGCCTGTCGCAGCCTGAGGGAGTCCCTCGTGTAAGCTGGGCTTCAAAGCTCGTACACCTGTGCCGCCGCGGGTCTGAAACTCCTGATGGGCAGCGGCGGCAGGTGCACCGCCCATGCTGACAAGGAGCTCCCGCTTGCCCCTACGCTTTGCCCTCCCCGCTCTCTCTCTTGCGCTCGCTGCGCTGACCGTCGCGCCTGCACAAACGCCCGCAACGCCGACAGCCTTGCTTGGCTTCCGCGATTTTGCGGCGCAGGCCAGGATCGATCGCGACTTCCTGGCGGTTCCTGATGCGAAGCTCGCCGGCGAGGAGCTCAAGACGCTTACCGCCGCACCGCACATTGCCGGCTCCAAAGAGGACTACTCGACCGCCGTCTACGTCGCCGACAAGTTCAAGGCTGCAGGCCTGGACACAAAGATCACGCCCTACAAGGTCTGGCTCAACCTGCCTCGCGAGATAAAGCTTGAGGCACGCGACGCCTCCGGCAAGGTGCTGATGACCGGCCCCACGCGTGAGCATGTTGGAGGCGATGCGTTCGAGGACGATCCGCGTGTCACGCCCGGCTTCAACGGTTCCTCGGCTTCGGGCGACATCACCGCGCCGGTGGTGTACGCCAACTACGGTCGTCCCGAGGATTTTGCTCACCTCGACACCTTGAACATCAGCGTCAAGGGCAAGATTGTCCTGGTGCGCTATGGCGGCAATTTTCGCGGGGTGAAGGCCTTCATCGCCCAGCAGCGGGGCGCGGCCGGCCTGGTCATTTACTCCGACCCGGCAGACGACGGCTACTTCCGTGGCGAGCCATACCCGAACGGGCCCTACCGTCCGGACTCCGGCATCCAGCGCGGGTCGATCCAGTACATGTTCGAGTATCCGGGTGATGTGACCACGCCCGGCATCGCCTCTACCCTTGACTTGCCTGACGCCAAGCGCACGCCACCAGAGCAGGCCACCAGCCTGCCAAAAATCATGGCGACGCCTATCTCCTATCATGACGCGGAGCCTATCCTAAAAGCGCTTAATGGGCCCGAGGTGCCGCGCGCGTGGCAGGGTGCTCTCCCGTTTAACTATCACGTGGGTGGCGGTCCCACGGTTACGCTCCACATGGTGCTCAGGCAGGATTACAGTTACACGACTATCTGGGACGTGACTGGCAACATCGACCCTGACCCGGCGAGCAAGGAAGACCCGAACGCGTGGGTAGTCGCCGGCAACCATCGTGACGCGTGGGTGTATGGCGCAGTCGATCCTAACTCCGGCACCGCGGCCATGCTCGAGACCGTGCACGGCGTGGGCGTGCTGCTCAAGGAAGGCTGGAAGCCGAAGCGGCGCATCCTCTTCTGCAGCTGGGACGCGGAGGAGGAAGGGCTGATCGGCTCGACCGAGTGGGCGGAGGAAAAGGCCGAGCATTTGAAGGGCGCAGTGGCCTACTTCAACACCGACGTAGGTGTAAGTGGGCCTAACTTCGACTCAGCCGCCGTGCCATCGCTGAAGGAGTTTGTGCGTTCGGTGACGCGCGAGGTACCTAGTCCCAAGGGCGGAACCGTCTACGATCAGTGGGTCAAGGCGCAGGCAGAGGGCAACAACCGTCGCGGAGCAAATAATGGTTTCAACGAGCAGCGGCTGCCTAACTCGCAGAGCGCGGCTAAGTCGGAGGCGAAGGTCGGCGACCTGGGCTCGGGCTCGGATTACTCGGCATTTATCCAGCACCTGGGCGTACCTTCGACCGACATAGGTTCAGACGGCCCTTACGGCGTTTACCACTCGGTCTTTGATAACTACCAGTGGTTTGTCAAAAACGCTGACCCGACCTTTGTGTATGAACAGCAGCAGGCGCGCGTGTTTGGCCTGGAGGTGCTGCACATGGCTGACACGGATGTGCTGCCCTACGACTATGTCACCTACGCAAAGGAGATTGGCGACTACATCGAGGCTGCGGGAAAAAAGGCGAGCGAGGCAAACCTGGCGCTTGATACAACAGCGGCGCTTGCTGCAGCCAGGAAGCTGGGGACCGCCGCCGAGGCCATGCACGTGCGGCAACAGGCTGGCACAGGCGACACGGCACGGCTCAACAAGCAGCTGCGACAGGTGGAGGCGGATTTGCTCTCACCGGAAGGACTGCCGCATCGTAGCTGGTACAAGCACACGATCTACGCGCCTGGCGAGTACACCGGCTATGCGGCGGTTGTGATCCCCGGCGTGAATGAAGCGCTGGATGCGAAAGACGGCACACGTGCGCAGGCGCAGCTGGCGGTGGTAAGTGCAGCACTGGCGAGGGCGACAGCTACCCTGCAGGCTGCTGCGCAGTAGCCGGGCAGAGAACCACAAATGGAATGCGGCCCAAGCAGCGCTTCATCTGCGCTGCTTGGGCTGCCTGGAAAACGCGTGACGTGCTAGCTTGCTGCGACCGTGTCGCCCTCACCAGGCGCGAGGAAGAGGTTCTCCTCGATGCCGTGCTGGCGAGTGTACAGATCATAGTAGCGGCCCCCAAGTGCATAGAGGGTGGCGTGGGTTCCCCGCTCCAGGATCACTCCGCCCTCGATGACCAGGATCTGGTCCGCCTTGCGGATTGTCGAGAGACGGTGCGCGATCACGAAGGTCGTACGACCCTGCATCAGCACGTTGAGTCCTTGCTGGATCATGGCTTCTGACTCCGAATCCAGCGAGGAAGTCGCTTCGTCAAGAATCAGCAGGCGTGGATCCGCCAGGAGAGCACGCGCAATCGAGAGTCGCTGGCGCTGACCGCCAGAAAGCTTAACGCCTCGCTCGCCGACGATCGTGTCATAACCCTCTGCGAATCGTTCTGCAAACTCGTCCACCCGCGCGGTGCGGCAGGCATTCAGAAAGTGGGCTTCACTCGCCTCGGGCTGCGAGAAGAGGATGTTATCGCGGATGGAACCGTCGAACAGGAAAGACTCCTGTAAAACAACACCTAACTGCCCGCGATAACTATCCAGCGCAACCTTCGCAATGTCCGCACCGTCGATAAGGATGCGACCAGAGGTAGGCGCATGGAAGGCGCAGATAAGCGAAATGATCGTTGACTTACCCGACCCTGACGAGCCGACCAACGCTGTCACCGTGCCGGGGTGCGCGGTAAAGCTGATGCCGTGCAGCACGGGTTTGTCAGCTTCGTAGGCAAATCGTACATCGTCAAAGATTACCTCGCCGCGTATGACACCAAGTCGCTCGGTGCGGTTCGGATCGGTGAACTCGTCACGCTCTGAGAGCACCTCCATGGTGCGATCAAGTCCGGCCAGTGCCTCTGTTAATTGCGTGCCTACGTTAACTACCTGGAATACCGGCGCGACCATGAACGCCAGCAGAGCCGTGTACTGGATATAGGCGCCGGTGGTCATCTGGTGCGCCAGCACCGCGCGGCCACCGAGCAACATGACCAGGCCGCCGACAATGCCCAGCACTGCCGTGGCCGCAAGCGCCAGCGCACTGGTTGCGGTGAGCGAGCGCATCACGTTTGTCAGCAGGCGGTGCACGCCGCCAGCAAATACCGACGCTTCCCGCTCCTCGCCATGGTAGCCCTTGATCACGCGGACCCCACCGAGAGACTCGGTAAGTCGGCCGGTTACTTCGGCATTGATGCGACTGCGCTCGCGGAAGATAGGCCGGATGATCTTGAAGGCGCGCTGCAGCACGATGACAAAAATGACCAGCACCGCGAAGACAGCAAGCGTCATCGGTTGCGAGCTGCGCATCAGGATCACGAAGGCAATTGCAGCAGTAAGGATGCCGCCAAGGAACTCGACTAACCCCGTCCCGATCAGGTTACGAATACCTTCTACGTCGGTCATGATGCGCGAGACAAGCACGCCGGTTCGGTTCTCGTCATAGTAGGCGACAGAGAGCCGGCCGACATGCTGCTGCACCTCCTGGCGAAGCTGCGTGATCATCCGCTGCGCAGCTTTTGACAACAGCTGCGTGGTTGAGAATGCGGTGATCGCCTGGATGGTGGTCGCAAGGAAGACGGCGCCGGCAAGCGGTGCCAGGCGATCCCCCCGACGCGCGCCTATGACCTGGTCGATCAGGTACTTGGTCGAGAGCGGCAGCACCAGCCCTGAGACGCGGTTGATGGCCACCAGTACCAGGCCAGCCACCAGCAGCCAGCGGCGCGGCCGGATAAGCTTCCAGACCTCGGGCAGAACCTTGCGGAACTGGACCTTGCGCTTGGCCTTATCGCCCTCAACCGCACCCCCGGCCCGCGCCGCCGCGCTGCCGCGCGAGGAGCGGCTGCCGCGCTCCGCATTCATGCCCATGGACCCAGGCCGCACCGGCTATGCCCGCGCACGGCGCGCGACGATGAAGGACCGCACGCAGAAGATCACGTAGACGAGCAGCAGCAGTGCCATCGCAGCCTTCTCGTCCACCGCAATCGGAAACTTGAACTGCACACCTTGCTTCATCCGGATGTAATCGAAGATGCTCTTCGCCGTGCCGAGAAAACCGATCAGCCCAAGTGTCACGCAGATGTGCATGTACAGCCCACGCTTCTTCAAATCGAGCGTGCGAGCAAGCACGCCAAAGATCGCGAGCAGGATGCCGAAGTAAGTTGGGATCAGCGATGTCGGGAACTGGCTGCCTGTCTCCATATACGTCAACACGCCGAGCAAAATAAGAATGATGCCGAAAAAGATAGTAAGTCGAGCCATGGGTACTTAGTGCCTTTCTTTGATAATCATCAAGCTAAGCTTGACCCTAAACCCGCCCCGGAACGCTGCCGAGCCGCTGCAGGATCTCTTCTACGGTTTGCGCAGGGATCCGGTTGGCGTCGATCTCGAGCGCGTTCTTCGGCCGCTCGAGCGTAGCGAGCTGCGAGTCGAGCAACGCAGGATTCATAAAATGACCAGGCCGGTGCGCCAGCCGATTGATCAACACCTGGCGCGGCACCTCCAGCAGCACGAACTGGAACTGCGTAGGGTCCATGCTCGCACCAAGCGTCTCGCGATAGTTCTCTTTAAGCGCAGAGCAGGTCATCACACCACTTTGCTGTTGCGCCTGCCAGCCAAGCAGCACGGCATGCAGAGCCTCCAGCCATGGCTCACGGTCAGCGTCGGTCAACGGGATGCCCGCCTTCATCTTCGCTACGTTGGCGGCGCTGTGATAGTCATCGCCCTCGGCGAACAGCCAGCCGGTGCGCCTTACCAGTTCAGCAGCAATCGTGCTCTTGCCAGAGCCTGTTACGCCCATCAGGATGACGATCATGCTGCCGGCGCCTTGCCTGCGGCGCTGCTTGCCGATAATGCCTGGCGCACATCGGCAACAATCTGGGCCGGCGTCCAGTCGTTGCTCGGGTACCACTTGGCTACCGTGCCATCGGGCGCAACCAGGATCGTCGAAAGCGAATGCGTCACAGTCCTGTCTTTCTCCGGCGTTGCCGCCACGTCAAAAAAAGCGAGCACCTTGGACAGGTCCTGCATGGGCGGCGCGGCAAACTCCCAGTGGCTGAAGGTCTCCTTGCTGTAGTTGCCGGTGTAGGCGCCGCCATAGCTGCGCAGCACTGGCGGCGTGTCGTACTTCGGGTCAAAGCTCACGCTTAACAGGTGGGTCTTCGCGTAGACAGGTGGCTCTGCAGCCAGCGCCTTGTCCACCGCGGCAAAGTTGCGGCTCATGCGCGGGCAATAGTCGGCCAAGGGGCAGCGCGTGTAGACAAAGGTGATCAGCAGCGCTCGGCCTTTGTATTGTGCCAGGTGGATCGTCCTACCGCTCTGGTTGAGCAGCGCGAAATCGGGTACAGACTCGCCCGGCGTAAGCGGACGCAGGTTGCTGGCAGGGGCGGCGACCGGCTTTGACTCACCGGTAATCACGACCTGGTCCAGCACCTCTGCCCCACCTGAAGCCACAAGCCTGGCGCGCAGGGTGTCGCCTGCATGCAACTCACCCAGCACTGAGGGATCCTTTAGCTTGTAGGGCATCGCCATCGCGTCCATGTAGCCGGGGATTGCCTTGGCGTCGAGCTCGACCTCACCAGAGGCTGTGTTGACGCCGATCACGCGACCTTCAATGGGATAGCTCTTGCCATCGGCGTTTCCTGCTGCAGGCGCCTGGCCCGATGGGCGGCAGCCGGTCAACAGGCAGAGTGCGAAGGCGAGCAAAGCGCAGAGTCGAGACACACCCCAGTTTACACTTGAGCGGTGCTGCCCCTTTTTGACGGGAACAGAAGCCCTGCTGCTGCACTGCCCGGGCCCATTGCAGAGGCCCTGCACCGCGGAGCAAGCGTGCTGACGGGCAACGTGCGCGCAGCCCGCGCGCTGGCTGCCGCGCATGCCGAGCAGCAACGGTCGCTGGCGGGTCATGGCCGATCCATCACGTGGCCCACGCCGCGCATCTTCGATTGGAAAGGCTGGCTGGGCACGCTGTGGGATGAGTACACGCGCTGGTCTGAGGACGCGCCGCTGCTCCTGTCCGCCATGCAGGAGCACCAGCTATGGAAGCGTGTGCAGGGCGCGGACCGTGATCGCGTGGTCGCGCCCGAGCGCATGGCTGACCTGGCAGAAGAGGCGTACACCCTCCTGGGCAGCTACCAGGCGCACCGCCTGCGGGCAGGGGCTGCTACGACCGGCGCGCATGAGGATGCAGCGCGCTTTCTGGAGTGGGCTGATGCGTTTGACCGGCTCTGCGCAGCAGAAGGCTGGATGGCCCGCTCACGCCTTGAGGAGCAGCTGACCCGCCATATCGCTGCGCTCCGATCTCCCCAGGAGCTGGTGCTGCTCGGCTTTGATCGCACAACGCCGGCCCAGTCTGCATTGCTCGCCGCTTTTCAGGCTGCTGGCACGCAGCTCAGCCGATGGGAGCCGGAAGCTGCCCACGGTGACAGTCCGCCGCAGGTGATCGCCTTTGCTGATCCCAGGGCAGAGCTTGAGGCGTGTGCGCGCTGGTGTCGCGAGCTGCTGGAAGACAAAGACGGGGACTCCGTGCGGATCGGGGTAATCGCGCCGGACCTGGGCCGCGTCCGCGGCGGGATGGAGCGCATCTTCCGCCGGGTGCTGATGCCGCAGACGACCACTTGGCACATGAGCGACGCCGACGTCGGGCCGAAGGTAGCCGCGCCTGGGCAGAATCATCCTCACGAGCAAACGCGAAAGGCGGAGACTCCCGCCGACCCGCCGCTCCCCTACGAGTTTTCACTTGGCAGGCCACTGGCGCAGGTGCCGGTCGTGCGTGCGGCTCTGCTGATCCTTGGCTGGCTGCAGGCGCCGCTTGCCGCAGCCGAGCTTACCTGGCTGCTCACCTCCGGGTTGCTGGCGGCCTCGGCTGCAGACCAGGCGGCGCTTGCCCGGGCAGATGCAGAGCTGCGCCAGGCGACCGATACCAGCCCCAGGGTGCCGCTGGCTGCAGTGCTCGATCGCAGGCGCTGCACGCAACTGCCTGCCATCCCGCGCGAGCGGCTGGGGCGCGTACTGGCCTGGTCATCCCGCGAGCGGCTGGCCGAACGGGGCCGCGCGCGCGGACGCAGCTTTGCCGCCTGGGCCGAGCTTGCGGCCGGGCTGCTCGTGGAGGCAGGCTGGCCCGGCCTTCGCACAGAGGATTCGGCCGCCTACCAGGCTCGCCAGCGCTGGAGCAGCCTGCTCGACGACATGGCCCAGCTCAGCTTCGACGGCTCGCAGCCCTCATGGGGCGAGTTCCTGCGCCTGGTTCAGGAGCAGGCAGCCAAAACGATCTTTGCGCTCGAAAGCCTTGCGCCCCCGATCCAGATCCTGGGCGCCTTTGAGTCCTCCGGGCAGGGCTTTGATGCAGTCTGGTTTCTCGGTGCAGACGACCAGCAGTGGCCCGCAACCGGCCGACCACACCCTCTGCTCCCTGCATGGCTCCAGCGCGAAACAGGTATGCCGCATGCCAGCGCGGAGATGGACTGGCTGCTCGGGCAGGAGGCGACCCGGCGTATCCTCGCGAGCGCGCCTAGGGTCGTGCTCAGCTACCCGATTCAGGACAAGGGCGTCATGCTGCGAGCCTCACCCCTGCTGCCGGGTTTGGGTCCGGCGGCTGCAACGCCTGCGGCGGCGGGTCCGGCTCCCAGCCCAGTGGTCGGCAGGGCTTCCGCCGATCTGGGTGCGCTGCTCTCGCCGACCGCGCTCGAGCGTATCGCGGACGATTCAGGCCAGGTGCCGTGGCCGGCGGAGCAGAGCGCGGGCGGCGCCGAGATCCTCAAGCGGCAGGCAGCCTGCGCCTTCCAGTCGTTCGCCGCACGCCGGCTTGAGGCGCGTCCACTTGGAGAGCTCGACCTTGGTCTCGATGCCGCCGAGCGAGGCACGTTGCTTCACAAGGTGATGGAACGTCTATGGTCAACGGAGCCAGGCGACCCGCTGCGCCTGCACACCCACGATGACCTGGTGCAAGCGGCGGCCCAGGGATCTGTAACAGCACTGGTGACGCATCATATCGACGCCGAGTTTGCCACGCGGCAACCCAATGCGGAGGCAGGCGCCTGGCAGCAGGCCTACTTTGCCTGTGAGCGCGAGCGGGTGCTGGAGCGGGTACTCGCATGGCTCGACTGCGAGCTCGAGCGGCGTCCATTTACGGTGTCAGCGCTCGAGCAGACCGTGCCTGCGATTCACGTGGGCGGGTTGCAGTTAAAGGTACGACCAGACCGCATTGACACACTTGCGGACGGCACGCACCTGCTGCTTGATTACAAAACCGGGGCGGTCGCCGTGAACGCCTGGAGCGGCGCTCGGCCTGAAGAGCCGCAGCTGCCTCTATATGCCGTCTTTGGCAATGTTGACCAGGTAAGCAGTGTGGCCTTTGCGCAGGTGCGCGCCGACCAGA
>CAZZYO010000107.1:0-12467 GCA_964658255.1 Candidatus Babeliales bacterium
ATCCCTCGCTGGGCATCAGCGTCACCAAGGATGGCACGCTCGGCTCGGTGTGGTGGGGCTCGCCTGCCTACAAGGCCGGGGTGACGCCGGACATGCAGCTGGGCGCGGTAAATGGAAAACTCTACTCGCCCGACGTGCTGCGTGCGGCGCTCATCGCGGCGGAGTCGACCAAGGCTCCAGTGCAGCTGCTCTTCAAGCGCGGCGATACGTTCCAGACCATCGCGCTTGATTACCATGGCGGCCTGCGCTATCCGCACCTGGAGCGGATTGCAGGAACGCCGGACAGGCTCGACGCGATCCTTGCGCCGAGCGGCGGGCCTTCCGTAATGAAGTAAGGACGCGAGCGAGTAGCGCCCGATCCGGCGCTATTCGTAAACGCGCGCTGCGCGTCTGCGCCGCGTTGTGTACACGCCTGAGCCGGTCCAGGTACACAGCGCGGCGAGCAGATGCACCAGAAACCACAATCCCACACCCTGCAGCATGTACACCGAGATGAGCACCAGCACCCGCGGCAGAAAGGCCCAGAGCACCAATTCGGCGATCGGCTCTGTGACGCCGAACGACCAGCCATCGAGCCAGCCGATAAACAGCGCCACACGCGGAAGAAAAAGGCTCAACACCAGGAACCAAAGCGGAGTGTGCAGAGTATGCATAGGAGCGTTTCCTCTCAGGCGAGCGGGTTTGGAGCGATCCGCTTTTAACAGAGTGTAAGCGTCGACCGGGGCAGTCTGTTGTTGCAAGTCGCTACAAGGGTTGTGTGCCTGCCGTTGTTACAGAGAATCAGCGCGGAGCAAAGACAAACTCCACGCGCCCGGACTCGCTTACGGCGAGCGACGCCTCAAAGGGGCGACCTGTCTTCGAGAGGAAGCCGGAGAGCTTGCCGGTGCGCCCGTCTTTGCAGAGCGCGGCCAGGTCTGCAGGCTTGGTCTTGCGCCCGGCGATGATCGCGTTGACGGTAAACGCGCAGCCCTCCGCGTAGCGTGAGCAGCCATAAAACTTCTCGTCTCGGGAGAGTCTCAGCATGCCGGCCCGGCACCTGGGGCAGACAAGCCCGGCAGCAGGTTCGGTTGCAGGGGCGACCGGCGTGGCGCGGACGCGCGCCGTCTTCTTCGGGGCCGCTTTCGCGGACCTCGCAGGAGTCCTCTTCCCATCTGTTTTCTGCGTCCGTACGCGTTGGGGCGTAGCAGCTTCAGCATCAGCAACAGACGCGGGGTCTGCGCCTCGCGGCCGGCTGCGAAACGCTGCGGCCCTCTCCGGCGCGGCAGGCGTGCTACGCATGCGCGGGACCGTCGCTCCGCCCAGCCTGGCCAGTTCCTGCTGCAACTGCGCATCCGCACCGGCTACCACGTCCAGGTACTTCGCCTTGCCGTCGGCGATGTCGTCAAGCTGCTGCTCCAGGTCGCGCGTGAACGCGTAATCGAGGAAGCGGAACCGCGGCTCGAGCGTATCGACAACCAGGCAGCCGAGCTCGGTTGGAGTTAGGAATTTGGCAGTCTCGCCGAGATAGCCACGCGTGAGGACGTTCTTGAGTATGGCCGGATATGTCGACGGACGACCGATGCCGATGCTCTCAAGCTTCTTGATCAGCGAGGCCTGGGTGTAGCGGTTCGGCGGACGGGTCTGCTTCAACAGCACGCGACCGGTCTCGGCTGTCGCGGCCGCGCCCGCAGGCAACAGGGGCACGCGCCCACAGTTTTCCTCGCCGTCGCGTGTCGGCTCGTCTTCCTCCGCATCATCTTTCGCGGTCAGCGCCTTCCACCCTGGTGCGATCAGCGTGCGGCCCACCGCCTTGAAGGTGAAGCGCTTGCCCCCTGGTGCAACGCCCACGTCACCCTGCGCGATGAGCCGCAGCGTGTTGACGCTGTATTCAGCATCGGCGAGTTGCGAGGCCACAGCTCGCATCCAGATGAGCCGGTAGACAGATTGCTGCAGGCGGTCTTCGCCCGCACCCTGGGTCGGGAAGTGTGTCGGCCGGATCGCCTCGTGTGCCTCCTGAGCACCGCCGCGGGCCTTCCAGTGCCGGGCGGCGGCCGGGAGCGGGAGCTTGCGCCCGGCGGCAAATGCGCGCACATCCTTGATCGCCTCCGCGCTGAAGTTTTGCGAATCCGTCCGGTGATAGGTGATCAGCCCCTGCTCAAAGAGCTTCTGCGCGAGCTGCGCGGTGACATCCGGCTTGAGCCCAAGCGAGACGCTGGCTGCCTGGAGCAGGGTCGAGGTGGTAAACGGCGGCGGCGGTGGCTGCGTGGCCCGCTTATTCTCCGACGTGTCAACACAAAATTCACGGCAGCGCGCTGCCCTCTCAGCCAGATCCTTGTCCATCAGGTACTTCTCGCCCTTGGGCAAAAAGGGTGCGGTCTCCCACTGGGCACGCCAGGCGTTGTGGTCAAAGCTGACCTCTGCGCCAAAGTGCCTTGTTTCCTTGAAAGCCTCAATCTCGCGCTCACGGTCGACAACCAGGCGCACGGCCGGGCTCTGCACCCGACCTGCGCTCAAGCCGCGTCGCGCAGTCTGCCGCGAGAGTACGGGCGAGACCTGGTAGCCCACGAGGCGATCGAGCACGCGCCGCGCCTCCTGCGCCTGCACGAGATTGTCGTTGATGCGCCTGGGACGCTCGAGTGCCCGCGCGACAACCGCCGGGGTGATCGCGTCAAAGGCCACGCGCTGGTAGCTGCGCAGGCGCAGGGCCTCCTTCAGGTGCCACGAGATGGCCTCGCCCTCACGGTCAGGGTCGGTGGCAAGGTAGACCTCGTCAGCCCGTGCAGCAAGCGCCCTGAGGCGTTTGATCACGTCGCGGCCGCGCTCGGTCAGCTCGTACTGCGGCGTGTATTCAGGCACGGTGATGCCGAGGTTGTTCACAGGCAGGTCACGAATGTGGCCGACGCTGGCTGCCACCTCCCAGGCTGAACCGCCTCCAGCGTTGAGGATGCTCTTGATCTTCTTGATCTTGTTCGGGCTCTCGACGATCATCAGCTTCATGCGCGCGCTATCCACCCATTGCTGTATGCACTGTACCGTGCCGGGACACTGGGCGGCGGGGCTGGCCTGCGTAGCCGTATGCTTCTCATCGGCTGCCGGGTACGTGCCGGGCTGTTGCCATTAGAATGGGGCGGATGGAAGTGACTCCCGGTCTCGCGCGGTTGCAAGCGAGGGGTCGGCGCTCTTCCGGTCACAGCCCAAGAAGCGTAGGAAGAAGTCGAGAGCGTACATGCACCTGTGGAATGACTATGAAGGCAAGACCCTGGCGGGCGCGTATCCGCTGGGTAACCTGCTGCGTACCGAGGGACGCAGCGCCTCGTTTGCGACACGCAACCGTGCCGGGCGATCGTCCGTCATCCGCCTGACCGAGGCACTGAACGACCAGGAACAGATGCGCGCCCGGTATCGCAGCATCCAGGCCGCCGCGCATCCATACCTGGTCAAGGTTGAGGACTTTGGCGACGCCGAGCTCGAAGGCGAGCCGGTGATCTACCTGGTTACCGAGCCGACACAGGAGAGCCTGGCCGAGATCGTGGCGCAGCGGCGGCTCTCGGTAGACGAGACCAACGACGTGGCCACCAGCTTGGTGGGAGCGGTCGAGGCGCTGCACGGACACGGCTTGTATCACGGCCAGATCGAGCCCGGGAACGTGCTTGCGGCGGACGAGGTGATCAAGCTGCGCACCGACTGTGTGCGCGCCATGCCTGAGGGGGCAGAGGGCGACAGGGTTCGGCAGCAGGACGTGTTTGGCGTCGCCGACACACTACACCGTGCGCTGACCCAGCAGCCATTGCTCGATGCCTCGGATGCGCTGGCGCTGCCGGAACCGTATGCGTCGATCGTGCGCAATGTGGTGCGCAGAAGCTGGGGGCTGGAGCAGGTCGCAAGTGAGCTGCGCCGCTATGTGCGGCCTGCCGCCCCGGTACAGCCTGTGGTTGCTGAGACTGTGGTTTCAAGGTCCGCTGTCGCGCCTCGAGTGGCGGAGACGGTCGGGTCTGCCTCACCGCAGATTGCTCCGCAACGGGCAGGTGAACCTGCTGCGCGCAAGGGAATGGGAGCAGCGAGCGAGTCGCAGCTGCCCTTGCTGTACGCAGCTGAGCCTGCGTCTGAAGAAACGTACGGCGGGACGCTAAGCCCGCGTGCGCTGCTGGAGGACGATCCGCCACCGCCAGGCCGCCGCCCGTTTATCCTGGTGGCGCTCGGCGTCCTCGTGCTGGTCCTGTTGCTGCTTGTATGGCACGTCAGCGGAAAGTCAGCCGCCAAAGTGACTGCGCCAGCACAGCCAGCGAACCAGGCTGTTGTTCCTGGCGAGATGACCTCGCCCTCTTCGCCTGCGGCTGCTGGGCCTACTCCGGCGCGCGTTGCCGCTGCACCTGTTCCTCTGCCCGCGCCCACGGTTGCGGCCGCGCCGGCCGGTGGCAAGGTCTGGCGTGTAGTGGCCTACACCTACAACCGCGAAGACCAGGCGCAGGCCAAGGTGCGCTTTCTGGAACAGAAGCATGCCAACCTGCACCCGCAGGTTTTCTCACGCACTGGACATGCACCCTTCCTGGTGACGCTGGGAGGTGGGCTCAGTCGGGATCAGGCTGCGGCTGTTCGCCAGCATGCGCGCAGCGAGGGGCTGGCACGCGACGTGTACATGCAGAACTACTCGCGCTGAAGAGTGTGCGCGGCGAACTTGCATAAGCAACTGTAACCGTGACTCATACAAGAAAGCAGAAAAGCCCAGGCTCATGCCGCCTGGGCTTTTCTGCATATCGCGAGGCAAAGGCCTGGAGCCTTACTGCCAACCACCACCAAGCGCGTTGTAAAGCTGAACCAGACTCTGCGCCTCCTGCTGTTGCGCGCTGGTGAGCGTCAGCTGCGCGGTGTAGAGGTTGGTGTCGTTGGTCAGCACCTCCAAGTAGCCGGTCGAACCACCCTCGTACCGCATCCGCGCCAGGCGCACCGCGTCCGCCGCCGCGGTGGTCTGCTTCTCTTCTTCCTCGCGGTACTCGCGGGACTTCTGATAGCCGCTGAGCGCGGTTGACACATCGCTCAGCGCGCTCGCAATCGTCTTCTGGTAGGTCGTCAGCATCTCCTGCTGCTCGGCCTTTGCGTAGCGATAGTTGTTGGTCAGCCTGCCACCCTCGAAGATCGGCTGCGAGAGACTGCCGGCGATGTACCAGTAGGCGCTGCCTGCATCGACCAGCTTTTTGAGCTGGCTGGAGGAGGTGCCGCCCGTGCCCGAGAGTGAGAGCGCGGGAAAGAACTGGGCCTTCGCAACGCCAATGTTGGCGTTCGCCTGCATCAGGTTAGCCTCGGCCTCGCGAATGTCGGGTCGCCGCGCGAGCAGCTGCGAGGGAAGCCCGGCAGGCACGGCAAGCGGGTGCGGCTCGGTTGCGATACTGTCGCCTGCCGTCGGCTGCGGACGGTCGATCGGACCGGGATTGCGGCCCAGCAGCAGGCTCAGAGCATTCTCCTGTTGAGCTATCTGCTGCTCGAGTGTTGGCACCTCGGCGCGCGCGGTATAGAGCAGCTCTTCTGCCTGCCGCACATCAGCAAGCGAGGTGGAGCCCGCCTGCTCCAGCTTGTTTGTCAAATCGAGCGATTGCTCGCGCGCCTTGATCGTATCGCGGGTCAGCGCCATCTGCGAGTCAAGCGCTCGCAGGGCAAAGTAGTCGGTCGCCACTTCCATCACGACCGTAGCGCGCGTGGTCTGGCGTCCCCACTCGGTTGCGAGCAGCTGCGCGCGGGCAGCCTCGGTCTGGCGGCGATACTGGCCCCAGAAGTCGAGATTCCACGCGGCCGAGCTGGTCAGCCCGCCTGAGTAGTAGTGGGTCGGCGTGTTCTTGTTCGTGTTGCTGCCACTACCGCCGTTGCCGCTGGAGCCATTGTTGTTGTTGCTGTTGAGGCTGCTGAGCAGGCCGCCCGGGATGCCAAGCGCCGTGTAGCTGGCACCGGCGGTCAGCGTTGGCAGCTCACCGGCGCGCGTGATGCCTACCTGCGCTTCCTGCTCAACGACGCGCCTGGCCGCAATCTGCACGTCGTAATTGTTCTTCAGCGCTTCGTCGATCAGCCGAGCCAGTGTTGGATCAGCAAAGACCTGCGCCCACTGTCGGTCGCCAAGAGAATCTGTAACAGTCTCAGGCGCAATATCGGGGGCGGCGCCACCCCGGTAAGCGCCAGGCGTGTTCACGACCGGGCGCTTGTAGTTCGGTCCAACCTTGCAGCCACTGACCAGCGCGAAGGCTGCGAAGCTTGCGAGCGCAAGCAGGCCGAGCAGGAAAACGCGAAGTGCGTGCGAGGGTTGCAATGCGTCGTCTGCGCGCGTCATACCTGCTCCTTGTGGAATTGCTGCTGGCGGGCGCCGGCGGTGGCCATGGCATGCTTCGGCTCGCGTCCGTGGTATTCCGGTTCGCGCTTGCTCATCAGTCCGCCATCGTGGCCTTTGCCGAAGCGATGCGAGATCCGTTCAACTACGGCAAAGGTCACGGGCACCAGGAAGATGGCGACCACCGATGCCGCGAGCATGCCGCCGATCACAACCGTTCCAAGAATCTGCCGCGACGCCCCGCCCGCGCCCGTCGCCACCCAGAGCGGCACGCAGCCCAGGATGAAGGCGAAAGCCGTCATGATGATGGGGCGGAACCGCAGCCGTGCCGCGCCGAGCGCCGAGTCGTAAATGCTCTCTCCGCGTTCCAGCTCGGCGCGAGCAAACTCGACGATCAGGATCGCGTTTTTCGCCGAGAGCCCAATCAACATCACCAGCCCGATCTGCGCGTAGACATCGTTCTCCAGCCCGCGCAGACTCAAGGCGAGGTATGCGCCGAAGATAGCCACCGGAGTAGAGAGCAGCACGCTGAAGGGAAGTGTCCAGCTCTCATACTGCGCAGCGAGAATCAGGAAGACCAGCAGCGTTGAGAAGGCGAACACAACCCAGGGCGCAACGCCCTTCTTCGCCTGTTGCTCGGCAAAGCTCATGCCTTCGTAGTCAAAGCCCATCTCCTTGGGCATGGTTTGTTTGAAGACTTGCTCAAGCGCCGCCATGACCTGGCCTGAGCTGTACCCGGGCGCGCCGGAGACGTTGATCTGCGCACCCTCGTACTCGTTGTAGCGCATGGTGAACTCAGGGCCGGCGATGCGGCGCACGTTGGTGACAGCGCTCAACGGCACGCGGCTGCCATTGGCGCTTGTGACATAGAACTGGCCGATATTGTCGATATTCTTGCGGTAATCGCCCTCCGCCTCGACATAGGTCTGCCACTGGCGACCAAAGCGGTTGAAGTAGTTGACCAGATAGCCGCCCATAAAGGCCTGCAGCGTCGCGTACACATCGGTTAACTGCACCTGCTGCTGCAGGACTTTCTCCTGGTCGACGTCGACAAAGAGCTGCGGCACGGCAGGGTAGTAGCTGGGGATGGCGGCTGCGACCTCGGGCCGCTTGCTGAGCGCGCCCAAAAACTTGTAGAGGTTTTGCGTCAGCAGTTGCGGGTCACTGCCGCCGGACCGGTCTTCGAGCACAAAGGTGACGCCTCCGGAGCTGCCCACGCCCGGGATCGCAGGCGGCGGGAACGCAAAAGCCAGGCCCTGTTTTACCGTCGAGAGCTGGCGCTGCAGGTTCTGCGTGATGGCGAGGAACTGCTGGTCGCGCGACTTGCGCTGGTCCCAGTCCTTGAGCGTGACGAAGAAGAAGGAGTTGTAGGTGCTCTGCGTGAAGCTGAGCAGGCTGAACCCGACAACTGAGGTGACGCCATCGACGCCCGGCACCTTGTGCAGCGCATCTTCAACCGAGGCCGCCGCCTCTGCAGAGCGTTGCAGGGAGGCACCCTGCGGCAGTTGCAGCGCGACGAATGCGTAGCCCTGGTCCTCTGTCGGCAGGAAGCCGCCCGGCAGGTGCGCCCCCAGCAGCAGGGCAACGACCGCGACAATCGCGAGGAAGGCGAGCGCAAAGCCTGAGCGCCGCACCAGCATCCCCGAGGTGCTGACATAGCCGTTGGTTGCGCGACCAAAGATGCGGTTAAAGCCATTGAAGAATTTCTGCAGCGCGCCCTTGTTCTCGGTCTTGGGCTTGAGCAGAAGGGCGCACAAGGCAGGTGAGAGCGTGAGTGCGTTGAAGGCCGAGATGATCACCGAAATAGCAATGGTGATGGCGAACTGCTGGTAGAGCCGGCCTGTAATGCCAGGGATAAACGCGGTCGGTATAAAGACCGCCGCAAGAATAAGCGCGATCGCGATGACCGGGCTCGAGACCTGCTCCATTGCGAGGAACGAGGCATCTCGCGGCGACATGCCCTCTTCAATATGGTGCTCGACTGCCTCGACGACCACGATCGCATCGTCGACGACGAGACCAATCGCAAGCACCAGGCCGAAGAGCGAAAGAGTATTGATCGAGAAGCCGAGCAGCGGAAAGATGGCAAAGGTGCCGACCAGGGAAACGGGCACAGCCAGCAGCGGGATCAGCGTGGCGCGCCAGCCCTGGAGGAAGATGTAGACCACCAGGATGACGAGCACGAGCGCGATGACGAGCGTGATGAGGATCTCGTGGATGCCGGCGGTGACGGCAAGCGTCGTGTCGAGCACCACCCTGTGATCCATGTCGGCTGGGAACTTGTCATCGAGCACGTCGAGGCGCGCGCGCACGTTCTTTGCCGCCTGGACCGCGTTCGAGCCGGGCAGCTGGTAGACGGCGAGGATCGCCGAAGGCTTGCCGTTGTAGCGGCCGGTCAGGTTATAGGTCTGCGCACCGAGCTCGACCCGCGCTACATCGCGCAGGTGCAGGACAGAGCCATCGGGATTGGACCGCAGCACGATCGCGCCAAACTGCTCCGGCGTGACGAGGCGCCCCTGCGTGCGGACGGTATAGGTAAACTCCTGCCCGCTCGGGACCGGCTCGCCGCCGACCTGGCCTGCCGGGTTGACGTTGTTCTGCGTCAGCAGTGCCTGGTTGATCTGCGCGATCGTTACATTGAGCTTCGCCAGCTGATCCGGCTTGACCCACATGCGCATCGCATACTGGCCCGCGCCGAAGACCTGCACACGCGAGACGCCGGGGACGCGCGTAATCTCATCGACCAGGTTGATGTAGGCGTAGTTGGCGAGATAGATGTTGTCGTAGGTGGAGTGGGGCGAGCTGAGCGAGATCAACATGAGCGGCGAGCTCAGCGATTTTTGTACCGTGATGCCGGCGGTGGTGACCTGCGACGGCAGCTGCGAGACGGCCTGCTGCTCACGCAGCTGCGCCAGCACCTGGTCAATGTTTGGATCGGTCTTGATGTCGTAGTCGACTGTGAGCTGCATCACGCCATTTGAGGCGCTGGTCGAGTACATGTAGTTCATGTTGTCGACGCCGTTCATCTGCTCTTCGATGGGCGTGGCGACGGCCTGCTCGAGCGTCTTGGCATCGGCGCCCGGGTAGGTGGCCTGGACCAGGATCTCGGGCGGCGCGATGTTGGGAAACTGCGCCGTAGGCAGGCTGAGCATGGACACGACCCCGACGATGACGATCAGGATCGAGATGACCATCGCGACGATGGGGCGCTTGATGAAAAACTTTGACATTGAGTTACCGACCCTTCTCGGCCGAGGCGACACGGGTTACGCCAGAGCTGTCGGCGGCGGGTCCAGCAGCCGGTCCATTCGTCCGTCCGGTCGCGTTGCTGGGGCCGGGTTTCGCGTCCTGCGGCTGGCTCAACTGTGGGCTTACCGGCGCGCCGTCGCGAATCTTGTCCAGGCCCTCGGTGACGATCTGCTCTCCGCCCTTGAGGCCGCTCGCGATGACGATGTTTGAGCCAACCTGTGCGCCAGGGGTTACGGGCACCATTCTGATGGTGTTGCCTGGCGCTACGACAGCGACCTGGTAGGCGCCCTGCACCTCGTTGAGCGAGCGCTGCGGGATCACCACTGCGTCTTGCGCGACCTGCGTCTGCGCCTTTACACGCGCGAACTGCCCTGGCCGCAGCAGGTTGCCAGGGTTAGGGAAGCTGGCTGCAACGCGCAGCGCGCCGGTCTGCGCGCTGACCGAGCGGTCGACAAAGATGATACGGCCCGGTTGCGGGTACCTGTCTCCATTTGCCAGCGTCAGGTCGAGCGGGATGGCGCTGCCGCTTGAGAGCAGGTCAGGCTTGCCGGCCGCGCGCACCTGGGCAGAGAGCGCCAGGTACTCCTGCTCGGAGATAGAGAAGTAGACCTTGATCGGGTTTACCTGCGACACCGAAGTGAGCACGGAGCCAGTATTGACCAGGTTGCCGACCTGCAGCTGTGCCTGCCCTGCAACGCCGCTCACCAGCGAGCGGACGCGAGTGAATCCGAGGTTGAGCTCGGCGGTACGGACCTGCGCCTGCGCGGCTGCGATCTGCGCCTGCCCGGAGGCGACGGCGGCCTGCTGTGCCTGCTCCTGCTTCTGGTCATTGTCGAGCTGGCTCTGCGCGATAGCGTGAGCCTCGGCCAGCGGGGTGTCTCGCTTGACGTTGATCGCCTGCAACTCGACCTGGGCCTGGGCCTGCGCAACGGCAGCCTGCGCCTGGCCTACCGCGGCTTGTGCTTGATCAACCAGGGCCTGGAAGGGACGCGGATCAATCTCGAAGAGCACCTGGTCCTTGGCGACAACGCTGCCTTCCTTGTAGTCCTGCCGGATGAGATAGCCGGAGACCTGGGGCTGGATCTGCGCGTTCACAAAGCCATCCGTCTGGGCAACCCAGTCGCCGTACAGAGGCACGCTTTGGACCTGGGCCGTGGTCGTAAGAACGGCTACCGGCCCGGGCGGCGGAGGCGCGACCGGCTTGGCGCAGCCCGCCAGCAGGAGCAGTCCGAGGGCGGCGGCTCCACCTGGGAGCGCCTGTCGCGTGGAGAAGATGGGGCGGGCATTGATCATGGTTCCTCCACGAGCAGCAGGGGTGTGTGCGGTGAGGTGCGAAGCAGCCAGCTCAGAGTTATATACAGCCATGTATGTAGAATATGCAGAGAGGGTGGAATGGGTCGCAAAATCTTTGCTGCTGTCGCTGAAAATGGCCCAGGCATCGGGCGCCAGGTGGCTGAAGGTCTGCCAGCGACGGGCGCTCGCCTGGAAGCAGCGACAGACGAACGACGCTCCTTGCGCCAGGCTGAGCGCTCCGCGGCGACACGCGCGGCCCTCCTGCTCGCTGGGGAAGGCGTTTTTGCCCGGGATGGCTTTGAGGCAGCGCGGGTGGAGGACATCGCCGCCGACGCAGGCCGGAGCCGTGGCGCGTTCTACGCCAATTTCGAGAGCAAGACCGAGCTCTTCCTCGCGCTGCGCGAGCAGCTGGTCCGCAAGCGCGCCAAGGAGATTCGCGCCAGCATCGAGGACCTGCCCGATGCTGCGTCGCGGGATGCCGCGATCAAGCGGTACCTGATTGGACAGGTCCTGAACGAGCGCCAGCTCCTGCTCGAGATCGAGTTCAAGCTTTTTGCCGCGCGGCGCCCACAGATGCTGCCGGAGTTGTCCGCAAAACACCTGGAAGCAAGCTGCCGCATTAACTTCGAAGAGCTGGGTCCCCACTTCCCCGAGTGGCGTACCGAGTACGACATCCTGCGTCGCAACACGCTTGCGATCGAGGCGATCCTTGAGGGTCTGGCGCTGAATCACCTGTTTCATGCCGGCGTGATGAGCGCCGCGGATATCGCTGGCCTTGTACCAGGGCTGGTCGACCGGATTGTGCAGGCTGGGGAGAGTGGCGCGGTGCAGGGCCAAATCTGCGACCCGTGCTCGCTGTAACAGGCGGGTTTCACAGCCCCTTCGAACTGCCCAGGCTGTGCGTGGGAGGAAGTGTCGTGGCGTATGAAGCGCGTGTTATCGTGACCATGCCAGCGTCGCCAGCAGGCTCTGCAAAGCGCCACGCACAGGCTGCCCGGCGAATCCCTCCGCCCGTCTCATCTCGCACACGCCTCACCTCAAGGAGCACACTCCGTTTATGCACGCACACCGTCTCCGCTTTGCTGCCGGCGCTTCCCTGATCCTTGCCCTGGGCGCTCCCCTGTGGGCGCAAAGCTACCAGCAGGTGCACTATGCCCAGCACAGCGCGGACGGGACCTATGGGCCGTACGCCGGTTTTTTTCTGGCTGACGGGCGCGGGCTGGTCAAGACACTCGAGGCCTCCGCGCCGGAGAGCAAGGCTTCCGCTGCCTGGACGCTGGCGACCTGGTTCGACCCGGCAGGGAGCGGCCCGGTGACAACGCTGATTGCGGGTCTCGGCGAGCCTGCGGACGAGGACTCGCGCTTCCTGGCATTGGTCGACGGCAAGCCCGCCTTGCGTCTCGGGACGGACAATGAGCTGGTCGGCACCTCGGCGGTTACCGGCACTGGCTGGCATATGCTGGCTGCCAGCTCCGATGGGGTCAGGGTAACGGTCTATCTTGACGGCGCAGTGGTCGCTTCCGGAACGCCGCCGCTCGGCCCGGTCGCGGCAACGCTCGAGCTGGCGCCGGACCTCCTCTCTACCCAGGAGACTGCGTTCAAGTACGACCAGCCGCACCTGCCGCCGACCATCCCT
>CAZZYO010000108.1:0-6501 GCA_964658255.1 Candidatus Babeliales bacterium
TGAGCTAAATCTAATTAAACGTGCAGGTTGGGAGAGATGGTTCGAGCAGCAGTTGAACCCTGGAGCCATCCCCGACTCGGCTCTGGAAAAGCGGCTCGCGCAGTATCCTGCCCTCCAGCTCACGCCGCAGCAGTTGGCGATTCAGTACCCGGATGGCCAGGTGATTCGCCGCATTGCAGAAGGCAGGGCCAGCACGCCGGCTGACCCTGAACTGGCAGGCGTCTACCAGGTGTTGCTTGCCCGCTACGAGCGCAAGCAGGCCGAGGACAAGGCGGAAGCAGCCGCAACACAGGTAGCCCCTGCAGGCATGCCACCAGCTGCCAGCTCGGCGGCAGCATCCGGCCAAGCGCCCGCAGAAGCCGCCGCGCAGATGGACACCCGTAAGCAGCAGAAGCGCGACAGTAAGCAGCAGGACCAGGCAGAAGCTCGTGCGCTGCTGCCGCAGATTCTTGCTACTCCCAAGGATCAGCGCATGCAGGCCATCTTGCGGCTCCCGGTCGAGCAGCGCCTGGCGCTCGCCGGCGGACTCATCGGGCCTGAAAAGAATCTGCTTACCGCGGACATGAACCCTCACGAGAAAGAGCTCTTCGCCATGATGGCCGGTGGCTACGCAGGTAGCGGCGTGATCGGATCTGAGCTGCAGCAGGCCAAGATCCTGCGTGCTGTTCTCTCCGAGCGCCAGCTGCTTGAGGTAATGACCGACTTCTGGCTCAACCACTTCAACATCGACCTGGGCAAGAGCGGCGACATGCTCAACTACGCCGCCAGCTATGAGCGCGATGCGATCCGGGCGCATGCGCTGGGCAAGTTCCGCGACCTGCTGCTCGCAACCGCCGAGCACCCGGCCATGCTCATCTACCTCGACAACTTTCAAAGCATCGGGCCGGACTCACAGGCAGCCGGTCGCGCTCGTTCCATGTCCAAGAACCCGCAACAGCGTGGGCTTAATGAGAATTACGGGCGCGAGGTGATGGAGCTTCACACGCTCGGGGTCGATGGCGGGTACACCCAGGCGGACGTCACCAACCTTGCCAAGATCCTGACCGGCTGGACGATCGACCAGCCGCAGATGGGGGGAAGCTTCGTCTTCGACCCGCGCAAGCACGAGCCCGGCACGAAGCTGTGGCTTGGTCAGAAGATCGACGGTCAGGCCGGGCCTGCTGGCTTTAATGAAGGGGTGCAGGCTCTCAGTCGCCTCGCCGCTTCGCCGCAGACCGCGCACCACCTCAGCCTTGAGCTTGCGCAGCGGTTTGTGGCTGACGCCCCTGCGCCGGCGCTGGTCGACCGCATGGCTGCTGCGTATCTCGCGTCGGATGGCGATATCTCGACCCTTTTGCGGACGATGGTGCACTCGCCCGAGTTCTTCAGCCGCGTCAACTACCGCACCAAGGTCAAGATGCCGCTGGAGTACATCGCCTCGTCCCTCCGTGCCACCAACACCGACCCCGCGAACCCGGGCGCCCTTGCAAACGAGTTAAAGGCGATGGGTGAGCCTCTCTACCGGTGCCTGCCGCCGACCGGCTACGCCGCGACTGCCGACCACTGGATGAACTCCGCCGCGCTGGTCGACCGGCTCAACTACGCCCTGCAGCTTACCGGTGGACAGTTCGGCGGCATGCGTTTCGACGCGCCGCGACTGCTTGCGGCTGGCCTGCTAAGCCGCCCCGGGCCCGCGCCTGGCGTGAGCACACACGTCGTCGCGCTGCGCGGTCATGACGATCCGCAGTCAGTAAGTGGAGAGGAGGAAGCGATGGCGCTGATGGAAAACCTGCTGGTTCCGGGGCCGGTCTCGGCCAAAACGAACGCCGTGATCCGTAGTCAGCTGGATGCTGTCACGCCTGACATCCCGGCGCCAACCGCGACACTGCCGGACGCAAGCGATTCGCTGAACAAGCTCGCGGCCATGATCCTCGGCTCGCCCGAATTCCAGGTCCACTAAGAAGAAAGGCAGAGCTTCAGGCTCTGCCACTCTGTGGATCTACTTCGCTTGCGGGTGAGGCGTGCCAGCTACTTGCCGCTGGTTCCCGGTACCGCGACGTGCGTCGGCGCCTGTACCTTCACGCCGCTTACCGCGCCCTTGACCTTGAGCGACACGAGGCTCTCCTTCTTCTGCATGGTGACAGGGAAGCCAAGCTCATACTGGTTCATCAGGCGACGCCCCAGGTCATTGAGGAACGGCGTGAACGAGACAGGATTGGAAAGCCCTTCATAGTAGAGGGTTCCGCCTGTGTCCTCGCTCACCTGCGTCAGGTAGTTCTGCCCGGCGTTGGTCTCATAGAAGCTGCCGCTCAGGCGTCCCTGGTTCCGAAAATAGATGGCGTAGACCACCATGCCTGCCCGTTCGGAGTCCATCATGGCCGAATGCACGTAGGGGTCTTCCGGGTCATAGCGCAGGTTGTACTCGTCGACCCCATCGGTAATCATGAGCACCTCGCGACGAGCTTCTGAGCGTGGGGCCGGCCAGCGCTTGGCCAGGTCGCTCAGGCAGAAGTATGGGCTCGCATTGCTGCCTGGCGATCCGGCGGGCAGATGGATCTGCTTGGCCGCTGCAGCGTGATCGGCTGTCATGGGTGCGGCAAAGCTGGCCACGCCGTTCTGCATATAGGCCACGCCCACCGTGACGTTCGGCGGCAAGCCGGTGATGAACTGGGTCATATCCTCAAACGTGCGGCCGAGGCTGGTGCGTGCGGAGTTGTCGATCAGGATGACGAGCTCGACCGGGCCACGCGCGTACGGCCGCCATACCGATGGCGGCACCTGCTTGCCTTCAACGCTGACCTTGATCTGCTGCTGGGGAAATGGCGGCGCATCGCCGCTCTTGGGGAGCACAGTGACAATTGCTGACGCCTCGGCACTGTTCTGGGCCAAAACCGCCGGCGCTGCGAGTAGCGCAGCCAGCGCGAATGCTGCCACACCTGCGACAGGCGCAAACGCCCGGGTCTTACTTGTATTCGCTTTCATAATCCTTGCTTCTCCTAGGACGAGATTGGCTCGTCAGGCTTGCTGCGCGACAAAGCGGGCCCTAAGGTATGGCCGCTGGCAGCTGGCTATCGAGGCTGACTATAGTAGGACCGTTCAGCGCCAGAAACTCTCGCTTACCCGCACAGAAGCCACACTCATTAGACGCGCGTGCACCGCGGCCGATGCTCTTCTTCGGCTGCATCCCGCGTGTATCCTTCTCCCTAGAGATGCGAAGATTCTTTACCGCAGCCGTCCTGATCCCCCTCGTTCTGGCGATCGTCTTCAAAGGATCACTCCTGGTGT
Organism: Candidatus Babeliales bacterium; assembly: GCA_964658255.1. Taxonomy (GTDB): domain Bacteria; phylum Acidobacteriota; class Terriglobia; order Terriglobales; family Acidobacteriaceae; genus EB88. The sequence continues at coordinate 3,265 of CAZZYO010000108.1, forward strand.
TGACCCTGGCCAGCGGGCTGGTAGCAGGCCTGGCCGCCTGGGAGTTTCTCGGCCTGGCCGACGCAAGCGGCGCGCACACACCGCGCATCGCGGTTCTGGTAGCCGTAGCAGTGCTTTTCGTCGTGAGCTACTGGCGGCCCGAGTACCTGGCTCCGGTGCTTGGCGCGCTCAGCTTCGCGCTGCTGACGATCTGCGTGTTCCGCGCTGGCGCTGTCGGACTAAGCCATGTATTGCTGGACGCGGCCAGCTCGGTGCTGACGCTGCTCTACTGCGGGTTTGCCATGACCGCCATCCCCGCGATCAGCACGCAAAGTAATGGTCCATCCCTGCTCACGTTTCTGTTCCTCGCGGTATGGACGGGTGACATTGCGGCGCTGTACGTCGGGCGCAACTTCGGGCGCAAGCGGCTCGCGCCCTCCATCAGCCCGAACAAGACCTGGGAAGGCGCGACTGCCTCGATTGCGGGTAGCCTGCTGGTGACAGTCCTGCTGCTGCTCGCTGCGACCGAGCTTGACCGGCGCGGGTTGGAGTGGCTCTCCTACCCTGGGTCGGTAGGGCGCTGGCTGGCACTTGCGGTCCTGCTCAACGTCGCAGCGCAACTGGGCGATCTGCTTGAGTCGGCGATCAAGCGCGGCGCGCAGGTCAAGGACTCGGGAACGCTGCTACCCGGCCATGGCGGCGTCCTCGATCGCATTGACGCGCTACTGCTGGCCGCGCCCGTGCTGTGGTACGCGCTGCTGCTGCAGCAGGCGTTCTAAGGTCGGCCAGCCCGGTAGCGCTGTCATGACCTGCCTGCCAGCTCTTGAAGTTCTACTGCAAGAACTTCATCACGTTTGGATAGTTTAGAACACCTTGTGCCTGGCGTAGTCGTAGCAGAGCGACTCCTGTCCGCAGATGCTGATTGCAGCACACTCCTCCTCCTGGCTCAATCCAACAGCTAAACGTATCAACTACGAAACAGGTGCCACCGGGCTGCAGGCGGGGTGGCGCGTGAGAAAATGAGGGCTGTTCCAAAGGGAGTTGCTGGTTGAAACAGATCTCCATCCTGGGCTCGACCGGATCAATCGGGCAGAGCACGCTTAGCATCGTCGAGAGCTACCCTGACCGCTTCAGCGTGGCGGCGCTGGCAGCGGGGAGGAATGTCGAGGCGGCATTCGCGCAGTGCGTGCGCTGGCGCCCCGTGGTCGTATCCATGGCGAGCGAGGAGGTAGCTGCTGACCTGGGTACACGCCTGGCCCAGGCAGGAGTAAGGGGCATCGAAGTGGTCTGGGGCACGCCTGGCACCGTGCGCGCCGCGACGCTGGCGCAGGTGGATTTTGTCGTCTCGGCCATCGTCGGCGTGGCCGGGCTGGAGGCTACGTATGCAGCCGTGCTGGCAGGCAAGCCCATCGGTCTCGCCAACAAGGAAGCGATGGTTGCCGCCGGGGACATCCTGTCTGCTGCGGCCCGCGAGCGTGGTGTGCCGATCATCCCCATCGATTCCGAGCACAACGCAATCCACCAGTGCATGCGCGGGGGGACGTTGGCGGAGGTTGAGCAGGTCTGGCTTACGGCATCTGGCGGCCCGTTCCGAACGCTGCCCCTTGCGGAGTTCGGCGCAATCACCCCCGCGCAGGCTCTCAAGCACCCAACCTGGGTCATGGGCCGGCGGATCACGATCGACTCGGCGACGATGCTGAACAAAGGGCTCGAGATCATCGAAGCCTGCCGCCTCTTTGCCCTGGCTCCCGAGCGGGTCAAGGTCACGGTGCATCCGCAATCCACCGTGCACTCACTGGTCGAGTATGTGGACGGCTCAATCCTGGCGCAGATCTCGGCAACCGACATGCGTCTGCCGATCCTCTACGCACTCAGCTATCCGGAGCGGATTGCCTCGAAGCTGCGCTTCGACATGGCCGGGCTGGCCGACCTGCACTTCGAGCAGCCTGACTTTGCCCGCTTCCCCTGCCTGCGCCTGGCGTACGAGGCGGCAGAGCAGGGCGGCGCACATACCATCGCGCTCAATGCGGCGGATGAAATCGCGGTCGAGGCCTTCCTCGCCGGTAACCTCAGCTTCCCGGGCATCGCGGGTACAATAGAAGCAGTGCTTGAAGAGACGCCTGCCGGGCGTCCTCAGACAATCGCCGAGGTGCTGGCGCTGGATGAGGAGGCTCGGGAGCGTGCTCGTGTTGCGCTTTCCGACGGGCGTGTACTGGCTGCCCACGGGTAGTCGGCTCACACGCTGCTTCTCGCAATCGGCGCTGCACACTGCACTCCACACCCTATGTCATTTGCGATTGTCGCCACTCTCTCGATGCTGGTTGTGCTTGGCATCATGGTGCTCGTCCACGAGGCGGGCCACTTCATCACTGCCAAGCTCTGCGGCGTACGGGTCGAAATCTTTTCGATCGGCTTCGGCAAGCGCGTCATCGGCTTCAAGCGTGGTGATACCGACTACCGGATTTCGCTGCTGCCCCTGGGCGGCTACGTCAAGATGGCAGGCGAAGGAACCACGGGCGAAAACTCGACCGCTGCGCCCGGCACCGACCCTGCTGAGTTTGGCGCGCGTCCTCGCTGGCAGCGGATTTTGATCGGCTTTTCGGGCCCGGTCTCGAACTTCCTGCTTGCCTTCCTGCTCATGACCGGCCTCTACATGATGCATAACGAGGTCGATGCCTACATGCGCGGCTCGGCGGTGATTGACTTTGTTCCGCAGGCTTCAGCTGCTGCGCGCGCAGGCCTTCTGGCAGGCGATCGCATCCTGCGTTTTGGCGGAGACAAGGCTCCCACCTGGCAGCAGATTGGCATCCGCGCGGGTCTTGATGCGAACACGACGATCCCGGTCATGGTCGAGCGCCTGGTCAACGGCACCCCGCAGCAAACCACTGTCGAGCTCCCGCTGGGGAGTGTGACCAAGTCCGAGACGCCTGACCTGGAAGCGCTGGGTCTCGAGCCGCGCATTCAGGACGCGCCGCTGACGATTCACGAGCTGACGCCAGACTATCCCCTGGCAAAGGCGGGTGTGCAACGGGGCGATCAACTCGTTGCGCTCAATGGCGTAAAGCTGCACTCGACCACCTCTGTCATGGCGTACCTCCAGCAGAGTGGCGACAAACCAGTCGATGTCACCGTCGCCCGCGATGGTCGCCTGCTGCAACTGGCAGCCACCCCGATGCTGGGCGATGACGGCACCGGGCGCATCGGCTACCGGCTCGGCTTCCGTCCCGATCCGCCGCCGTTTGCCGTCGAGCAGCTGCC
>CAZZYO010000108.1:6511-12309 GCA_964658255.1 Candidatus Babeliales bacterium
CGACGCTCGGTTGCATTCAACGAGCAGAACTCGGGCTACATTGTCGAGGTGCTGCGCAAGCTCTTCTCACGCCACTCGAACGTGAAGCAGCTGAGTGGGCCCATCGGCATTGCGCGCGTAACAGGTGAAGCGATCACCATGCCCGGCTGGCAGCCGATCATTGGCGAGATGGCACTTATCTCTCTCAACCTCGGCATCTTCAACCTGCTGCCGTTCCCGATTCTTGACGGTGGGATGATCCTGCTGCTGCTGATTGAAGGAGCAATGCGGCGTGATCTGAACCAGCAGTTCAAGGAGCGTATCTACCAGGTCGCATTTGTGGTGCTGGTACTATTTGCGGCGTTCGTGATGTTCAATGACGTGTCGAAGCTTAGTCTATTTTCAAAGGTGCGACCGTAAGGGCCTTCTTCTAGCAGAAAGCGACTCTCACCAGCGTTCGTGCGGATCTTCTTCAGAACACTTGTACGGGCAGCGCGATGGAGTACCTGCGTTTTCTGTTCAGCCTGCCTTTGTCTTCCATCAGTCTAGGAGCAATCTTCGAGTGGAAGTATCCGCATGACGGACAGAACGGGCTTGGAGCTGTCTTCTTCGGCCTGATTCTCTCCTCCGGCCTGGCCGGGCTTACGCTCACTCTTTCCTTCCTTGTGCTCTTCATGCGAGCCGCAGCGGAAGCGTAAACATGTACACAGCGAAAGGCCGCTCATCAGAGCGGCCTTTTGCTATTCACAGGTAGAGCTGAAAGCTTAAGCCCACTCGCCCCCACGCATCAGCGGCTCGCGTTCTCCGGACTGCGTCACCCCGTCAATATCAATCTCCCCTGACCCGATCATCCAGTCCACGTGGATCAGGCTGCTGTTCGCGCCGCGCGCTGCGAGCTCTTCCGGCGTCATCGCGTCTCCGCCCGCAATGCACGAACTGTACGCCTGACCCATCGCGATATGGCAGGCTGCGTTCTCGTCGAACAGCGTGTTTGAGAACAGCAGGCCGCTGGCCGAGATGGGTGACGAATGCGGCACCAGCGCTACCTCGCCCAGGCGGCGCGCGCCTTCGTCCGAGTCCAGCATTCGCTCCAGCACCTGCTGACCGGTCTTGGCTCGCGCCTCGACTACCTTGCCGCCGGCAAAACGCACGGCGATCTCCTCGATCAGCGTGCCCTGGTAGCTGAGCGGCTTTGTGCTGGTCACCAGGCCATCTACTCGCTCCGCGTGTGGAGTCGTAAAAACCTCTTCGGTCGGAATATTCGGCAGGCAGGCGATGCCGTTACCGGCCACCGTTCCTCCTCCGAGCCACAGGTGCCCGTCCGAGAGTCCCACGGTCAGGTCGGTGCCTGGCCCGCGGTAACACAGCGCGTGGTAGCGCTTCTCACTGAGTAGAGCCGCGCGACGCTGCAGCGCTGCGCTGTGTTCGCGCCAGGCCGAGACCGGGTCGGCTGCGTCAATGCGCGAGGCAGCAAAGATCGCCTGCCACAGCTTCTCGACCGCCAGCTCCTCCGGCTCGCCCGGAAAGACCACCCGCGCCCATGCCGGAGTCGCTGAGGCGACGATCGACCAGTTGATCTCGTGGCGGGTAATCAGCTCCATGGCGGGGCGGCTCGCCTTCGACGTGGCCAGGTTCGCACGCGCGACTTTCTTTGGGTCTTCCGCCGCAAGCAGGGACGGGTCGCCACCCGTAATGCCGAGCCGAGCGGCGCCAGCGCGATAAGCGTCTGCAATCCCCTCGTGCAGCCAGTGCGCCGCACGGTCAAAGCTCTCGTCGCGCGCGTGCTGGTAGCGGGCAAGCGTCGCCTGGTCGTCGACAAACATTGTCGTCACTAGTGAGACACCCGCCCGGTAGGCGTGCTCGGTGATGCGGCGCACCAGCGCCAGGGCGTCGAGCGGCGCCGTGATCAGCAGTTCCTGGCCCGGCTTTTCACCTGGGCCGCCGCCGTCCAGGCCCAGGCCGACGTGGACCGCGATCTGCGCCAGGGTATCGATGCGCGTCGCGAGCGTGATGGGTGCGGCAGAGGAGGTAGGTAGGGCTGCGTGTTCGGTGGCGGTGCCTGGCTTCATACACTCCAAGATACTGCCAGGCAGGGTGCCGGGGCGAACGGGCGTGGCAAGCAGCCCTCAAAGAACAGGATTGGCCGAGATGGGCTCGCCGGGCGCGGGTGATGGATCTCGCGAGGTCGCACCTCGAACCAGTCCAGCCCCAAGCGCAAGCAGGCCGCACAGCGCAGCCAGCAGGTAGAAGATGCTTCGCAGCCCAGCAACATGGGCTACAAAGCCGAGCGCCGGGGGCCCGGCAAGCAGCCCCGCGTAGCCCACGCCGACGGCTGTAGCGATCGCTGCCTCTGGCGCAAAGCCCGGCAGCCGGCCGGCTGCGCGATAGAGGATAGGCGACGCGTTCGCGAGCCCCAGCCCGGCCAGGGCGAAGCCAGCCAGCACTGCCGGCAGGTTGCCGGCCGCCAGCATCCCAACCATGCCCGCGGCGCCAAGCGCACCCCCCACCCGCAACGCGTTCACCTCGCCTGTACGCGCCACCAGGCGGTCGCCCGTAAAGCGGCCCGCAACCATGGCAGCGGAAAACGCCGTAAACCCGTAGCCGACCACACCATTGCCGAGGTGGCGCGTAACGCGTAGCAGCAACGCGCTCCAGTCAGCGACCCCGCCTTCAGAAACCATCGCCGCGAAGGTAAGCACGCCCAGCAGCAGGAGCTTGCCATGCGGGAGCATGGCGCGCACATGACCGTGCCATACGACCTGGCGTCGCATCGGCTGCATGGCGTCCATCCCATGCGGAGCACGACGAGTCTCGTCCAGGAGCACGCGCCAAGCCAAGGCCACCATCAGCACAAGCACAGCCGCTACTGACATCGCGATGGCACCCGCGCCAACCCGGTGTGCGAGCGCTGTACTGGTGGCGGCGGAGCCAACAACGCAGCCTACGCTAAACAGCCCATGAAAGAGCGAGATGGTGCGCCGGCCAAGTTTTTTCTCAACCAGTACTCCGTGCGCGTTCATCGACACATCCATCGTCGCCCCAGCCATGCCAACGCAAATCAGAGCACATGCCAGCAGATGCGTGGTGGGTGCGAGGACCGCCAGCGTGAGCAGGCAGGGGAAAAGAACTCCTGCAGAGACACTCACCGCGCGACTGCCAAAGCGTCGCGTGACCAACCCGGAGAGCGGCATGGCAGCGACACAACCCAGCCCGCCGGCGAGCAGGGTAGCCCCAAGCTGGGCCGTGTTCAGCCCGAGCGCATGCGCCCGGTCCGGGATGTGGGGCACCCAGGAGCCTACTGTTGCACCATTGGCAAAGAACAGCGTAGCCACGCCGAGGCGCGCTCTTCCGGCAGTCGAGGGCGCAACCGGATCGAGCCTGCTTCCGCTTTCCCGGTGCTGTTCTGGTGGCGCAACGCCGACTTTCTCTCGCACTGGTCACCTTGCCATCTGGTGTGTTCGTCCCTGAGATGTGTGGATGCTCCCGGGCTTGGACGGTGCACCGGCCGCTACACTGAAGCTATATGAACCCACCCCAGCGCACCTTCAAGACACGCCTACGGGTCCGCTACGCTGAAACCGACCAGATGGGCGTGGTCTACCATGCCAACTACCTGGCCTGGTTTGAAGTAGGCCGGGTTGAGTTGATGCGCGAACTGGGCTTTGCCTACAAACGCCTGGAGGCAGACCACGGGTGCGTGCTGCCGGTGGTCGAAGTCAACTGCCGGTACCGTTCGCCCGCTCGCTACGATGATGAGCTGGAGCTTGAGACGCGCCTGGTCGCGCTGCGCGGGCCCATCCTGAAGTTTCGCTACGTGCTCCGCAGGGCTGAGACAGAAGACCAGGCAGGCTCGGAGTCAACGCTGCTTGCTGAAGGGGAGACAGCGCACGTGGTCGTCGACCGGTCAATGCGCAAGTGCGCCCTGCCAGAGGAGTACCGGGCAGTGCTGCGGACGATCCTCTAACGTATTGCCATGCCTGGGTGCGGCAGCTTAGGCTGTGCAGTAACATCCGGTTGCGCGTGCCGCCGGTAAGCAAGCGAACGAGGGAGAGTACATGCTGAAGGTTGGACAAGGGTTGGCTCTGAGGCGAGCGCTGGGCGCGAGCATCACACTGGCATGCGCCACAATACTGGTTGCCGGCTGTGAGACTGGCCGCACCAATAAGGCGCACGCAAGCTGGCAGCATCTGTCCGATGAGACCACGACGAGCAAGCCTACCTCGCAGCAGGCACTTGGTCCCGGGGAGCATCGCCCGCCTGTTCCTGGCTCACCCACGGCAGCAGGCCCCGATGGCAACCAGCCGCTCGATGACTCGCAGGCGCTTGCCCGGCACAGCGCCGAGCATGGGCAGGAAGCAGCGCCGCATGGACAGCCTGCTGACTCGCCCGAGCGTCGGGCTCATCCCTAACCCCGGTGAGTGGTCCTAGAAGACCCGGGCAAGAAAGTCCGCGGCTGCTGTTGCTCGGCGTGCCCACGGGTTGCCGCGCGTATCCGGATACGCCATAGGCTCGAGTCGCCGAGGGGCATAAGCCGGATGAGCGGCTGGCGACGCCGGCTTAAAGCTCGGGAGCGGAGATACTCTGCGGGAGTCCGGGCCGGAGGTTGTTGCCGTTGGCCCCGGGCTTTTGCAGGTCATGATGCAGGCAGTAGAGCGCCAGCTCCAGCCGGTCTGACACGCCCAGCTTGTCGTAGATCTTGCGCAGATAGTTCTTGATCACCTGCTCCGAGGTCCCAATGTGGTGGGCGATCTCCTTGTTGCGCTTGCCTTGGGAGATGTAGGAGATGATGGCCATCTCCTTGGGCGAGAGCCGGGGAGCGCTCTTGGTGTGCGTTCCCTGGGTCGCCTGCAGACGGTAGGCCTCAATGAGCCAGGTGACGGATTGGTTATCGATCCAGGTCTCGCCGGCGGCAATCTTGCGCACGCATTTGATCAACAGGTCCGGCGTGATGGAGCGTGGGATCGTGCCGCGCACGCCATTCTTGTAGAGCTCGACTACCCTGGTCTCGTCGCTGACCGCACCCTGCACAATGATCTTGAGCTGCGGCGCGATCTTGATCATCTCACCGACCGCCTCGATATGACCGCCGAGCATGCTCCAGTCCAGCAGCAGCAGGTCAGCATTCTGCTGCTTGAGCAGCGAACGAAGGTTGGTCAGCGTGTCGGCCTGGCCGACTACCTGGATGTCCGGCTCGGCGGAGAAGACCCGGCTCATGCCGACCCGGTAGATGGCCTGGCTGTCGGCGATGACCACGCGAACGTGGGAGCGCAGGTGACTCAGGTGTTGCGAGGCGCCCTGCTGCGTCGTGCCCATAAAGGGCGCCGCGCTCTGGGAGCTGGATTTTAACTTCTCTTCCGCGAGTGAACCATTCATAAGCAGGGTGTCCGGTCTCGTTTACTGGAATCGGTACTCATCGATGATGGCAGCGATAAAGCAGAAGCCGTCTTGCTCAAAGCTGCGGATCACATGACCCGCGCAATGAATGGCTGCCGTTACTTCGCCGTATGTTCCATCTTTCGGTACTTCCAGCAAAAACTCTAGTGTGTTGGTCTCAGGTAAGGGTTCGGTGAGCCGCAGCAGGATGCCCCCGGTCGACACATTGACCGTGATTGCCTCAAGCTGCCTGCCGTCGGCAAGCACCATCGCAGACAGGTGCAAGGGAAAACGGACCGCACTGCGCAGGTCATTCCAGATCCGGTCTTGTGGCGGAGTGCCTGCGCCTCCGGGGTTGCCATCCTGCATCCTGCGCCTGCCTTCCCCGAGGTATGTTGAAAGTTGCCCACATTCTACTGAGGTGATGATCGAAACTGCCACTCCTT
>CAZZYO010000109.1:0-12299 GCA_964658255.1 Candidatus Babeliales bacterium
AGATTTGTTTGGGCATCCAATCACTATACACTTGGATATTCCAAGATCCATTCATGCCCATTTGCATAATTTGTCTAGTTTGTTGAGTTGTGTTTGTAGTGTTTCTAGTTAATTGGGGATTGCTGCTAGGTCACCTGCATGGACGGTACCTCTTTATCGAGACGTTTACCCAGTTTACCGACGGCAGCAAGCGCGCAAACCATTACGCGTCGGACACGATGGCGAGGTGATACGTAAACTCCTCCTCACACGCCGAGCAAAACCTCGGCGCAAAACTTTGCCGCCGCCTTAGTGCCCAGAGTGGTAAGGATGGCCGGCCAGTATGGTGCAGGCGCGGTAGAGCTGCTCAGCTAGCAGGACACGCGCGAGTTCGTGTGGCAGGGTCATCGGTCCGAAGGAGAGAAGCAAACCGCCCTGCCTCTGGACGAGTTCGCGCGTAGATGAAGACCAGCCGTTCGCTGGCCCGACTGCAAAGATTGCACTCTGACGCCCGGCGTCCTGCTCGCGCCGAAGTAACACGGCCAGTGCCTCAGACGAAAGCTGTTTGCCGCGACTGTCCAGCAGCACCAGCATAAGGGCAGTGCGAGCGTGCTGCCGGGCGAGAAAATCGAGGAAAGCCTGCTCGCTGCGGTGCCGCTGAACCTCTGCGGGTTGGTATGACGAGAGACGCGTGACGTAGCTGTCGAGTAGCGCCTGAGCCGCCCCGGTACCAGGTCGAGATGCGATGGATGCCAGTAGAAGCTTCATGGCGTGTTCACTGTACGACAGCTGAGTACCGGTGCAACGCAGCGGGACGACCGAGCACCCAGGGTCTTAACAGTAGCAGTTGATTCATCGTCGATAAACGAAGCGGCACAGATTTATCGCAGGGACTTCAAGGAATCAACTTAACCGTGACGAACCCTACAAGGAGCAATCAACCTGAGAGCGGACCTAAGCGCCTCGAAACAACGGGTCAAGTACGCAGGAATCGTTAACCAAATGTAGGACTTCGGTTCTGCTCTGTACATCAACCAAGCGAAAGCCAGAGGTATGTATCGGAGCTCAGCCGTGCGCTCCGACGGAGACTGCGGGATCAGGCCCCTACTCGGCAGACGGACGCTTGGGCTTGGTGGGAGTCTTTTTTGCAGAAGCTTTGCTCGAGGTCGCGGCTGCAGCGGCGCGTGTAGCAGACTTCTTTGCGGGCGTCGTCCTCGCACCGGCCTTCTTTGCCGAGGACTTTCGCATTGCTGCTTTCTTCGCGGTCTTTCTTGGGGCGGCAGTTTTTTTGCCTGCTGCAGCTTGACGTGCTGGCGACTTCTTCGCCGGCATCTCCTCTGCAGGAGCATCGTTGCCTTGAGACGTGCCCGCAGCTGCCGTAGGGGGCAGCGGGTGCGCTTTGCGGACAGCTGCTGTCTTCTTTGCCAGCGTTGTCTGCAACTCGGCCAGGTCGACCGAACGCGCCGACTTGCGCAGTCGCTCAATGTCATAGAACGCGCGCTTCTCTTCAACAAAGATATGCACGACGAAGTCCACATAGTCCATCAGGATCCACTCGCCCTGACGGCGCCCTTCCACTGAGTTCGCGTAGGTTGCAAACTCGCGCTTCATCTTCATCTCGATCTCGTCAGCGATAGCAACGACCTGCCGAGTGTTGGTGCCGGAGGTGATGAGGAAAAAGTCAGTAAAGCCGGAGTCGGCAGGGTCGAGCTCAAGGACGCGGGTGTTTTCGGCTTTCTTGTCTTCGCAGACTGCGGCTGCGGCCAGCACCATCTTGCGTGTTTCTGTCGTTGCCATTGTGCCTCATTTACTGGTTCTATTCTACCGATGGTGCTCGTTGTACGAGCGGTTGCGCTTCGCCCGGCCTACCCAAGGGCAGGAACAGATCCTTCACCGTGTTCAGATGACAAAGATTTCGAGCTGAAAGTAGCTGCGGCGGGTGGAGCGAGGCTGGCGCGAACCTTGTGCATGGTGTCGAGGTAAAAGGCCAGGTTGTGCACGGAGTTGAGGACAGCTGCCAAAGGCTCGCCACTCGCGAACAGGTGACGCAGGTAGGCGCGCGAGTAGCGATGGCACACCGGACACGCGCAGGCCGGGTCCAGCGGCCCTTGATCGGCAGCGAAGCGGGCGTTTTTGATGTTCAGCCGGCCCTCCGAGGTAAAGAGCTGTCCATGGCGCCCGACACGGGTGGGGATCGTGCAATCCATCATGTCGACGCCGAGCCGGGCGTAGGCCTCGATCTCCTCCGGATAGCCTACCCCCATCACGTAGCGTGGCCTGTCGGCGGGCAGGTGCTCGAGCGTGGCGGCGATGACCTCAATCGTTTTCTCGCGCGGCTCGCCGACCGCCAGGCCGCCGATGGCATAGCCGGGGAAGTCGAGCTCAACCAGGCGTTCGGCGGACTCGCGGCGCAGGTCAGGATAGACGCCGCCCTGAACGATGCCGAAGAGGCTCGGGGTGGCGCCGGGGTTGACTGGCGAGAGCTGCCAGCGAGCGGCATCCTGCGGCTCCGTCAAAGCTGCTGCCGCCCACGGCGTGGTATGGGCATGCGCGTCAAAGTGAGCCTTGGAGCGAGCCGCCCATGCTGTCGTCAGGTCAAGCGAGGCGCGGGCCCGCGACCGGTCGGCCGGGTACTCGAGACACTCGTCGAAGGCCATCGCGATGTCTGAGCCGAGAGCAAGCTGCACGTCCATCGAATGCTCGGGCGAGAAGAAGTGCTTTGAGCCATCAAGGTGGGAGCGGAACTCAACGCCATCGGGGGTGACCCGACGCAGGTCGCTGAGAGAAAAGACCTGGAAGCCACCGGAGTCGGTGAGCAGCGGGCGATCCCAACTCATAAACCGGTGCAGGCCACCCATGGCGCGCATGGCATGGTGGCCGGGGCGCAGGTACAAATGGTAGGTGTTGCCAAGGATGATTGCGGGGCCGAGACCATCTGCGCCAAGCGTCTCGAGCCACTGCTGTGGAACGGCTTTGACCGTCGCCGCGGTACCAACGGGCATAAAGACCGGCGTCTCGACCGTGCCGTGGGGGAGAGTGAGCGTGGCGCGGCGGCCACCTGCTTGGGACGCTGCGTGGACCTGGAAGGAGAGAGGCACTGTGGCAATCTTATGCGGTTGCGCTTACATAGGGCCGCCCAGGTTCACGCGGAGGCCGAAACGCGCGAGCTGCGGCGTGCCCAGGGTGCGGATGGGCGTGCGCCCAGCGTCGATGGACCGGTCGAGCAGGTTCTCAACAGCTGTAAAAGCTTCAACACGGCCATGCGGCAGCCCAAGCCAGTTCACTGCGTGCGAGGCGTAAACGTCGACGCGGAAGTAAGGGTGCAGCTCGTACCGATTCTGATCGTCGTCGTACTGGCGACCGCTGGCGCGAGCCTGCAGGCTGAGCAGGCCAAGCCGTTCGCTACCGAGGGAGGCCTGGAGAGTGGCGGCATGTCGGGCGACCTGCGGGATCCAGTTGCCGACCAGCGCGGGCTGCTGCGCATAACTTGTAACTGTGGCTATGGCATATTGATAGCCACCTTCGATCGCCAGGTGCGCGTCGCCTAAGAATGTAACAGCAGGGTGCACACTTGCGTCGAGTGAGAGCCCGCGGCTCTCAATGCGCCCGAGATTTTCGCGTTTCAGCGTGGTTGCGGTTGGAGTTGTCTTGAGCGTGAGCGCGGTGATAGGGCGGTTGACCTGGGTCCAGAACCAGCTCGCACGCAGCTCAGAGTGCGCCAGGAGTCCAGAAGCGGGCGCGGCGGCAAGGCCTGTCTCCCAACCGGTTGCGCGCTCAGAGCGCAGGCCCGGATTGGCCAGGGTAGTTTGCTGACCGACCTGCCCCGTCCTGTAAAGCTCATTCTCGCTCGGCGCCCGGTAGGCGCGGAAAGCAGAGGCGTTGAGTGCAAGCGTAGGCGTGAGACGCCGCGAGAGCCCCAGGCGTGGGTCAATGACCGTCTCGCTGAGAGCCGCCAGAGCGCCGGGCGTTGTCGTGCCGTACTGCGCAGCGTCACCGTTGGTGAAGTGGTCGAGGCGAGCACTCCCACTGAGCGTCCAGGGGCCGGGGACCAAAAGCAGCTCGGTGTAGGCGCCCGTCTGCCGCTGGCGGGCGGTAGTGGCTTGGGTGGCTGCTGGCATTGCAGGAAAGCTGATGTCCTCGGCACGCACGTCGCGAACGTCAGCGCCGGCTACCAGCAGGGTATTGGCCCGGGTGCCGGAGAAGATCGGCTGCGTCCAGCGAACAAGCGCGCCGAGCTCGCCCGCCGGATCTTCGCCGGTGCGGTTCAGGGTCTCGAAGGCGCGACCGACAGCGATAGAGGAATAGCTCTGGTAGTAGTGCTCGCTCGAGCCGAAGGCGCGTGCGGCAAGGCGGTCGTGCTCTACCCCGCCAGAGTAGCGCCAGAGGCGAGTCGCGTTGGTCTGCAATGGAGTGCCATTATGTCGATTCTCGTTGAGAACGTTGCCGCGCAGAAACACGCGGCCGCCGCTGCCTGGCTCCCCGGTGTAGCGGTCGACTTCAACCAGCGCGTTCTCGGCATGAACGTTCGAGCGCTGGTCGACAGGGCCGCGCAGACTGGGAGCGACGAGTGTGTAACCACTTGTCGCGGTAAGGCCTGCGGCGGCGAGCGCGCCCAAGCGTCTGCGAGTAAGGGTGGCGAGCGCTGCGTTCTCCGTGGTGGACTCGGCGCCAAAGCCTGAGAGCAGGTGAAGTTTGGCTGGTGCATCGGCCTGGCGCCCGGCGGCTGACGGATGCACGGTGAGGACGTTGACCACGCCGCCAATGGCGCTGGAGCCGTAGAGATCGGAGGCGCCGCCGCGCACAACCTCGACACGGTCGATGGCAAGCGAGGGTAGCTCGTTCCAGTGAATCCAGCCGCCGTACGGATCGTTAAGCGGTACGTCATCGGAGACAACGAGGGTGCGGCTGGCTGCGGTCGAACCGAGGCCACGCAAGGAAAGCCCCTGTGTCGTTGGATTGGCCACGAGCGCGGTGGTGCGGCGGAAGAGCTCGAAACCAGGGATCAGGCGGAGCTTGCCGTCGAGTGAAATGCCGGCCGCTTGCTGCAGGGCTTCAGCGCTGAGCGCACGTGTGCTTGCGGGCGAGTCGAGGGCGGCGAGCGGCGTGCGGTAGGCCGTGACTTCCACGCGCTCGGGTGCAGCCTGGGGCGCTGGCTGCCCAGCAGCGTTTGGCGAGGTTGGTGGGGGAGGCAATCCGGACTGAGCCGGCGCGATGCAGGCAGGAAGCCAGAGCAAGAGCCGTGCGACCGTGTGGAGCAGGCAGGTCTTCTTCATAATTGACGGACTCCAGACGACGCCTGCTCTCCCGTGTCGGGCAGCTCGGCGAGCAGAGCTGCCATGGTGCGGCCGAGCGTGGGGTGGCGCAGGGTAGGAGCAACCTCAGAGAGCGGCGTGAGAACGAAGCGGCGCTCGTGGAAGCGCGGGTGCGGGAGGATGAGCGCCGCAGTCGCGAGGACTATGTCGTCAAGCATGAGCAGGTCGAGATCCAGGGTACGTGGGCCGTTCGGCGCGCTGCGGATGCGGCCGAAGCTCTGCTCGATTGCCAGCAAGGCAGCGAGCAGCGGCTCAGGGCCAAGCGTGGTGTGGAGGCAGGCGATGGCGTTGATGTAGGTGGGTTGGGCAAGCCCCTCTGGGGAGCCGACTGGCTCGGTGGCGTAGAGGGAGGAGGCACTGAGCGGGAGCTCCGCTGGAGCGATCGCGGCAAGCTGATCGAGAGCCGCGCGGATGGTTGCAGCAGGGGCGCCGGCCGCGGAAGGAAGGTTCGCGCCAAGCGCGATATAGGCAGTGTAGAGTGGCCGGGCGTGCGCGGGCATACAGTCTGCAGTGTACGGCGCGGGGCGGCTGCGGGTGATGTTATGCGTGGCAAAAGTGGGCTGAAAGAGCCACCGCAGATCCTCCGCTACGCTCAGGATGACAACGTTCTGGCTGCGCTGGCTGTTCTCGCGGCGCCAGCCTGCGTGATCGTGAAGGGAGAGGGCGTGTTGTATGGTGGCAGGGAGGATGGGCGAGCATGCGCGTTGCATTCTTTGGGGGCAGCTTTGATCCGCCTCACCTGGGGCACCGAAGGATCGCACTGGCCGCGGCAGACCGCATGGCGCTCGATCGCGTGTTGCTGGTGCCGGTGGCAGTGCAACCGCTGAAGCGCGGAGTGGCAGCGCCAGCCAGCTATTCCGATCGCGTAGCGATGCTGCGACTGCTGGTCGACGCGGCGGCCGACGGGCGACTGGAGGTCTCCGAGCTAGACGCCCCTCGCGCAGATGGGAAGCCGAACTACACCTTCTATACGCTTCAGCATCTTCGGGAGGAGCTGGGAGCTGAGGACATGCTCTTCCTGCTAACCGGCGCCGATGCGCTGGAGACGCTGCCGCAGTGGCACCGCGCGCTGGAACTGATTTGTAGCGTTGGGATGATCGTTGCAACGCGGCCTGGGTTTGCGCTGGAGGAGCTCTATGTGTCGCTGCTGCGTCTATCGCCGGGCAGTGAGCTTGTTGTGACCGAGCAGGAAGCCGCAGAGGTTGAGCACCGGGTGCTGGTGCCCGGAACGTTGGAGCGCGGTGCCGTGGTGCTCAGGTTTCCAGCGTCGCAGGACCAGGCGCACTCGCCTCTACCAGCGGCGCATTTCTACTTGCTCAAAGGGCTCGACGAGGATGTTTCAGCTACCGCGATTCGAGCGGCGCTGCGCCACGGTGGTGCGCACCAGAGTCTGGATCCAGCAGTGCTTGCCTACATTCGCGCGCGAGGGCTCTACCGCGAGCAGGGGCCACTCGAAGACTGATTGAGCCTGCGCGACGAGCGTTCGGCCGCGCTTTTATGATGGCGTGGAAGATAGGGGTGAGTGGATGAGCGAGCTATCAAAGCAAGGTGCCCTGGCAGAACTGCTGGAGCGGTTGATGGGGGCGGAGACGACTGCGCGATTGCTGCGAGTGCTGGTAGTGCCTGAGGAGCTTGTCTCAGAGCGCGAAGCCACGCGTGCGGTGGTCGCGCAGGCGTTGAACATGATGTTGTTTGCAGACCTGTTAGAGCGGGTGCCGGCGGCAGCTCGTTACGTTGAGCGTGCAGAGGCCGCAGGACGCACGATGCTTCACGATCATGGAGCGGTGCGGACCGTGGCACTCTCCGGGATGGGCTCGCTGCCGCCGGGTGAGGGCGCGATCACGAGGTTGCTGCAGCCGCTGGGGTATGCGCTGCGCGGCGTGTATCCGCTGGAGCGGCTGAAGATGACTGGGCGGTCGTACGCGCATGTGGACCGGCCAGAAGAGATTGCGCAGTTCTTTATCTCGGAGCTCCACGTGGAGCGGTTCTCGCCGGCCTTCCAGGAGACGGTAGCGCGAGTGACGCGTAACTCGCGTGATCCGCTTACCGCCGAAGGTGCAGGACTGCTAGGGGAGCTTGAGCGGCATGGCACGCTCTCTCTTGCAGATGCGGGGAGGCTGCTGCCAGTGCTTGCGGCGTGCTTTGAGCGGCAGCATCCAGAGGTAAGCGAGAGCGATTACGAGGCGTTGCTGCAGGAGTCGGCAGAGATGGCCTGGATTGCGACTGAAGGCAATGCGTTTAACCACGTCACTGACCGGGTGGCCGATGTGGATGCTTTGACCGAAGAGCAGAAGACGCTGGGTGAGGCAATCAAGGCGACGGTGGAGCGGTCGGGATCAGGGCGGGTGCGGCAGACGGCGTTTCTGGCGGCGCGGGTACAACGGCAGTTCGTAGGGGCGGACGGTGCGATGGTGGAACGCGAGGTGCCTGGGTCGTTTCTCGAGTTCATCACGCGTCTGCCGGAGGAGAATGGCGGGCTTGATCTGAGCTTCGATCCCGCGAATGCGCAGGCGATCTTCAAGATGACGGCTGGAGTGTAGGCGGCGGCGCTTTTGCTTGAGGGAAGGGTGAGCGCTAGAAGCATCCGCATGCAAGCCAACGTGCTCCTAGTTGCAGGGGGAGTGCAGCTATGGCTGTATCGAAGACGACGCGGGATCATGAAGAAATTCGTGCATGGGCGGAGGCACGCGGAGCAAAGCCGGCCGAGGTAGCAAGTACCGATACAGGCAAAGGCCAGGGTATCCTGCGGCTTGAATTTCCGAAGGCACCAAAGAACAACGACAGCAATCTCCGCGAGATCGAGTGGGAAGAGTTCTTTGAGAAGTTCGACGCGAGTGACCTGGAGCTGGTGCTACAGGACGTGACCGCAGAAGGCGCGCAGAGCAACTTCAATCGATTTATCCACCCTGAGCATAATGAGCACTCTTCCCGAGGAGGCGCAAAGGCCGGCGCGAAGAAAGCTGCCAGCAAAAAAGCCGCGACAACGAAGAGCGCCGGCGGGGCTGCGGCGAAGAAGGGTGCGCCTGCAAAGAAGGCCGCGGAGCCTGCTGCGAAGAAGGCAGCAACGAAGACGCCGGCCAGGAAAGCGGTAGCAGCAAAGCCAGCACAAACAAAGGTAGCTGCGAAGAAGTCAGCCAGCGCCAAGGCGCCAGCGAAGAGGGCGCAGGCGAAGAAAGCTCCAGCGAAGAAGGCGGCCCGCCGGTGAGAGCTGAAAGGTGGCCGGAGGAGCGAAGCGAGCGATCGTTGCAGTCAGCCTGAGAGACAGGCATAGCGTCGACAGCGTCGAGCGAAGAGTTCGTAACGCGGCGACGCATTCTCGACGCCGGTCGAACGGCAGCACTGTTGGGCAGCGCCCCGCCTCGGGGGCAAGGTGAAAGTATTACGATCTTTCACTCCGGACTGGATGTCTTGGACACCACAAAGCTGGTAGGAAGCACCTGCGGATCCCAAGGGGAGACTTGTCGGCATAAGCCGTCTGCCCTAGAGCGAAGGAACCTGCCGGACGCAAAGATGGCCTGCATCAGGCTTAGAATCGCAGCATGCGCTACCCACTTGTACGTATGCGGAGGCTGCGGCAAACAGCGGCCATGCGCTCGCTACTTCGTGAGACGCAGCTGGAGCCTTCGGCGCTGATCTACCCGCTTTTCCTAACTCCTGGTGAGGGAGTGCGGCGCGAGATCAGCTCTATGCCAGGAGTCTTCAACCTGTCTGTAGATGAGGCGATGCGCGAAGCCGAGCTGGCGGCAGAGCTGGGGATCGGCGGGCTGCTGCTCTTCGGCCTACCAAGCGAGAAAGACGAGCAGGGGACAGGAGCCTGGGCCGAGGACGGCATTGTGCAAACAGGACTGCGTGCGCTCAAAGCCAGCCGCGCGAAGAGCCTGCTGCTGATTGCCGATGTCTGCCTGTGTGAGTACACCTCGCACGGACATTGCGGAGTAGTAGACCATGGTTCGGCTGGGGAGCATGGTTCAGACTGGAAGCCTGATGGCTTTCTTGTACACAACGATCGCAGCCTCGCATTGCTGGCGCGGACGGCTGCGTCGCTCGCAAAAGCGGGCGCTGATGTTGTCGCCCCAAGTGACATGATGGATGGCCGGGTGAGTGCGATCCGAGCCGGGCTGGATGCTGCAGCATGTGAGCAGACACCCATCCTCTCCTACGCGGCCAAGTTTGCTTCGGCCTTCTACGGGCCCTTTCGCGAGGCAGCAGCTTCGGCGCCCCAGTTTGGCGATCGCCGCACGTACCAGATGGATGGCGCGAATCTGCGCGAAGCCATGCGCGAGATTGCGCAGGACGTGGAAGAAGGCGCGGACATGATTCTGATGAAGCCCGCGATGCCCTACCTGGACGTGATACGGGCGGCGCGCGAGCGATTTGAGCTGCCGATCGGCGCCTACCAGGTTTCAGGTGAGTACGCGATGCTGCAGGCGGCGTTCGCACGGGGGTGGCTGGAACCGGAGCGAGCGATGATGGAATCGCTGCTCGGCATCCGGCGAGCCGGCGCTGGGTTCATCGTCACCTACTTCGCGCGTGAGGCGGCGAAGTTGCTGGGTTGAGCAGTCCGGGCGGATGGCAAGGAAGCTGGTTCCGAAACGGGACTATATTCCCGGATCGCGCGATCTGGGCCGCTCCAAGGTAAGCGCGGCGCGTGTTCATGCTTGGCGCGGACTTCGGATCACGGTACACAGAGTACAGACACGACTCGACCTGCCACACAAGTGGCTGCCACTGATGGGCCCTGCGGAGGAGTCTCCCATGCCGCACATACAAGTTTTATTCGCTATTGCCAGTGCCTTGGTCACGCTAGCTGTGATTGGCTGGCAGTTCGCGACGCAGCAAACCTCTCGCCCAAGCGTGCCTGAGCACCTTGCGGTAGCCGCAGCGCAGCAGGACCTGTTGACGGGATTGCCGGATTGCGATGCCCTGTTTTCCAAGCTCGCAGAGGAGTGGAAGCGCGAGCGACGGGTGAAAGAACCCACAGCCCTGCTGTTTGTGGGCGTCGATGCCTTTGCGGCGCTGGAGCAGGAGAACGGACCCATGGGAAGCGATGTTGCCCTGCTGACCGTCGCGCGGGCGCTCGATCGCATGCTGCCACGCAAGGCCGACCTGCTCGCTCGCTACGACCGTGCGACCTTTGCGGTGGTCTTGCCGGGGACTGATCTGCCCGGTGCGCTGCGAGTGGCTGCAAGGCTGCGCTGGTCGGTCGTGCGGCTGGGGATTGCGCATCGGGCGCTCGAGTCCGGCTTCGTCTCAGCCAGCATTGGCATCGCTGTGCAGCACGGGGTGCCGGCAGAGGGTTCGACGGCGCTGATTACGGCAGCCTGCTCTGCGCTGCACACGGCGCAGGCGACCGGCGTCGACCGGTTGGAATACACGGTGCTTGGGGAAGATGCAGTAGCAGCGGCTCCTGCGGAGGCAACCGAGCCCCTGCGTTTACCTTCTCTGCGCGCCTGGACAGCCCGCCCGGAGACAACGCTGCACACGCTTCAGAGCTAATCGGCTCTTTCCGCCAAGCCAGGCTGGATCATTGCGGGCGAAAAGCGTTCCAAGTGGTTCAGCTGCCGGGGCTGTGACAAGGATTTGCCCCTCACATAAGATTAAAGGGTCGGGCTCGGGCATGGCGAAACGCTTTGCTGACGGGCCACTTCGTTTGGAATGGGGTACTCCTTGGCAGAAGCAGCGATCTACGATGTGGCGATACTGGGCGGTGGCCCGGCCGGCTATACAGCGGCAATCCGCGCAGGGCAGTACGGCCTTAAGGTCGCGCTGATCGAAAAGGATGAAAAGCTGGGCGGCACCTGCCTGCATTGGGGGTGCATTCCGACCAAGGCTCTGCTCTACAACGCCGAGATCTACGAGCACGTGCAGCACGCCAAGGAGTATGGCGTGGAAGGCGTCGGTGAGTTGACGCTGAACTGGGCCGCCATTCTGGAGCGCAAGAACGCCATTATCGCGAAGCACGTCAAGGGCCTGGATTTCCTGATGCGCAAGAACAAGATCACCGTGGTGCGAGGGTTCGGCAAGCTGACTGGCCCTGCAGGCAGTGATGGCGTGCACACCTTTGAGGTTGCGGCTGCGGGTGGAACGACAGAGCAGGTCCGGGCCAGGAAGCTGGTGATTGCGACTGGGTCAGACGCGCGCATGCTACCAGGGCTGGAGGTTGGCGAGCAGATCCTGACGAACAACGAGATTCTCGGTATATCGTCGATCCCGAAGTCAATCATAGTTATCGGTTCAGGCGCTGTTGGCGTTGAGTTCGGGTCGATCTTCCGGAGCTTCGGCGCCGAGATCACCATCGTCGAGTACCTGCCGCGACTGGTACCGGCAGAAGACGAGGAAGTGTCCAAAGAGCTTGCGCGAAACTTCCGCAAGCGCGGGATCGATCTGCACCTGGGGGCAAAGGTCGAAACGGTGGAAAAGACGGAAGTAGGCGCAAGGGTCACCTTTACGGCTGCTGACGGTAAGCAGGTGGTCAAAGAAGCGGAAAAGGTCTTGGTCGCGGTAGGCCGCGCGCCGCGCACCGATGGCATCGGCTTGGAGACTCTTGGCCTCTCGCTTGAGAAGGGCTTCATCAAGACGAATGAGTGGATGGAGACCGGGGTAGAGGGCGTGTACGCGATCGGCGATATCGTTGCAGGGCTCCCGCAGCTGGCCCATGTAGGCGCGATGTGCGGGATCGTGGTCGCCTCGAAGATTGCGGGCAAGTACGCCCGGCCGGTAAAACGAAGCCGTATACCGGGCTGCACCTACACGGAGCCGCAGATTGGCAGCGTAGGCTTAACCGAGGCACAAGCCCGGGAGAAGGGGCTAGCCATCAAGGTGGGCAAGTTTCCGTTCTCGGCAAACTCAAAGGCGTCGATCATCAACGCGCACGAAGGCTTTGTGAAAGTTGTTACAGATGCCCAGTATGGCGAAATACTGGGTGTTCACATCATCGGTGCTTCGGCAACGGAACTCATTGCAGAAGCCGTTGTTGCGATGGAGCTCGAAGCCACTCTTGAAGAGCTC
>CAZZYO010000110.1:0-10631 GCA_964658255.1 Candidatus Babeliales bacterium
CCATTTGAGGCTAAATACCGCAACTCGTCTCATGGCAGAGCAACACTGGACGCCTATGATGAGGAAGATGCGCTTGAGGTCGAAGAGATTCCTGTTCAACAAGCGTCTTGCGCACTTTAGTTGAGCGAACCTGGTTTGCCTGTTAGGTGGCGATTATGAAGCAATCCTTACACCGCGGAACAACGTCTTTGGGTTCTGATAAGCTGTTCGGTCGCTCACTGGCCGACACCTTCGATGCGCCAGATTACAGTTGCGGGGTGTACGGCGATGATCAGAGCCCGAAATTTGCGGTTACTCGTCTCAGCTCTGGCCCTCGAAAGCTGGAACAAGCTCCTGAATACCGACCCGATCCCGCCCTGCTGATTTGTGTTGCTCTTACCCCAACACCGGTCGGTCAGTGGCAGGCACGCTATAACGGGCTGCAAGTCGGCGTTTCATCAACACGCGCTTTCGCGGTGACCGTCCTGGATCTCCAGTCCTCAATGAAGATGTTGGTCAAAGGCCCTTTCGACTACCTTCACTTCTACATTTCGAAGTCCTTCTTGGAAGAGATCGCAGAAGATGGAGGTCTCGCATCGAATATGACGTTTCGTGCGTGCTTTTTCGTTGAGGATCTTGTGATCGCACAGATGGCAAGGAGCATCCTGAGCGAGGTCATGAGTCAACAGCCCCTCAGCCGGCTTCGGTTAGACCAGTTGTCCCTTCTGCTCGGTGCACACCTTATCCAGTCATATAGCAGTCTGCAGCGATTGCCTACAACTCCTCATAAGGGACTTGAGGCATGGCAAAAGCTTCGCGCCGAAGAGTTATTGCGATCCCGACTGAACGGAAGCATAGCGATTGCTGAGCTGGCAACAGAGTGTCAATTGTCGCCGAGCCATTTCGCTCGCTGCTTTCGGCTCAGTTATGGGATCTCCGTTCATCGCTTCCTCATTCGTTTGCGTCTTGAAAAGGCGAAAGAAATGTTGGTTGAGACGAAAGCGCCGCTATCCGATATAGCCATAGAATCAGGCTTTTTTGATCAGGCAGCTCTGACAAAGCAGTTCAGCCAGGTCGAACGGACTACCCCATCGAAGTGGCGAAAGCTCAATGCGGTTCTGCAATCCGCAGTGAGCGAAACTGCCGAGTACGCTTAGCACCTCAGCACTTACCCACCCTTCCCTCTCCTAAAGTGCGACGGTAAAGCGCCTCGCATGAGGCGCTCGCGCGCTTCTTCGTGGCGATTTGCATTATTAAAGCGGTTTCGACCAATCGCGATCATTTCAACCAAGATCATGAGTAGCTAATGACTGATAGTCAGTCATATCAAGTGCGCCGCGAAGGCCGTACGAACAAGGATTGCGTCAAAGGAGCGGGAAGAATGAGCAGCAACGTCAAGAATGTTTCAGCAGATTCCGATGCGGTTTACTACAAGAGTGCGACGGAACTTGCTGGCCTGATTCGTTCAAAGCAGCTTTCATCCCGTGAGGTTGTGCAAGCTCACATCGCTCGCACAGAAGCGGTCAATTTACGGGTTAATGCCGTCGTGACACTGATGGGCGAGAGCGCACTGCGAGCTGCCGAAGTGGCTGACAAGATAGTCGCCAGCGGCGCACCGCTTGGTCCGCTTCATGGAGTGCCGTTCTCGATCAAGGACACCCTTGACACCGCAGGAGCGCCCACGCAACGTGGATCCAAATTGTTCGCGGGTTTTGTTCCCGACAAGGATGCTTCGAGCGTTGCGCGGTTCATATCCGCAGGGGGTATTCCGCTGATGAAGACCAACGCCCCCGAGTTTGGGGCGTGGACGGAGAGCGACAACCTGGTTACGGGTCGGACGAATAATCCTTGGAATCTCGAACGCACAGCAGGCGGCTCGAGTGGTGGAGAAGGTGCAGTAATCGGGTCCGGCATGTCGCCAATCGGAATTGGAAGCGACGTTGCAATCTCGGTGCGGGGTCCAGCTCACAACAACGGGATCGCCGCCCTCAAGGCCACGCATGGCCGCATCCCGTACTCTGGGCATTTCCCGACTGCGATGAGTCGGTATTGGCATGTTGGACCGATGGCACGCACAATTGGTGACGTAGCTCTTGGATATGACATCTTGACCGGCCCGGACGGTATTGATCCCTACGCCGTCTATGCGAAGGACGCACAGCCTTCAGCTCCTCGCATACCTGGAAGGCCGGTCAAAGTAGGTTGGGTGTCGGAATCGGCTTTCGGCCCCGTTGATCCGGAGATCACAGCGGCGGTCAAAGCGGCTGCTGATCAGTTGAAGGAGCTTGGCTGCGATGTGGAAGAGGTCCGACTGACATTCATGGAGATGGATCTGCTGACTCCGTTCTTCACGATCTGGTTTGCCGAGATGATCCCCTTCGTCAAGTCCTTTGGAACTGGTCGCGAAGCTGAAATGCACTCAATCGGCCAAGCTCTGATTGGTACGCCACTGCCACCACTCGTTGACTACGTAGACGCTTTGCGGCAAGTCGAGCTATTGAAGTCTGGCTTCGCAGGGTGGTTTCAGTCGTACGATGTCCTGCTCTGTCCAGTGATCCCTTTCACCGCGCCACCCCACGCTCTCAACGAACTTACCGTGAATGGCCAGACTGTTACGGCCTTCCACTCGATGAAGGCGACCTCACCGTTCAATATGACAGGTCTTCCGGCGTTGTCGGTGCCCTTTGCGTTCAGCTCTGAGCAACTGCCGATTGGCATTCAACTCGTCTCCCGGTGGCTGGATGAAGCAACGATTCTACGATTAGGCGCACTGCTTGAGCGCAAAGGCGGCTTAGGTGACCGTCACCCAAACCTCTAACCCCTTTCCCGCAAACAGCTCGCTGTTCGTGCCTCCTGTGCGTTCGCGGGAGAAGACATGTATCCCGCGAACTGAGGATATTTCCCACCCCGAGACTCAACCCCACAGAGACGTTGGTCACCACAGGAGAACGACATGAGCAAGGCTGAAAATTCAATCGCGCCCGGTACCACATCAGTAGAAAGCCCTATCTATTTCAAGGATGCAACGGAACTTGCAACGCTAATTCGGACGAAGCAAGTTTCCTCGCGTGAGGTCGTACAGGCCCACCTTGATCGCATCGCGGCAGTGAACCCCAAGATCAACGCCATTGTCACTCTGCTCGCGGAGCAAGCACTCAACGGAGCGGATGCCGCCGATGCAGCAGTCGCCAAGGGCGCTGAGTTGGGACCGTTCCATGGCGTGCCGTTCACAATCAAGGATGCGGTCGATACGGCAGGCGTCCTCACCCAGCGTGGAACTAAGATTTTTGCCGGTAACATACCGTCAAAAGACGCGACAGTAGTCACACGGTTCAAGGAAGCAGGTGGAATTCCACTTGCAAAGACCAACCTGCCAGAATTCTCATGCTGGCAGGAAACGGACAATCTCGTCACCGGCCTCACGAGGAATCCTTGGAATCTGGAACGCACTCCAGGTGGGTCGAGCGGCGGTGAGTCAGCCGCAATCGCGGCAGGACTCTCGCCCATTGGGATCGGAAGTGACGTAGCCATCTCGGTGCGTGGTCCCGCAGCGCTCACAGGCATCGTCGGGCTCAAGGCGACCCACGGTCGCATTCCCTATACCGGCCACTGGCCTGAAGTTCTCAACCGGTACTGGCATATCGGCCCGATGGCCCGTAGCATTCGCGATATCACGACAGCATTTTCAATTATGCAAGGGTCGGACGGTGTAGACGGCTACGCGATTCATGCGAAGGACACTTTGCCCGCCAACAGTCGGGTCGCTGGAAAGCCCATTCGGGTCGGCTGGCTCGCCGAGCCGGGATTTGGCCCTGTCGATCCCGAGGTGTCTGCTGCTGTGGCCGCTGCAGCGGCTTTGCTGAAGGACGCTGGCTGCTCGGTTGAAGCTGTTCGTATACCGGCCCTTGAACAAAATAATTACCTGAACATCGCCGTTACGCTCTACTGCGCGGAGTTGGGAGGATATATCCGCAAGGCCGTTGGGGATCGTGATGAGGAGCTTCACTTCATTGGGAAAGCCTACGCCAATCTGCCTCCGACACCGATTGCGGACTACGTTGAAGCGGAACGAAAGGTGGACGATCTCAAGTCCGCTTTCGCTACATACTTTGAAAAATACGATGTGTTCCTCTGCCCGGTCATTCCTTTCACTGCACC
Source organism: Candidatus Babeliales bacterium (assembly GCA_964658255.1). Classification (GTDB taxonomy): domain Bacteria; phylum Acidobacteriota; class Terriglobia; order Terriglobales; family Acidobacteriaceae; genus EB88. Next base: position 4,138 of record CAZZYO010000110.1, read on the forward strand.
TCCGCCTGGCCTCGCAGAATACACCGTCAACGGGGTGAAAGTGCCCTCGTCGAACATGATGTGTGCTACCGTGCCCTTCAACCTCACAGGTCTACCCGGCCTATCCGTGCCGTTTAGCTTTAGCTCCGAAAAACTGCCAATCAACGTGCAGCTGGTTTCCCGCTGGTTTGATGAAGCAACCATCCTTCATCTTGGCCAGCTTATTGAATCGGGGACCGATGCACATAATCAGCACCCCCTCCTCTAGCCGAACGCTCTCGCACATTGCTTCGGCGGTGTGCGAGAGGCAGATCGCGTGACGCAACAAACGCTTTTAGTCAGCTTTGAGGAGTTCACATGCCTGTCTTGTTGAGTTCTTTTCTAACCGGCACCGCGTCCGGATTGCGAGCTTTGATCGGCTTGGCAGCAGTGAGCTGGGCCGCACACCTCGGGTACCTGCATCTGGACCATACGTGGTTAGCGTTCCTGGGATACGCGTATACCCCTTACGTTCTGACATTCATGGCGATCGGGGAGATGGTCAATGACAAGCTTCCAAAGACTCCGAGTCGTCTGATTCCGCCTCAGTTCATCACACGGATCGTAACCGGATCCCTCTGCGGTGTCGCCATCGGTATGTCTGCCAACCAAACCGTTCTTGGACTGATAGCGGGCATCATCGGTTCTGTGGCTGGCACCTTTGGAGGGGCTAAGGCCAGGGGCTTTCTTGCAAAGCTGTTTGGCCGGGATGTGCCTGCTGCTTTGCTTGAAGATTTGGTGGCCATTGGGATCACCGCAATGGGCCTCTTTATCTAACGTTCGTTTCGCTGAGGTTGACCATGACGTATCTATGGGTAGCAATCGGAAGCGCTCTCGGTGGAGTCGCTCGCTACGGGCTTACTCGCCTCACTCTGAATGTCAGCGGCACCTTCCCTTGGGGCACGATTGCAGTCAATGTTATCGGCTGTTTCATTATGGGCTTGGTTGGAACCTTAGCCATCTCAGGCGGACGGCTTGGAATCTCGGAAAACCTGCGCCTTTTTCTCATGGTTGGTATCTGCGGCGGCTTCACGACGTTCTCGTCGTTCACCCTAGATACGTTTGCCATGGTGAGCACCGGAGATTGGTTTAGGGCTGCGGCCAACATCACGCTATCCGTCGGAGTCTGCATCTTCTCCCTAGCTTTGGGACACATGATTGCTGCTCATGCACTTGTCACCCGGCCTCCTGTCGTGAGGGTTACCGGCTAAGCCTCACAGAACTTTTGTCTGAAGATGTTGAGCTAGTCTTCGAAATCAAACTCGCAAGTCAACAACGACATGGAAGGCATTCACATGAGCACTGAATTGAACGCATCGATTAGTAGCAGCGCACAAAAAGGGACTGCGGTCATAACCGGAGCTTCGGCCGGGATGGGGAGGTTGTTTGCAGATCGACTTGCAAAGCGTGGTTACGACCTAATCCTCGTCGCTCGCCGTGCGGATCGCCTCGAAACCGCAGCCACGGAGCTGAAGGCGAAGTATGGAGTCGCCGTCCGGACGATTACGGCTGATCTAGGATCGGCAGTTGATTTAGATCGCGTCGTTAAGTCCATCTCTGCAGACGAGAGCATAACTCTTTTGCTCAACAATGCCGGTACTTCTACGCTCGGCTCCGTTGGAGATATAAAGGAGCCCGATTTGGACGCGATGATTGGCGTCAATGTGACTGCCTTGACGACGCTGACCGTGGCTGTTCTTCCTGGCTTCAAGAGGCGCAACTCAGGAACGATCATCAACATGGGCTCAGTTTTGGGCTTTCAAAGCCTTCCAATCAGCAGCATCTACAGCGGCACAAAAGGCTATGTTTTGAACTTCACCAGAGGGTTGCAGGATGAGCTTGCGAACACCGGGATCGTGGTGCAGTTAGTCGCTCCTGCCGCAATCGCCACAGATATCTGGGAGATTTCAGGTGTACCACTATCCAAGCTGGACGCGGCTACGGTGATGAAGGCGGAGAATGCTGTTGATGCCGCCTTGGCAGGTCTCGATCTGGGTGAGAAGGTCACCTTGCCCTCGGTAGAGGATCTTCAACTATTGAAGAACTATGACACAGCCCGCTTGGCTCTCCTCGGCTCGTCCCAAACAAGTAAGCCGGCGACGCGGTACGTAACCGTTTAGCGCAATGTGAGATGGAACGCGATTTGCCCGACCGCGTTCCATCCTGCGATCAGAGTGACGAAAGCCACCAATACTCTCAGAGGAGGCAGTGATGCCAGCAGTGTTTGTTCATGGTGTTCCGGATACGCATCGGGTTTGGAGTCGCCTTCGCGGCCACCTCTCCAGAACAGATGTTGTTGCTTTGTCTTTACCAGGGTTCGATAGCCCGCTTCCCGAGGGTTTCACTTCCACAAAGGAAGAGTACGTTGGCTGGATCATTGCTCAGATCGAACAGCAGGGCGAGCCCGTAGACCTCGTCGGACATGACTGGGGCTGCATCATGGTTGCCCGAGTAGCCTCTCTGAGGCCAGATCTGGTCCGGACCTGGGCTGCCGGTGACGCTCCTGTGAATAGTGATTACGTGTGGCATCCTCTCGCCAAAATCTGGCAAACCCCAGACGTTGGCGAGGCGTGGATGAAAGACCTCAACCCCGAAGAGTTCACTAACACTCTGTTGGAGCACGGGGTCCCTGCAGACCTCGCCAGAGACGTTATGAGCAGGATGGACGCGACCATGAGGCAATGCATCCTCCGTCTCTATCGATCCGCTGTCACAGTGGGTAGGGAATGGCAGCCGGGCTTGGCCAAGATTACATCGCCCGGATTGGTTTTTTGGGGCATTCATGACATACCGTGTCCAGTTGAGTTTGCAGACCTTCTCGGGAAGGACAGCGGCGCGGCGCGGGTACTGAAGCTAGATGGACAGCATTGGACGCCTGTGGAACGCGCCGGTGAGCTTGCTGCCGCGCTCGAGCAACATTGGAAAACCGCGGAGACAAGGTGACAGAATGGCAGAAACGGTAAAAATCGTTCGCTTTCATGAAGCAGGGCCAGCCGATGTTCTGCGGCTGGATGATCTGCCTCTTCCGGAGCCGGGACCGGGTGAAGTACGGTTGCGGGTTAGAGCGATTGGTCTAAACAGGGCTGAGGTCATGTTTCGGAATGCCCGTTATCCGATTGATCCCGTCTTTCCTTCCAATCTCGGATACGAGGCCGCAGGAATTGTTGAGGCCATCGGGCCAGATGTGGAACAAAGCCTGTTGGGTCGCACCATGTCCTCTGTCCCTTCATTCTGGGCCGATAAATATGGCGTCTACGGCGAAGTAGCAATCCTTCCGGTAACGGCCCTTGCTGCATACCCGGCGAATCTCTCCTATGAGGAAGGCGCGAGCATATGGATGCAATACATTACGGCCTGGGGCGCTCTGGTCCATTTCGGCAAACTTGTTCCTGGTGAGCATGTCCTGATCACTGCCGCGTCGAGTTCGGTCGGGATTGCAGCAATTGACGTGGCACGAGCTGAGGGTGCCGTCTCGATCGCAACCACACGAACGGCTGCAAAAAGAGAACAGTTGATCGCATTGGGTGCAGACCATGTGATCGTGACGGACCACGAGGACGTAGTGGTTCGCGTCATGGAGATCACCGAAGGGAAGGGATGCAGAATCATCTTTGACCCAGTAGCCGGGTCCGGCTTTGCCCATCTTGCGGAAGCCGCAGCGGACTTCGCTCTGATCAGCCTATATGGGGTTCTCGATTACAGTCCGATGATCTTCCCGACCGCTGTTGCGTTCAAAAAGAACCTGACCGTTCAGGCGTTCACCATCTTTCCCCTGACCATGAATCCAATCACAAGAGCTGAGGCAGAAGCCTACGTTTACCGGCATCTTGAAAACGGTGACTTCAAACCTCTTATCGATAAATGCTTCCAGTTGTCAGAGATTGTAGAAGCACATCGCTATATGGAGACCAATCAGCAGGTTGGAAAGATCGTGGTACGGGTATAAGGGTGGGGCTGTCTCACATGGCCACTTGAGAAGTAGCTTCAGAGTCAACCTCCAAGGCAGGTCGATCACTCCTAGCCGCCCACGCAGTGCAGCACAAGAGGAAACAGCAAATGTCAATCACCGATCCTAGCACCACAAGCAGCGCCAACAAAGGAGTTCCGGCAGTGAAGACAGCGGAGAGGGAGGCGGCACTCTCGTTGTCGTTCCGACGCCCGACGATCTCCATCCCACTACCCACACCTTCTTTGCATTACCAGAGGGTCGAAGTGGGAGTGCCTGACACCCAACTCACTCGTGAAGCGACGGGCCTACTGCGAGAGTTCAGTACGTCGTTACTCTTCAACCACTCTCATCGAGTCTTCTTCTGGGCGGAGGAACAAGGCAAGCTGGCAGGGCAGAGGTTTGATGTCGAACTGCTTTTCGTCAGCGCTGCCTTTCATGACCTCGGGTTATTGAAAGAGTTCAGCAGTGAGCAGGATCGTTTTGAGGTAGACAGCGCTAACGCCGTGCGTCAATTCCTTGAGCATCATCAGATTGAAGACCTGCGCATTCAGACCGCGTGGGATGCCATTGCATTGCATACAACACCCGGGATCGCTGCCTACAAGCCCATTGAAGTCGAGCTGCTCTACAACGGGATAGGCCTTGACGTTCTCGGTATTGGATATGAGTCGTTCCCAGCCGACGTGCGTGAGAGGGTGATCGCGCTATATCCCCGCGTTGCCTTCAAGCAGGGTATCTCGAACGCGTTCTTTGCAGGCTTTGAGAACAAGGCCATGACGACGGAAGGAACGTGCAACGAGGACATCTGCTCGCACTTTATCCGGAACTACAAGCGCAGCAACTTCTACGAACAAATTCAGAACTCGCCTTTTCAAGACTCGGCGGCATAGCTTTGGACTTCCAGAAGGTCATGGACTTGCTAGGGAAGTACAGTGCTGAAGAGCACCCTCTTAAATCTCTCTGTCGGTTCTGAACTCCGCTCAGCTTTAGCCTGGAGTACCGCGCCTTCCATGGATCCATGGATGAATCCAGCCAGATCTTCGCAATTCGTCTTGGGAGGTAGCTCTCCAGCCTTGACGGCTGCTTGTAGGCAGTATGTTAGGTGCTGTCTTAGGTCAGCAAAGATCTCGCCCACCCTTTGTTGAATGATCTCGGTCTGAGACGACGCTTCTGCTCCCAAGTTGCCGAGCAAGCAGCCGTTCCATTCTCCGCCCTGGTTGAACGAACCGAGACTTTGCTCGACCCACATCCTCAGCCGGTTCATCGGCGGAAGGGAATCGTTCCGCAGAGTTTTTTCAATAAGCGAGCATCCATCGGCGTAATAGAGATTGAGCACTTCCAGGCCGAATCCCTCCTTAGAACCGAAGTGGTTGATGAAGGAGCCCTGCGGCACTCCTGCCGCTTGCACAATGTCCCTTACGCTTGAATTCGCGAATCCGCGCTGATGCACGAGGCGTAGGCCCGCGCGAAGTAGAGTCGCTTTGTTCGAAGGTCTTCCCATAAAGTACGCCCGTGCGTATATGCCTGCTTTTAGGATGCGGTTCAACGGCAAAGGACTCAGGAGGAGTCCTTTGCGCAAAAAGGATTGCTTTACGCCAACCCGCATTACAGTGAATCCTTTTCCCTCTTCCAAACTCATATATGTACGCACGTGCGTATACCGAATGGTGATGGTCGGATTACCACCATTCTCAATGACGCCTAGAGGTCAGATGGAAAGACGCAAGTTCATTCGTGCTGCTGGAGCAGTCCTTGTTGCCACCCCTTGGCTTGACCCTCTCTTGTGGGCTCAGTCATCGCCCTTGATCAAAAAACAGATACGAAGCACCGGAGAGATACAAGTGAACACATATACGCATATAACAGCACCCACCCACTTTGTTGAAGCCAATGGCATTCGTTTCGCCTACAGACGTTTCGGCAACAAAGCCGGCGTACCGCTTGTCTTCAACACGCACCTCAACGGTAACCTCGACAACTGGGACCCGGCCGTGACCGATGGAATCGCGAAGGAGCGGGAAGTCATACTCTTTGACAATGCCGGGATCGGAAGCTCCACAGGCGAAGTCCCAACAACATTCAGTGGGATGGCAAAAAATGCGATCGCCTTCATCGAAGCCCTGAGCCTGAAGCAGGTTGATGTACTTGGCTTTTCCATCGGCGGTATGGTGGCGCAGAACATCGTGCTCCAACGTCCGGACCTCGTGCGCAAACTAATGCTAATCGGAACGGGGCCTCGCAACGGCGATGGAATGACCAATCTAACTCCAGAGGCTCAGGCGATCTTTGGAAAGAGCTTTAATCCGCCAGAGCACTTGTGGCTTGAAGTGCTCTTCAGCCCTACAGCAACAAGTCAGGCTGCTGGTTTGGAGTTTCTTAAGCGCACTGCGTCTCGGACCGAGAATCGCGACCAGGACAATAACGAGAAGGTCGTGCCGGCGCAGATCGAAGCAATTCAAGAATGGGGAAAGCCACTCGGGGAGCGCTTCGAGTACCTTAAGAGCATCAAGCAGCCAACGCTTGTGGT
>CAZZYO010000110.1:10641-12063 GCA_964658255.1 Candidatus Babeliales bacterium
AACGGCAATCACGATGTGATCGTGTACACGGTGAACTCCTTGCACCTGGCGCAGACCCTTCCGAATGCGAAGCTCATCCTCTACAGCGACGCCAATCACGGATCGTACAATCAGCATCACGCTGAGTTCGTCTTCGACCTTAATCATTTTCTAAACGCATAATCATGGTTCGAGTTCAGCGCCCTGGAAGTCGGCGGGCGCTGAAGTCGTTTTTCTTGGCTGCGACTAAGAGAGGGGGAGGGGATAGCGGACGGTTTCGCAGCAGGGAAGCCTTTATGAGCCGCCAATCTTCAATGAGGCGGACCAACGAAGAAGGGATCTAAATGGGAAAACTAAGCGGTAAGGTAGCGCTGATCACAGGTGGGACGAGCGGTATTGGCTTTGCAACGGCAAGCCTCTTTGTATCTGAAGGAGCGCACGTGTATGTGACCGGGCGGAGACAAGACAAAGTAGACGAAGCGGTAAGGGCCCTTGGCGAAAGCAGCACAGGAATACAAGGTGATGTAGCGGTTATGGCCGACCTAGACAAGCTTGTGAAGCAAATTGGCCACGAAAAGGGCAGGCTCGATATTGTTTTCGCGAATGCAGGCGCAGCTGAGTTCGCTCCCTTCGGGCAGGTTGACGAAGCTCACTTTGACCGTATGTTCGACGGCAACGTCAAAGGGTTGTTTTTTACTGTACAAAAAGCGCTGCCGCTGATTACTGACGGAGGCACAGTGGTTCTGATGTCTTCGGTGGTAGCGAGCAAGGGACTACCTGCAAACACTGTGTATGCAGCTACAAAGGCTGCAATCCGGTCTTTTACTCGAACCTGGACGACAGACCTAAAGGCACGAAGAATCCGCGTGAATGCCATCAGTCCTGGACCAATTAACACAGAAGGCTTGCGCGAACTCCTTGGAAACACCTCGGAAGGACAGCAACGTAAGGAAAACTTTGCAAAGACGGTTCCGCTTGGCCGCTTGGGAGAAGCAGATGAAATCGCAAGAGCGGTACTGTTCTTGGCTTCAGAGGAAAGCAGCTATGTCACTGGAGCTGAGTTGTTCGCAGACGGTGGGATGGGTCAAATCTGATCTCCAGGCGCTCCGGATCGAGCGAGGAAGAGCGAAACGCACTCACCCTAATCGCGACTGTACAGAATCAAGGCTATCGGCCTCCGAAAAGTAAAAGCGGTTCGGCCTTCTCTATCAGGGGGAAGCTCGACAAGTAGTAGTCGACCAGTCTAGTCTTTACGCTTATGATCTCGGCAACTCCAACTCGTGAGCATCTTCTTGAGGTTGGACTCAGGCAGCTTCGGTCAACCGGGTATACGGCTACCGGTGTCAAGGAGGTCCTCGATCTGGCACAGGTGCCGAAGGGATCTTTTTACCACTACTTTCCCAGCAAAGAAGCCTTCGTGGGTGAGCTTCTGGAGCGTTACGC
>CAZZYO010000111.1:0-2648 GCA_964658255.1 Candidatus Babeliales bacterium
GTCAGGGTTTGCTGATCCGGGGATCAGATATCCCAGTAGTGAACCGGCAGGCTGTTCCGTTACAGGACGATCTCCAGGACGGGAGACCGACTGCATCCCGTGGCTGCGCCTTGTAACGAGTGCTCTTACAAGCCCCAAGCTTCCTGCGGAAGGAACCGCAAGTGCGCCATAAAGGCGGGCGAGCCCGTGCAGCGAGGCAAGGTATCATCCCTACCATGCAGGGGATACCACTCATTGAAACGCCGCAAGCCGAGGAAGGCCGCACCAACACCCCCGCGCAGGTGCTGTTTGCCAGCCTGATCGGCACCACCGTCGAGTTTTTCGACTTCTATATCTATGCCACGGCTGCCGTGCTGGTCTTCCCGGCATTATTCTTCCCGGCGAGTGATGTGACGGCTTCGACGCTGGCTTCGCTCGCAACTTTTGGCATCGCGTTTATCGCCCGGCCCATTGGGTCGATTCTGTTTGGGCATTTCGGCGATCGTGTTGGCCGCAAGACAACGCTGGTGCTCGCACTGTCGACCATGGGGCTTTCCACCGTAGCCATCGGTGTGTTGCCAACCTATAGGACTCTCGGTTTTCTGGCACCGCTGCTGCTCGCTCTCTGCCGGTTTGGCCAGGGCATAGGTCTTGGCGGCGAGTGGGGTGGCGCCGTGCTGCTGGCGGTTGAGAACGCACCGCCTCATCGACGCGCGTGGTACGGCATGTTTCCGCAGCTAGGCGCGCCACTTGGTTTCCTGCTATCGGGCGGCACGTTTCTGCTGCTCTCACACGTGCTGACAGACAAGCAGTTCTTCGCGTTCGGTTGGCGGCTGCCTTTTCTTGCGAGTGCGGTGCTGGTCTTCCTCGGCTTGTACGTCCGGCTGGCAATCAAGGAGACGCCCGTATTTGCAACAGCAGCGGCGCGTGGCCAACAGTTAAAGGTGCCTGTCTTCACCGTCGTGCGGCAGTACTGGCGAGCGCTGGTCTCAGGCATTCTCGTATGCCTGGTGGCGTTTGTGCTGTTCTACCTGATGACGGTGTTTGCGCTTTCCTGGGGCACGCACGCGCTTGGCTTCACTCGGCAGAAATTCCTGCTGATGCAGCTTTGCGACGTGTGCTTGTTCGCGCTGATGATCCCTGTCTCTGCAATGCTGGCTGAACGCGGGCGCAAGCAGGTGATGATCTGGACATCGGTTGCGATTGCTGCCTTCGGCCTGGTCTTTGCACCGCTCTTTGCCGCGGGCACCGGCGGAGCGCTGGCAATGATGGCGCTCGGATTCTTCTTGATCGGGCTCATCTATGGGCCGCTCGGGACCATTACCTCGGAGCTTTTCCCAACGCGCGTCCGGTACACGGGCAGCTCACTCGCCTTCAGCCTGGCCGGCATCCTCGGCGCGTCGCTCGCGCCTTACCTTGCGACATGGCTCGCCAAGAATTACGGACTGCGTTACGTCGGCTATTACCTGTCTGTCTCGGCATTGCTCACGCTGGTCGGACTGTTTTCCATCCGCGAGACCAGGAACGACGACCTGGCAGACCTGTGAGCCGGATTATTGATGGGATGTCATGCGAACCGGAATACATGTTGTATTGCGCAGCACAGTCAGTTACAAATAGCCCGTTCGTTCCACAGAGGAGTTTATCCATGCGCGCTTTGATCCCCGCACTCGCCCTCACCCTGCTCACCGCGACCGCAGCTTCGTTTGCACAGGGCGACACAACGCTTCACGGCACCGTCACCGATGCAGCCTGTGGCGCGCATCACGGCATGAAAAACCTGACCGCTGCGCAGTGTACGCGCGAGTGCGTCAAGGGCGGCTCCGACTTCGCGCTGGTAAGCGGCGATAAGGTCTACACACTCAAGGGCGACAAGGCCATGATGGACAAGTGGGCCGGGCAGACGGTGACCGTGAAGGGCAAGGTTGCGGGCTCAACCGTCATGGTTGCGGACATGTCAGAGAAGTAGCTGGCTTCGCACCCGACAAGCCGCGAGCGGTATCCTGGAGATAGCGCTCGCCTGTCGCTCCCGCTGTGCCAGTTGCGGGGGCCGAAGTAGGGGCGCATGCTTGATGATGAGCGTCGCTCCCGCGCCAGCCCCGGCCTCTTTGCAGCAGATCGTCCAGCGGCTCGCCCTTGCAGCAGGCTTCGCCCGGGGTGCAATTGCGCCTGCTGGTGCCCGGGAGTCCGCGCACCACGAGTACTTTCAACAGTGGATCGAGCAAGGCCACGCGGGCGAGATGGACTACCTCAAGCGGCGCAATGCTGCCGGTGAGCTGGTCCGCTCTTCGCTGGGCGCGGCGGTACCCTGGGCACGCTCGGTGATCGTCTGCGCCGCTCCATACGGTGGAGACGCGCCGCGCTCAATCGATCCTGCCCTAAACGGTGCAGGATGGATTGCCCGCTATGCCTGGTCGGGCGCGCGCGATGCAAGCGGGGAACTGAAACCTTCCGATTACCACAAGGTGCTGCTCGCGCGGCTCAGGCAACTGGAGCAGGCGCTGCATGCGGAGCTTGATGCCAAGCACGCGCCCTGGCAGTCCTGGGCTTACGTGGACACGGGGCCGCTGATTGAACGCGCCTGGGCCGCAGAAGCAGGCATTGGCTGGACGGGCAAGAACGCCTGCACTCTCAACGAGGAGCTGGGGTCGTTCTTCTTTCTCGGCGTG
>CAZZYO010000111.1:2658-12031 GCA_964658255.1 Candidatus Babeliales bacterium
GATCCTTACCTCGCTCGAAGTGCCTGCCCAGGCGCAGGCGACCATCGCTGCTGACCGTTGCGGTTCTTGCACGCGCTGCATCGAGGCGTGCCCGACCGACGCGCTCATTGCGCCGCGCCAGATGGACGCGAGCCGGTGCATCAGCTACCTGACGATAGAAAAGCGTGGCGCGATTGACCAAGGTCTACGCGCAGGCATGGGGCGACAGGTGTTTGGCTGCGACATCTGCCAGGATGTCTGCCCATGGAATGCTCGGGCGGCCCGGCGCGGGCCAGTGACCATCGACCCCGCGCTTGAGCCGCGTGCTCAGCTGATCAATCCTCCGCTTGCAGCACTGGCGGCGATGAGCGAGGAGGAGTTCGGGCGGGTTTTTTTCGGGTCGCCAGTCAAGCGGGCGAAGTACTCCGGCTTTCGGCGGAACGTTGCCATTGCGATCGGGAACAGCGGGGAGGCTGATCTTGCTTGTCATCTGGAGGCCTGGGTGAAGGATGCAGATCCGGTGCTGGCGGAGACGGCTCAATGGGCGCTGAGGCGACTGGAGCAAGGCGCAGATCCTTCGCTCCACTCTGGATGACAGCGCCTCCCCTTTAGAATGCCGAGCGTTGCACTCAAATGACCGCCAGTATGAGCGAGCAGGAGCATGAAACTCGCCAGGCCTGCCTCACCGCGACGCGTTCCCGGGGCTGGCCGCCGCGCCTGCTTTGCTAGCATGACGGTATGCTGCGCCTTCCAAGCGGGAAGTGGCTCCATGGCGGACCTGCGTCGGTGCAGTCCGGCACCCCGCCTGCTCCTGAGCCGCCGCGACCTGCTGGTGGCCTGGTCAGCGGAGTCATCTCACTCGCGCGATACCTGGCGCAAACCGAGGTGCATACCTATTCATTCAGCGTCGCGGCGAACGCGATCCTTTCGCTCTTTCCATTCATCGTCATGATGTTTACCGTGGCCCGCCGCGTCCTCCATTCGAATGCCATGGTTGGCGCTATCGGAGAGATGCTGCGCTACTTTCTTCCCGCCAACCAGGACTTCATCGTGCGCAACATGGGGCTGCTGGTGCATCCGCGCGGCGGGGTCCAGGTAGCCTCCGTCGTCACACTGCTCATCTCGTCGTCCGGCGTGTTTCTGCCGCTTGAGGTTGCGCTCAACCAGGTGTGGGGCGTCACCACAAACCGCTCCTACGTAATGAACCAGGTGATCTCGCTCGGGCTCGCCATGACAGTAGGCGTGCTGGCGCTACTGTCGATCGCCTGCACTGCGGCGCAAACGCGCGTGCTCACGCTGATTTTCTTTGGCCACACCAGCAACATCGTCTTCACGCTTATCGAACACAGCTTCGTGCAGATAGCAGCGGGCGTGCTCAGCATTACGATCTTCTTTCTTATTTACTGGGTCCTGCCCAATCGACGGCTGCCTCCAGCCGCTGTGCTTCCAACCGCTGTGGTCATCGGCCTGCTTTGGGAGCTGGCGAAGATCATCTACGTCCGCGTGCTGGTCTGGATGGACCTCGGGGCGGTTTACGGGCCATTTGCTGTATCGGTCGGCTTGATGATGTGGGCGTTCCTGACTGGCCTTTTGCTCCTGGCCGGCGCGCACTACTCGGCTACCCGGTACACGCTGCGCGTGGCTGCCGAGGCCGACGCCGCCGAGGCTCCGGCAGGCTGATAGCAGGCGCGCACCTTGCTGAGCTTTCAAAGTTCGCTACACTGGGGCGGCATGGGTGTAGTCCGCAACGCCGAGCTCAAGTTCTTCAGCCGCCTTGGTCGCACAGCGCCGAGCGGGCTGCTGGGGCGCCTGGCCTTCTGGCTGCTCTTCATCACGCTCGTCGCCACGCTGGGGCGCCTGCTGCCAGGGCTCGCCGGGCTCGCCTTCTACGCGCTAAGCTTCCTGTCTGCTTCGGCACTGCTCTTCGTGCTGATTCCGCTGCTGTGGCGCTACACCATGGGCCGGTTTCTGTGGAAGGTCCGCAACCGGCTGATCCTCACCTACCTGCTCATGGGCTTTACGCCCGTGGCGCTGTTTGTGGCGCTGGCATTTGTCGCAACCTATATCTTTCTGGGCCAGTTTGCCATCTTTGCTGCCTCTGCCGAGCTTGACCGCGCGCTGCAGCAGCAGGATGCGCAGAACCATGCCTTTGTCCTGCAGATGTCGCACATCCTGGAGTCAAACGAGTTCGACGAGATCACGCAGATCGAGAACAGGCAAGGCAAGCCGCCAGTGCCGCAGAACTTGTCCTCAAGGCTGACCCCTGACCGTCGCACCGAGGCAGAGAAGGCCGCTCTGCTCTCCTTCTCGATGTTTCTCGACGGCAAGCTACTGAAGAGCTACGGTGGCAATGACGCCGAGGTTGCGGCGATCAGCAGCCTGCCTGCCTGGGCGCCTGAGCACTTCTCCGGAATCGCGATCGTGCAGGAGCGGCTGTTTCTGCGTGTGCTTGATACAGCACACGTGAACAACCACACGGTGGTTGCGATCAGCAGTACCCCGATTGTCAAGACCAGCGTCGACTCGCTTGCCGAAGGCCTGGGTCGCATCACGATCGTGCCCGACATCTCGTTCCGCCGCCCCGGGGATAGCGATGATCCAGCACCCATCTCGACCGAAGCCCAGGAGAAGCGCGCCAATGCTGTGCGACCGAATACTATCGTCGGCGGCACGCTGCCCCGCGGACGCCACCTCTACGACCTGCCGGTAAACTTCTACGCGCCGCTGCGTACGACCGAGTGGCAGACCGGTCGCCGCATCGAGAGCGGGGTCACCGTTGCGTCGCGGCCGACCCTGCTCTATGACCGGCTCTTCGGCACCTCGCTCCAGGTTGGCGCGTATGTGCAGGACGTGCTGATCGGTCTCGCGCTCTTCTTTGGGCTGCTTGAGCTGATCGCGTTCCTGATGGCCATGCGGCTCAACCAGACGATCACACGATCGGTCAGCGACCTGTACGGGGCCACACTTGCGATTGATAGCGGCGACTTCGCGCACCGCATCACGGTCACACGCAAGGACCAGCTGGCTGCCTTGTCGCAGTCCTTCAACATCATGTGCATCTCGCTCGAGCGGCTGCTTGTGGAGCAGCGCGAGAAGGAGCGTCTCCAGGGCGAGCTTGAGATCGCGCAACAGGTGCAGGCAAACCTGTTTCCGAGCGGCCATGTTTCGCTGCCCACCCTCGAGGTACATGGCGTGTGCCAGCCGGCGCGCACGGTCAGCGGCGATTACTACGACTTCCTCGTTGCAGGCAGCTCCGAGCTCTCGCTCGCGCTCGGCGACATCAGTGGTAAAGGCATCTCTGCGGCGCTGTTGATGGCGACCCTGCACTCGGCGGTGCGCGCTTACCGCTTCGCGGGCGATGACATGCGGGCGGCTGAGACTGTCAAGGCGCGGAGGACGTCGAGCGGCGGAGGGCTGGCAACTCTGCTGGACGAGGAGACGCCCTTGCTGGCGGCGTCCTTCGCCGAGCCGGCGCAGATTCTTGGCCTGCTCAACCGGCACCTCTACCGCAGCACGCAGCCAGAAAAGTACGCGACGCTCTTCCTCGCGCATTACGACGGGCGCACATCGGAACTGATCTACTCGACCGGCGGCCAGCTGCCGCCGCTGCTGCTGCGGGTAGATGACACAGTTGAGCGCCTCGATTGTGGCGGCACGGTCATTGGCCTGATGGACAACATGCAGTATGAGCAGGGTACCGAGACCATGCGCACAGGCGACATCCTCATCGCCTACTCAGACGGTGTCACCGAGCCCGAGAATGAGTTTGGCGACTTTGGCGAAGACCGCCTGCTCGAAGTGGTGCGCCGACATCGCAAACTGCCCCTGGACCAGATCGCCGACCAGGTCATGCAGGCCCTGCGAAGCTGGATCGGGGCAGCCGAGCAGCCCGATGACATCACGCTGGTGCTCGCGCGGCAAAGAGAAAGGTCTTAAGGGCTTATCGCTGCGTCCGGAACGCCTTGACGACCATAGCGTTCGGCTGGCGCCCGGCGGGGAGGATGGTGAAGAGCGTGCCGGAGACCTGGCGGCCGTTCGGCTCGCGCTCACTGGTGCGCACGATAGAGACATCGCCCGAGCGTGCGTCGGCTGCAAGTAGCAGGTGTCCGTCGGCGGAAAAGGCGAGAGCATCCGGGCCGCCACCCACGTGGACTGTGTTGATCAGTTTCCCGTCGTCAACCGAGTAGACGCCGATCGTGTCGGCGCCGAAGTTCGCAATCCACAGCAGGCCGTTATCCGCGCTGACGACAGCGCTGGTAGGGTGCGAGCCGACGACGTAGGCGCCCCCGACCTCGGCCGCGCCGGTCGCGATCTCGGAGATGGTGTCCGCGTCAAAGTTCGAGACGAAGATCTCGCCACCATCGGGCTTGAGCGCGAGGTGGACCGGCGTGGCGCCGACATCGAGCAGGGTGAGCAGGCGGTCGGGCACGGCCGGCGACGGCTCGGCACGGCCCGCCGTCTTTGCGATAGCCGGATGCGCCAGGCCAAGCACCATCACCTGGTGGCCGCCGGAGCAGGCGATAAAGGCCTTCGATGCGTCGGGCAGGATGGCGATGTCAGTGGCCTGGGGGCAGCCTGAGAATGTTGCGCGCAGGTGGAGCGAGGAGCCATCGAGAACGGTGACGCTGCCGTCGATGCGGTTTGAGACGATGAGCGCGCTGTCATCCGGAGCGATACGCGCCAGGCCCGCACCCCTGCCCGCAGAAAGCGTGGCGAGTACCCGCCGGGTCTTCAGGTCGATGACCGAGACGTCGCTCGTACCAGAGTTGGCAACGTAGGCGCGGGCACCGGCGTGATCGACGTCGATGAAGTATGGCTTGCTGTGGACCGGGATCGTGGCGGCGACGCGGCCCTCTTCGGCATCAATGACGCTGACGCTGCCCGCGTCTGTGTTGACGACGTAGACCTCATTCCGGGTAGGGCTTGCCGCGAGTCCAGTCGGGTCACTGCCGACGGCGATCACACGGTCCTGGCGGATGTTGACCAGGTCGAGCACGGTGACGGTGTTTGAGCCGCCGTTGGCAATGTAGGCGTACTCGCGGTAATCGGGCGGGTAGACAGGAAAGCCCCGCTGGCGGCAGGCTGCGAGGGGCAGCAGTGTTGCCGCTAGCGTGACGCACGCAAGCAAGCGGGCGTCCGCTTGCTTGCTTAATGGCCTGCAGGCCCAATGGCCGCCCGCGCCCGTGGTCGCTCGTCCGGTAAACACGCCCCGGCGGCTAAACAGCGACAGCGGGCTCGGTAAGCGTGACCCCGCGAGGTATGTTGCGGCCGACGATGGTGGCAATCTCCGAGCACTGGTCCATCAACTCGCCAAATTGCTGGGGGAACAGCGTCTGCGCGCCATCGGAGAGGGCCTTGTCGGGCTGGTTGTGCACCTCGACGAGGATGCCATCCGCCCCGACCGCAACCGCGCCGCGCGCCATCGATAGCACCTTGTCACGTTTGCCCGTGCCGTGGCTCGGATCAACCACGATAGGCAGATGCGAGACCTGCTGCACCGCGGGAACGATCGAGAGGTCAAGCGTGTTGCGGGTATGGTCAGCAAAGGTGCGGATGCCCCGCTCGCACAGGATGACCTGGTAGTTGCCCTCGCTCATGATGTACTCGGCTGCCATGAGCAGCTCTTCGAGCGTGGCCGACATGCCGCGCTTAAGCAGCACCGGAATGCGCTTGCGTCCGGCCGCGCGGAGCAGGGAATAGTTCTGCATGTTCCGCGCGCCGATCTGGATCACGTCGGCATAGGCTGCAACAAGCTCGAGCGCCTCGTGATCGATCGCCTCGGTGACGATGCGCATGCCCGTCCGCTCTCGGATCTCGGCCATGATGGCGAGCGCTTCCTCCCCCAGCCCCTGGAAGGCGTAAGGTGAGGTGCGGGGCTTGTAGGCGCCGCCGCGAAAGAACTGAGCGCCGGCTGCCGCGACTACCTCGGCTGTGGCAAAGGCCTGCTCGCGCGATTCGATCGAGCAGGGGCCGGCGACCATGGCGAGGTCCTTACCGCCGACCGTGATGTCCGTACCGGGGAACGGGATCACCGTGTTCTCGGACTTCACTTCGCGGCTGACCAGCTTGTAGGGTTTCGAAACGCGTATGACTTCGTAGACGCCAGGCATCGCTTCGAGCGACGAGCGATCGACCTCGCCATGGTTGCCGGTGATGCCGATAGCCGTGCGCTCCGCCCCAGGCAGCGGATGCGGACGAAGCCCGAGACGCTCAATCTGCGCGCAGACGGCAGCGATGTCTTCAGGAAAAGCGTGGGTCTTCATGACGACGAGCATGGGTAAATGCCTCTAACCATTAGTGTAATGCAGGGACGTAGTGTTACATGCGTCCGGCAACCGCATCAGCTATCTTGAAGAATCGTCCTTGACTTGACAATTTCGATCGTTGATCGAAAGAAAGATATCTTTGCAAAGTGGAGGAGGATTTGCCGAGATCTTTGTGCACCTGCTGTTGCTTGTTTCTTGTACTTCTGGGCCACGCGTTTGGACAGGATGACGCCGCTCGATGGACCGGCGAGTTGGTCGGGCATCCACTCTATCTGCGAGGCTTCTGGATGGCCGATCAACTCACCTTCGATGGGAGCGGGCAACTCTTGACGGAATCTCTGGTCGGTCCCATCACCCTCAGCGGTGTCGATGTAGAGACAGTTACGTTGAAAGGGAAGGCGCTGGTAATTACCGGGGTACGTGTAGCACTGGTGGCGAAAGCTGCTCCCGGGCGCGGTCTGGAACGGCGCAGGATTTCGTTCACGACAAAGATATTGTTCTCAATGAGACCCAGGAACCAGAGGGACTTCCATGCACTGGAAGAAATGCGACTGACCGTGCGGCCCGACCCGCAGGGTAGGTTCGATGCAGCCATCGCAAAGATTTTTGCCGATGGATTGCCTGAGCTGGCCTTGTCTGTGCCTCCTTACTGGCAGTGTTATGCAAGTAGCTACTTCAAAGCTGCGGCTCCCGCCGAAGATGCGGAGCAAGCGACGGACAAGTGCGTCGTGAGCTCTGCAGAGCTGCAGGAGGACGTTGCAGCACAAGCAGCAGATGGGCAGACGGTTGCGCCGGTGATGCTGTCTTCAGCTTCGCCCAGGCTGCCAGTCGACGCCTACGAGCTGCGCGCCAGTGGAACGTCTGTCATTCATCTGCGCATACGGGAGGATGGTGTCCCGGTCGGCCTGCAGGTAGTTCGTGCCATTGGTGCTGGAGTGGATGAGTCGGTTCTGGAAGCAGTGGCAAAAGACCGTTTTCATCCTGGCACTCGGAACGGAAGGCCTGTGCCCGCAAACATGGACCTGACCTTCAATCTGCCGGCTGAGCAGGCGAGATAGATCGAGGCTTGAAGATGCTACCAAGCAGCATCTCCGGCCTGCTGTTGCGCACCAGCACCGCGTACTTCTCGCCGCCGTGATACTTGATCGGGTAGGCGCGGGTTTCTTCATCCCGGACGGCGGTGACCGTGATCGGCTTGAGGTTGCCTTCCGACTCCCGCACCGCTTTCACCAGGGCGTCTGCCGAGTAGGGCTGTCCGTTCACCGTCGCAAGCTTGTCCCCCGGCCCGAGTCCGGCCGCAAATGCCGGGCTGTTCACCCACACGTCGATCAGCGTGCCATCCGGACCTGCCATAAGCCCGACAGAATGGAGCATCTCGGTCACGTGCGCCGCGCTGAGCACAGCCGCTTCGTCCTGGTTCATTACCTTGCCATCGGTGTAGGTGTAGCCAGCCGCCTCCAGGCCTGCTAACGGTGGCCTGGGCGTGAGCGCGTTCAAACGCTCCAGCCAGAAGCCCTGCCAGTCGTACGCAGCGGTCGCGTTCAGCGCGGCCACAACATCGGCAAACGTATGCGGCAACACGCCGGGGCCAGTATCGCCAGTGGTTCCATCCGGGCGCGCGCCGAAGAACGCAGCCGAGAAGTCGTCGAGGGAACGGGCGCCATGCGACAGCTCGCGGATCTTCATGTCCGCCTCCAGCCACAACAGCGTGCCCTCGTAGTAGTAGTCCTGGGTAAGCCGCCAGTTGGCCCATGCCGGGTCGACTCCGCGCAGGATCGCCGAGGCGTCGGCGGTGTCCTGCAGCTGTCTCCAGGTGCGCCCCGGCTGGTCGACGTACCAGGCCTCGCGATCGATCGCGCTGAGTGCCTGCTGCGGCGTGCGAAAGCCCGCACGCGGCGCGAGCACTATCCCGTAGTACTCCGTCAGCCCTTCGTAGACCCACAGCAGGTCGTTCTTCATCGGTGTGTTCAGGTCCGGCGTCGCGTCGCCCACAGGCCGACGATACTTGCCGCACCAGGCGTGCACGTACTCATGCGGCAGCAGGTTACCGAGAAAGTTTGCCGTCTCCGGGTTCGAGACATCAAGGCTCTTGACTACGTAGTCGGCGGACTCGGTGTGCTCCTCGCTGTCTCCATCGAGGTGCGACGAGGCGGCGACCAGGAAGTCGTAGTGCGCGTAGTGGTGGCTCCTGAAGACCAGCGTCGCCTGCCGCACCAGGCCGCTCATATTGGCTAAGAGCGCCGGCGCAAGGTTGAGGTCGGCGTCCTTGTCGGCGCACACGTTGAGCGTGTGTACCGGGTGAATCTCGGGCGCCAGCGGGTACTGCCTGCAGTGGTCCCCGGCCACGACCGGCGAGTCGACAAACTTCTCAAGCGAGACGGTTTGAAAGGTCGTGTCAGGGCCGTTAAGCGTCGGTGCATCACTGCCCGTGACACGCAGTGCAGTCGCCGACTTCCACCCGGACGGCAGGTGCACGGTTGCGGTCACCGGCACATCGTGCGCGCGGGCCCCCGTCGGGTACAGCACCACCTCGCCCGGCTCGAGCATGGCGACATGGGTGCTGAAGTGCTTGGTCGCCGTGCTGTTGGCGCGACTCGGAACCGCCAGCAGATCGAAAGCAACAGTAACGGCGCCAGTGCCGGGAGGTGCCTCGACATGGAAGGCGAACATGTCGACCAGGTCGCGCCGCCAGCGCAGTACAGGGCCGGTGAGCGTGCCCGCGTGGAAGACCAGGCCAGCCAGGTTGTCGATTGGTCCGGCTGGCCGCTCCTGGCCTGGTGTCCACTCAGGATAGGAGAAACTGTTTTCGCCCGGGTGCGCGGGCAGTGTCTCGGTCACGTGGATGAGCTGGCGCGGAGCGTCGGTTAGGTCCACGCGAATCTGGATCGGTTGCTGCGCGGAGGCGAAGGCTGCGGCAGAGAAAAGTCCAAGGACGAGCAAACGAGCGTGCATGGAGAGCGCCTGGGTGGTGCAGAGTCGGGGAGTCCGACCAGTGTAGCTGCTACCTTGTTTCGCGAGGCTGGCTGAGGTGCTTCCTTACTACATAGCCGAGATACCCAAGCTGGAGCGCCCAGGTGAAGGAGTATGCCAGCACGAGGTGACGGTGGAAGAGCGCGTTCTCAGCACGT
>CAZZYO010000112.1:0-7851 GCA_964658255.1 Candidatus Babeliales bacterium
CGCCCTTTCGCCTGGCTGGAATTGGCACAGATGATCTCGACGTTCAGTTCAGCCACGGCACGTGCCGAACTGCGTCATGCCTTGACCGCCCTTGGCTTCCGGTCTGTTCACGCGGAAGATGGAGTGCTTATCGTAGTAGAAGGCCACAGGGCAGCCGTGGCTCTCGACGTACCCTTCCAGCGCTTCGAAGTAGCTTGCGGTGCTTTCGCTAGGGACGAAGCGCAGCTGCATCAGCCTGCTGGTCGCGTCGTCGATGAAGACCAACAGCGTGCAGGGCTCGCCGCGGTTCTCGAACCAGCGGTGCTCGCTGCCGTCGATCTGAACCAGTTCGCCTTACGATTTGCGACGGAGCCGCGGCTGATGGAAGGTCTTGCGTTGCTTGCGAGAGGCCCAGAGGCCAGCCTCGAGCATCCACGTCCGAAGCGTCTCGCGGCCCACCTTGATGCCGTGTCTCTCGTACAGCGCTTCGATCGCCAGGGTCGGTCCGAAGTCCCGGTAGTTGGTTCGGACCAGTTCCAGCGCGTACTACCGGACACCTTCGTTGGCGCGATGGTTGGACGGCTTACCCCGGCTCTTGTGGACCAACCCGCCGCCACCGTCATCCCGGTAGCGCAGCAACAGACGGCCTACCTGCCGTGCACTCAGGTCCAGCACCGTCGCGGCCGAAGCCACCGTGCGCCGTCCCGCCAGAACTTCCGTCAGCACTTCGATCCGTTGCAGATCGCGTTCGCTCATCATTACCCAGCCCAACTCGTGCCTCCCAAGCTCTACGCTTGGAGGCGGAATCGGACATTTCTATCCGGCGAGGGTAGGACATTTCTATCCGGCGCTAATATAGCGACTATACAGAATACCTGTTATCGGACGTATTGAACTCACCTGTCGCTTCTCCTGGGCATTAAAGCGGCTACCCTCTGGCCCGAAAGCTATCTCAGGTCACCCTGCCACGGGTGATCCGGCACTAAACGACGCCGGCACGCCGATGTTAGCGTATCTCGACCAGGCCTCTTCTCACGATCCCAGCAAATGTCACTTGCAAAACGTGCAGGTCTCATGAATTCTAGGTGACAGACCCATCTGCCCACCGGCCTGGCGCGCGCTACGTCGCGAGCGTCGCCTAACGTCATTGTTGATGAGCACCCGCGCGTAGACGCGGAGGACTGGAGCTTCTTGATGCTCATTCGCCTGGGCTACGACCTTCGTTTTGACCTTCCCGCCCCAATCGCCCTCGTTGCCCTGCTCCATGTACACCCCAGCCGCGAGGCGGACCTGCTTGAGCCAGATGAGATGCAAACCGAGCCGGCAATCCCGGTGACCAGCTACATCGACAGCTTCGGCAATCGTTGTTCAAGGCTCTATGCGCCGGCCGGCCCACTGCGCCTCTCCTGTTCAACCCTGATCGCGGGCTCCGATGAACTGGATGCGATCGACCCGACCGCTGTTGAGGTACCTGTGCAGGACCTTCCCAACGAAGTCCTGCAGTTCCTGCTCAACAGTCGTTACTGCGAGGTAGACCGTCTCTCAGCAGTGGCGCTGGACCTGTTTGGTCACCTGAAGCCTGGATGGGACAGGGTGCAGGCTGTCATCGCGCACGTGCACCGGATTGTGCAGTTTGGGTACCACCACGCGCGGTCGACCAAGACCGCGCTTGACGTGTATACCGAGCGTGCGGGCGTGTGCCGCGACTTTCAACACCTGGCAATCACCTTCTGCCGCGCGCTCAACGTTCCAGCCCGCTATGCGACCGGCTACCTGGGTGATTTCGGCGTGCCCGCCTCGGCGAGTGCCATGGACTTTAGCGCCTGGTTTGAGGTGTACCTGGGCGACAGATGGTGGACCTGCGACGCGCGGCACGACGCCCGGCGACTGGGGCGCGTGCTGATGGCTACAGGCCGCGACGCGTCCGACGTGGCGCTGACGACCTCCTTTGGCATCGCCAACCTGCGCTACTTCAAGGTGGTCACAGAATGGGTCGATGAGCCGGGTCGTCAGACGGCAGCCCTGGAGCAAGCTCCGGCCGAGGCGCAGCGGTGAGTACGCCGGCCGCCACCCCTAGATTTGAAAAGGGGTTTCTGCGCGATTACTTCCTCGATCATGCCTTTGACGAAATGTTCGAGCCGAACGGGGAGACCCGTCCGCATTACAAGCTGCTGCTTGACACCTTCAGCGATCTGCCACAGGAGGAGCTGATGCGCCGCAAGCACTCGGCAGACATGAGCTTCCTGACCCAGGGCATCACGTTCACCGTCTATGGAAAAAAAGAAGGCACCGAGCGCATTTTCCCGTACGACATGCTGCCGCGCATCATCACCGGCGCTGAATGGGAGACGATTGAGCGCGGGCTCATTCAGCGCATCACCGCGCTGAACCTGTTTCTGCGCGACGTCTACAGCGACGGAAAAATCCTGGCCGACGGCTTTGTGCCGCGCGAGCTCGTCTATAGCTGCCCACAGTTTCGCCGCGAGATGCGTGGATTGCAGGTACCACGCAACGTCTACATCGCGGTCACGGGTACTGACCTGTTGCGCTTGAACGACGGCAGCTTCTGCGTGCTTGAAGATAACCTGCGCGTGCCGAGCGGGGTGAGCTACATGCTTACCAGCCGCCGTGTGATGAAGCGGACGTTCCCAAATATGTTCCGCGAGTACGGGGTGCGACCAATCGAGCATTACCCGCAGGTGCTGCTCTCTTCGCTCCGCTCGCTTGCGCCTGAGGGGCGGCCGGAGCCGACCATCGTCGTGTTGACGCCAGGCGTGTATAACTCGGCCTACTTTGAGCACACGTACCTGGCGCGGCAGATGGGCGTTGAGCTAGTCGAAGGTCGCGACCTGGTGATCCATGACAACGTCGTATACATGCGCACAACCGCGGGCCTTAAGCGCGTCGACGTGATCTACCGCCGCGTGGATGACGACTTTATCGATCCGCTGGCGTTCCGAGCGGACTCGATCCTTGGCGTCGCCGGTTTATTCAATGCTTACCGCGCGGGCAACGTGACGCTGGCCAATGCTTTCGGCACCGGCCTGGCCGATGACAAAGCTCTCTACGCTTATGTACCCGCGATCATCAAGTATTACTTGAAGGAAGATGCGATCCTTCCGAATGTGGAAACCTACCTGATGACGGACGCCAAGCAGCGTCAACATACGCTGGCCAACATGGACAAGCTGGTCATCAAGGCGGTAGGTGAGTCGGGCGGCTACGGGATGCTGATCGGCCCGCACGCAAGTGAGGCAGACCGGGAAGATTTTCGACAACGCATCGTTGCCAACCCTCGCAACTATATTGCGCAGCCCACGCTTGAGTTTTCGCGCTCGCCATGCCTGATGGGTGACGCTACCAACAGCTCCATAGAGCCTCGGCACGTAGACTTGCGGCCATACATTCTTTACGGCGACAAGGTGACGGTGGTGCCCGGCGGCTTGACGCGCGTGGCGCTGCGCAAGGGCTCGCTCGTGGTGAACAGCTCGCAGGGCGGCGGCAGCAAGGATACCTGGGTGCTGCATGCATGAGTGCCTGGTACAGGAGGCGCCATGCTTTCGCGGGTAGCTGACAGCTTGTACTGGATGAGCCGGTACCTGGAGCGTGCCGAACACACGGTGCGCGTGCTGGACGTAAACTTCGGCATGACGCTTGACCCCTCAAGCACAAGCGAGGAAGGCATCTGGACGCGGGCGCTCTGTGCCCTTGGCAATCCGGATGGTTTGGAGTGGAACGGCGACTTCTACTCGCTGGTACACGCGCTCACCTATGATGCCGAGATCCCGGCATCGATCACTGCGTGCATTGCGGCCGCGCGCGAGAATGCGCGCCAGGTGCGCGAGGAGATCAGCTCAGAACAATGGCAACAATTAAACCGCATGTACCACAGGGTGACGGAGCGAACACAGCAGTCGACCAGCGGGCTTGAGGACTTCTTTGCTGCCACGCTCGACGGGCTGCACCTGTTTGAAGGCGTGACCGACACGACGATGAGCCATGGAGAGGGGTGGCAGTTTATCCAGGTAGGCCGATCAATCGAGCGCGCTTCTTCCATCGCCACACTGCTCGGCGCCTTCGAGCTCGACGCTTCGCACGCAGGGGCGGCAGAGATCGCCGGGTCGCACCAGTTCCTCGAGTGGATCGGCCTGCTACGTTGCTGCTCGGCGTTTGAAGCGTACTGCAATGTGTACACGGCGGACCTGACCCAGCCGCAGATACTCGAGTTTCTATTGCTCAACAAAGAGTTTCCACATTCGGTGCGCTACTCGATCGACCAGCTGCGATGGGCGCTTGAAGCACTCCAGCAGGAGAGTGGGCGCCTGGCGGCAGCGGAGCTAAGCCGGGTTGCAGGACGGTTACAGGCCTCGCTTAACTTCACTGAAATCTCTGAGGTGATGGCGCAGGGTGTTGGCGAGTACTTGAAGAACATCTCGCAGCAGTGTAACCACGTGCATGCCCTGCTCTACCGCGACTACATTCACTACTCGGTACAGACCGCGCTCTCCATGTAAGCCCCCTGCCCTGTTTCTCGAGGAGTAAGCGATGAAGTTCTATTCAGTCCGGCACCTGACCAAGTTCGTCTACACCAAGCCTGTAAGCGAGAGCGTGATGGAGACGCGCATGCATCCGCGTTCGGACTCGAACCAGCGCTGCCTCTCGTTCTCACTTTCGGTGAGCCCGCGATGCCGCGTCTTCTCTTATCGCGATCACCTCGGCAACCAGGTGCAGCACTTCGATATCCCCGGCAGGCACGCGCAGTTAGTCATCGTTGCGGAGTCGCTTGTCGAGCAGCAGCCTTTGGCAGACGTGCCCCATTTCCTCGCGCCATCGGCCTGGCAGGAGCTGGACTCGCTGGTAAGTGAGGGCGACTACTGGGAGATGATGTTGCCGAGCGAGTTCGCGAAGCCGACGCCGGCGCTGGCGGCGCTCGCAACGAAACTTGACGTGACGCGACGCGACGACCCGCTGATGCTGGTGCGTGAGCTCAACCAGCGCATGTATGACTACTTCAAGTACACGCCCAAGTCGACCCGCGTCGACTCGCCGATCGATGAAGCCATCGAAGCGCGGGAGGGCGTCTGCCAGGATTTTGCGCACACGATGATCGCGCTGGTGCGCACCGTCGGCATCCCCTGCCGCTATGTGAGCGGGTACCTGTACCAACGCGGGAGTGAGATGGATCGCTCGTCAACCAACGCGACGCACGCCTGGATCGAGGTCTTCCTTCCGTACCTGGGATGGGTAGGGTTCGACCCTACGAATAATCTGCTGGCGCACGAACGCCACATCCGCACAGCGCTCGGTCGCGACTACGCAGACGTGCCGCCCACGACCGGGATCTACCGAGGACGCACCAAGAGCGAGCTGTACGTTGCGGTGAAGGTGGACGCATTCGACGAGCCGCCAGCGCTTGACCAGGACATGCCGATACCGGAGGACTGGTCGATGATGGTTGAAAAGGCGCAGGAGCCGCCGCCGCAGGCTTCGCCCTTGCTGGAGATACAGCAGATGCAGCAGCAACAGGCGTGATGGAGTGAGGGAGACCCAGGCAGGTGGGCTGTCCACGAAGCAGATGCGCTGTTCGCGCAACGAGGGCTCGACGACATGAGCGCGATGCAGCACAGAGTCGCAGCGCGGCTGACCTGCTGCGCGGCTGGAGGCAAGCGCAGCGCTGCCATCTGCGACTTATGCGAACGGTAAACTAGCCACATGCCCTTTGCGGACTTCCTCGGCAACGCTTCGACCGTGCGCATCCTGCGCGAGGCGCTTGCCGCTGGGCGGCTGCCGCACGCAATCATCCTCGCGGGTCCGGCGGGTGCCGGCAAGTACACCCTCGCGCTGATGCTTGCCCAGGCCGCGAACTGTCTCGCCCCGCCTCTTGCGCCTGACGGATTGCCTGACTTTTGCGGCACGTGTGCGCATTGCCGCCGCATCGCAGCAGGCGGGGCGAGGGAGCAGCGCGTTGCCGAAGCCGTTGCCGCGCGCGAAGAGCTGCGCGACGTCGACAAGAGAGACACTCGCGTCCTGATCCAGACTCACCCCGACGTGCTGATCATCCCCCCCGATCCGCCGCAGTTACTGATCAAGCTGGGTCAGGTCCGGACGGTGATCAACAGGATCTATCGCTCGCCTGCTGAGGCCGCGCGTGCTTTTTACATCTTTACCGCGAGTAACTTCATGAAAGAGGCGGCCAACTCGCTCCTTAAGATTCTCGAAGAGCCCCCAACACATGCGACCTTGATGCTGCTCACTACCAATCCGCAGGAGCTATTGCCAACAATCCGATCACGCGCTGCCTCCTTCCGGCTGGGTGCACTTGCGGTGGACGAACTGGAGGCCTTGCTCACGAGCCGTAGGACTGAGCTGAAGCCCGCGCAGCGCGCGCTTGTTGCCAGGCTCGCCCAGGGAGCGGCGGGACGCGCCACCTCGTTTGACCTCGAAGCCTATCTCGCAGGACGGCAGGAGGCGCTTACGTTGATCCGGGGGGCCCTTGGCGAGCAGGAGTTCAGCGCCGTCTTCCGCCTGACCGAGACCTACCGCGCAGGCGCTGAGGGCCAGCAGAAGACCGAGCGGCTGCTGTCTGCCTGCGCCGGCCTGCTCGAGGACCTGCTGCTGCTGCAATCCGGGAACGCGCTGCTGGTCCGGAACGTGGATCTGGAAGCAGAGCTCAGGCGCTTGTCGCAGGAGGTAAGTTTCTCGTGGATAGAACAGGCAGCGCGGAGTCTGCACCAGGTTGAGACCGGGATGCGACGCAACCTGCTTCGTTCACTCTCGCTCGACGCCTTCGCCGTGTCGCTTGGTGATGCCGCGGAGCGTGCCTGATTTTGCTACTCGCTTGTTTCTGCTTTGCGTCTGCGCGGCCCTGCGCTAGCATCGTTCGCAAGACATAACAGCCACCATGGTTTCCGGCAAAATCAGCCCTGGGACAGTCTTGCCCTGAGGATCCACGCTGGATCACCATCACTCACCGTGACAGGCATGCGCCTGACGAAAGGTTCCGCATCCGGCTCCCTGACGCGCCCATGATCAAACCCGACAGTGCGCTTAGCAGCGCCCCAGAGAAGCTCGAACACCTGGCCGGACCGCGCAAGCTGGTGCGCCCAAAGCTGGCGGATCAGGCAGCCGCGGCCCGCCAGCCGCTGCGGCGCGGGGCGCCTCCGCTGTTCGCGCACCAGGATACCGTCCCCTCAGCCGCGGGCCAGGCGAATAGCCATGCCGAAATCTTCTACCTGCAGAAGCAGATCCAGACACAGACCGAGATGGTGTTTGTGCTTGAAAATGGCGAACGGATCGAGGGTGTCATCGAGTGGTACGACGAGCAAGTGATCAAGGTCCGCCACGCGACCCGCACAATGATCTACAAATCAAGCATCAAGTACCTCTTCAAGGCTTCAGACGTAAACGCGCGCAGCCCTATACCCGGCAGCGGCTGCTAATTCATCGTTAGACAGGCTGACGCGCAGCCTTGCGCAGCCGGTCGCGGATCGCAGCACCGAGCCCGTCTGCCGCAGGTACGGGACAGACGATCACAGCTACCCCGCGCTCATCCAATGAACGCAACCCGGCAAACAGCCGATGCGCGAGCATGGGCAGATCCTCCCAGTGTGCCCAGGGATAGGTGAGCGCGCCGCCTTGGCTCGCGAACTCCGCGTCGAGCGGCTGCATCAAGCCGACCGATGTTTCACGCGCGCCGGCCCCTGCAAGCGCCACCTCGTAAGCAGCGTCCATGGCAGCTCTCAATGCTGCTCTCGCTTCAAAGGGTGAAGGGCTTCCCTGCTCCTCTACAAGCACAAGCCGGGCGTGCGGCGCGTAGTGGCGCAGGCTCAAGCCAGGGGATGGCAGTGCCTGCGGCTCCGGCGAGGCAAGCGC
>CAZZYO010000112.1:7861-11975 GCA_964658255.1 Candidatus Babeliales bacterium
ATCGACATAAACCTCGGTTGTGGGCCAGACGCCGCGCAACTGCTCGATCGTGACCGCACCCGGGCGATAGATGAGACACGGTTCAACGCTGGCATCGACGACGGTAGACTCCAATCCATGCAGCGTCTCGCCAGAGTCAAGGATGGCGTCGATGCGCCCATCCAGATCAGCTGCGACGTGCTCGGCAGTGGTCGGGCTCACGTGGCCGAAGAGGTTGGCGCTGGGCGCGGCGACGGGCACCCCGGCTGCGCGAATCAGCGCAAGCGCTACAGGGTGCGCCGGCATGCGCACGCCGACGAGCGAGCGGCCAGCTGTCACGGCGTCAGGCACCCGGGGTCCGCGTGGAACAAGCAGGGTAAGCGGGCCCGGCCAGAGTTTCGCCATGAAAGCGGCGGCGGCCGGCGGGATTTCGGCGGCCACTTCGCCCAGCATGGCTACGTCCGCGACGTGCACAATGAGCGGGTCCCATGACGGACGCTGCTTTGCAACAAAGATGCCCTCCACAGCAGACGGATCAAGCGCATTTGCGCCCAGGCCGTAGACCGTCTCTGTTGCGAAGGCAACAGTGCCACCACGGCGCAGGATTGCCGCGGCGCGTTCGAGATCGGGCGAGTACGGCTGGCCAGCGCTGGCATACAGCCGCTTGGTTGCAAGCTTCATCTCTCCATTATGACGGTGTGGCAGCAATGCTTTCCGCGCAGGCAAGCACCGATCGCGGTACCCTGAGCAGATGAGCGCTGTAGAAATAGAAGTCAAGTTTGCCGTCGCCGACCAGGCTGCCCTCGCTCTAAAACTGGAGGCGGTTGGGTTCCGCGAAGTTACGCCGAGCACCTTTGAACGCAACACGCTCTATGACACACCAGAGCACACACTGCGTGCGCGACACAGTGTGCTGCGCATTCGCCAGTATGGTCACCGTTGGGTGCTCACGCACAAACGCCTGCCGGATGATCACGACCCCGGCGAGCGCCACAAGCATCGCATCGAGACAGAGACAGAGGTCGCAGATGGTGAAGCGTTGGCGACGGTGTTTCGCAACCTTGGCTATGTGGAGACCTTTATCTACGAGAAGTGGCGCACCGAGTACGCCGACGAGACGGGACATTGCGTTGTAGACTGCACCCCGGTAGGAGTGTTTGCAGAACTCGAGGGCCCGGAGGCCTGGATCGACGAGGTCGCGAGCAGGCTCGGTGTGCCGGCTTCCGCGCTTTCAACCGTAAGCTACGGGCGGCTCTTCGAGCAGTGGCGCAAGGAGACAAACAGCCCTGCCGAGCACCTTACTTTTGCTGCATGCGCGCCTGCGCCTTAGCGCTGACCGAGGAAGCGGTCCACAACCGGCGAGACCCTGCCGATCTCGCAGCCAGGGGACATGTGGCCGCAGTCTGATTCCAGCACCAGCGTTTCCGCATGGACCAGTTTCGCAAAGCCAAGGGCGGGGAGCGGGTCGACCATGTGATCCTGCCTCGCGTTGATGATCAGCATTTTTGCGCGGATCCTAGCCGCTGCGGCCTCCAAGGTGCCGCCATGCGCGATGTCGTGCGAGATCATCGCGTTCAATTGATAGAGATAATCATTTGCATCAAAGCCGATGTTATTTTGTGTTCCGATGCGCTTAAAGTAGTCGGAGAACTGCTCACGTGTCGTGTGTTCGACGCGGAATGCAGGCGTGGAAAGATTCATCTCGTGCAGGTAGGCGACCATTGGCAGCGTGGGGCGCCGTGTGTAGTGTCCGCCCTGCCAGGCTGGGTCAGTCTGGAGCGCAACCTTTTCCGCATTCCACAGCAGCAGGTCGTACGAGCTTTGCTGCGGCGTGCCGACGATCGGCACCGCGAGGTCCATCATGCCGGGAAAACTCGCCGCCCACTCAAAGGTCTGCATGCCACCCATCGAGATACCCATCACCGCATGAAGGTGCGTGAGGTGAAGCGTATCTGTGATGAACTGATGCTCGGCTACGACCATGTCATGGATGGTGAATGCAGGAAAGTCGATCCCGTGCTGTGCTGTGCTGTTCGACGGTGAGGAGGAGACGCCATCGCCAAGCGAGTCGACCACGATGATGAAGTACTTGCTGTCGTCCACGATCCTGCCCGGACCAATCAGCGCGCCCAGGTCACCGCTGCGGCCGGTAAACCAGGTCGGGAAAATGATAGCGTTCGACCTATCGGCGTTCAGCCGGCCGTAGGTGCGGTAGCCGACTTTGCAGTCGCGAATGGTGGAGCCGCCCTCCAGCTTGAAGTCGCCGAGCGACGCAAGCTGTAATGTCGGGGCTGTTTGTGCGCAGGCGCTGATTGCAGTGAGCAGGCAGGCGGCCTTCGCTAGTAAGCCGTGGAGTCTACGCAACACTGTCATGCTCCTGGTACCACTATCTCGGAGAAGTCTGCGATGCGGGAGA
This sequence comes from Candidatus Babeliales bacterium, assembly GCA_964658255.1. Lineage (GTDB taxonomy): Bacteria > Acidobacteriota > Terriglobia > Terriglobales > Acidobacteriaceae > EB88. The sequence continues at coordinate 10,257 of CAZZYO010000112.1, forward strand.
ACTCACCAACAATGATTGCCAGCAATGCAAGCCGGTTTGAGCGGACCGCCGGATCGTCGACCATGACCATCACCTTTTCGAAGAACAGGTCCACATGCGGGCGGAGAGTTGCGATCTGCGCCAATGCGTGGGGGTAATCGCGTTGCTGGCGCAATTGTTCTACCTGTGGGCCAATCTGTTGAGCCGCATGCCACAGAGATCGCTCGAAGGGGTCGACAAGAACTTCGGGCAGCACTGTGGTCTGATCAGCTGCCATGCCTTTTTCCGCAGCCTGGCGAAGGATGTTCTTGCTGCGTTTGAATGCGGTGGAGATGGCGAGGAAATCTTCAGAGTCGCGCACGAGTGAAAGCGCCCGCGCCCGCGCCTCCTGGTCGGCAACACTCCCGCCCGCCCGGGACGCAAGCACAGCCGCAACCACGTCATAGGGCATGCGGCTCACATCGCGAAGATAAAAACTTACTCGCTCCGCGAAAAAGCTGGTGATGGTTTGCAGCCGGTCTTCCTGCTCACCTGCCTTTGCGTCAGTAACAGCGGCATGGATCACTTCATCCAGTTGGAGACGGAGGTCGGACTGCGCGAGGATCATCACGATCGCATTCGCGGAGCGACGCAGGGCATATGGATCCTTGGAGCCGGTGGGAGCGAAGCCCTGCACGAACATGTCCACAACTGTTCCGATGCGATCGGCTAGACCCAGAAGCTGGCCTTCTACCGTCCGCGGGATGGGATCGGTTGACGAAGCGGGCTGGTACTGCCAGTAAATGGCCTGCGCGACGCCTTCGCTGCAGCCCTGCGCACGCGCATACAGGCCGCCGACGATTCCCTGGAGTTCAGTAAACTCCTTGACTAACTCTGAGGTGAGGTCTGTCTTTGCCAGCCGTGCTGCCATCATCAGGCTCGCGGTATCTACCTGCACTCCTCGATTGTTCGCTATCTCTGAAAGCCTGCCAGCAATCGCAGCAGTGCGCTCACACTTGACGTAGTAATCGCCGAGGTCCTTCTGAAAGGTGACCGACTTGAGCAGCTCCACGCGATCGTCAAGCGGAATCTTCTGATCAAAGTCCCAGAAGAAACGCGCGTCATTGAAGCGGGCGCGCAACACGCGTTTGTTCCCGTGACGGATAACATCGAGGCCAGCCTCGTCAGCTTCCGTGTTTAGCACCGCTAGGAAGTACGGAGCAAGCTTGCCTGACTTATCCTCGACAGCGAAATACTTCTGGTGGTCGCGCATGACCGTGACCAGCACTTCCTCAGGCAAGGACAGATACCCTGGCTCAAAGCTGCCGAGCACGACCGATGGCCACTCGGTCAGGTGCGTCACTGTCTCGACCAGCGGCTCGTCTTCGCGCCAGCGGGCATCTGTAACTGTCCGCGTTGCATGATCGAGCGCCTTGCGAATGCACTGGCGACGCACAGCGACATCGGCCAGCACGTGCGCAGCTCTGAGCGCGTCCGCGTACTCACGCGGATGATTCACCGTGACCGCGGCGCGCCCGTGCAACACGCGATGGCCGTAGGTCAGGTTGGCCGCATGCACGCCAGCAAACTCGACAGGCAGGATCGCATGGTCAAGCAAGGCGAGCAGCCACTTGACTGGACGCACATAGCGCTCCGGCTTGTCTGCGCGCCAGTACATGTTCTTTGCCCAAAAGATCGCAGCAATCTGCTTTGGTAGCTCAGCCGCGAGCACCTCGGCTGCGCTGAGCCCCACATGCTTTA
>CAZZYO010000113.1:0-11957 GCA_964658255.1 Candidatus Babeliales bacterium
TGGTTTGAGTCCCAAGAGCATGCTTAAGCGAAACAATATTGGCAGATGCGGTACCAAGGGCACCAGGCGCGGCGGCAGCAGCCCGCTTGCCTGGTGCCCTGGGGACTGCCGGATTTTACTGTCCGACTCGCAACAGCACCACGCCATGCGCCGGGACAGTTGCCGAATAACTGCCGCCTGTAGACGTTACGTCTGCTCCAGCCCACACGTCATGCACGGTCGCTGCCGAGTTGGCACCGATCTTCGACAGGTCAAGCGTGATCGGCCGCGGCTCAGCCGAACGGTTGAACAAGCCCACGGCCTGCGCCCCGCCGGAGAGCGGCTTCGACCAGATCTCCGCAGGCCCTTCAGCCGATACGCGATCTCCCTGCTTGCCCATCGCATCCTGGTCGATCGCGATCACGTCCTTGTTGGTCAGGATCGCGAGATCAACCGGGGAGACCTTGCTCAGGTCATTGCCCGCCAGCAGCGGCGCTGCGAGGATCGCCCAGAGGCTCATGTGCGTCCGGTACTCGTCCGTCGTCATGCCGCCGTTACCCACCTCGAGCATGTCCGGGTCGTTCCAGTGGCCGGGCCCGGCGTACTTCGACAGCCCAGCCTGGCCAAAGCCGATCTCCGCCATCCGTGCGTAGGTGTCGTTGATGTCGCCGGTGGTCCGCCACAGGTTAGCGCCTACCTCCGGTCCCCACTTCCACACGTCATCCCAGCCGTACTGGCACAGCGAGTAGACGATTGGCCGTTTGGTCGCGGCGAGTGCCTTGTGCATCTTGTCGTAGGCAGCCTTGTCCATCGCATACCGCTTGGCCGCGTTCGGGGCATCGGCGCCAGCCTGTTTGCCCGCCTTCTGCTCAATGATGTGTCCATAGGAGCACATGTCGTACTTCAGGTAATCGATGCCCCAGGCGGCGTAGGTCTTCGCGTCCTGTTTCTCGTGCTTGTAGCTGGCCACATAGTGCGCGCAGGTATACGGTCCAGGCGAAGAGTAGATGCCGAGCTTCAACCCCTTGGAGTGGACATAATCAGACAGCGCTTTCATGTCCGGGAACTTTTCGTTGGACTGGATGTTGCCCCTGGCGTCCCGCTCCTTGGCCTCCCAGGTGTCATCGATGTTGACGTAGAGGTAGCCGGCATCGCGCATGCCATTGGCCACCAGCGCGTCTGCGGCCCCGCGCACATCCGCGTCGGTCACCTTGCCGGCAAAGTGGTTCCAGCTGTTCCAGCCCATCGGGGGGGTGGCGGCAAGGGTGGTCTGGCCGAGCGTGACAGAGGGCACAAGACATAAGGCGGCAGCGGCAGCGACTTTCCAGAGCATAGGCAGAGTAGTTCTCCTTCGAGGGAACGATATCTGCCGGACCGGTCCCATGTCCACACCACCCCTCGCCTTCCTGGCGCGTCTGAGCAGAGATGCTTATGCCTCGCTCGTTCGCAGCCGTTGCTCGCCCGTTCGCGCTCACCTGCCTGGGCGCCTGCATGTTCCTGGCCCAGCCCCTCGCGTACGCGCAGGCCGTTGTCCTTGAGCATGTCCGGCTGATCGATGGAACTGGACGCGCTCCGCAGGCGAACATGACCGTCATCGTCGAAGACGGGTCGATCCAGGCCATCTCGCCCGCCCGCACCGGGTTGAAGCTGCCCGCCAGCGGCCGCCGCATCGACGCGACGGGCATGACGATGCTGCCGGGGTTGATCAACGCGCATGGACACCTGGCCCTGGTCGACGGAACCGAGAACAGCTCGACCTTTTACACGGTGCCCAACGCGCTTGCCGAGCTGCGCCAGTATGAGCACTACGGCGTGCTGGACACGCTGTCGCTGGGGCTCAACCGTGATCTGATCTACCGCGTGCAGGAGCAGCAGAAGGCCGGCACCCTGGACGGTGCGACTGTCTTTGTCGCTGATCACGGCATCGGCGTGGAGGGCGGCGCGCCGCCGATCAAGCACGGGGACGACCAGCTGGACCAGCCGAAGACGCCCGATGAAGCCCGCAAGGCGGTAGACGCAGCCGCGGCGCGCCATACCAACTTCATCAAGATCTGGGTCGACGACCTCTACGGCACCAACCCCAAGATGAAGCCTGAGATCTACACCGCTGTCATCGACGAAGCCCACAAGCAGCATCTCCCGGTCGCGGCACACATGTTCTATCTCGACGACGCAAAGGCGCTGGTGAGCTCCGGGGTGGATGTACTGGCGCATAGCGTCCGCGACAAGGAGGTGGATGCGGAGCTGATCCGCCTGATGAAGCAGCATGGTACCTGGTACCTGCCGACGCTGACAGTGGACGAGAGCTTCTTCGTCTTCGCCGACCACCCCGAGATGCTGAACGACCCGTTCCTGATCCGGGCGACCTCCCCTGCAGAGCTGGCCCTGCTTCGGTCGGATGCGTATCGCAAGAAGGTGGCCGCTGATCCGAACACGGCGCGCCATCGGGCCGACTTCGCCATGGCGAAGAAGAACCTGAAACGTTTGTATGAGGCGGGCGTGCATGTCGGCTTCGGAACCGATTCAGGCGCGAACGCGGTACGGCTGCCAGGCTACGCCGAGCACCGGGAGCTGGAACTGATGGTCTCGGCTGGTCTTACGCCGATCCAGGCGCTGAGGTGCGCAACCGCCAACAACGCCATGATCCTCGGCATCGACAAGCAGACCGGCACGGTGGCTGCGGGAAAGAAAGCAGACTTCCTGCTGGTCACAGGCGACCCTGCACGCACGGTCGGCGATACGCGCAGGATGGTCTCGGTCTGGCATAACGGCTTTGAGGGCAAGCCCTGGGTGAGCGTCGGACCTGTCAGCCCGCCGTCGGGCACCGGCAAATAGGTTTTTGCAGCGGTTGGAGCTGACTGGCGGGAGGGCGCACCTGCTCCTGGAGGTCATGCCGAACACAGTGCCTGGCGTCATCCTGAACGAAGTGAAGGATGAGCGGCAGCCGCCGCCCTCTGCTCTACAGAGGCCGCCGTGTACCTATTTAAGCGTGGTCACACGTGCCTCAGCAGTCAGCCAGCACCTGCGCGGCTGCACGCAGTCCCGACCCGAGCGCCCCGTGCACTGTTCCCGGGTGACCAGTCGTATCCGTGTGCTCGCCCGCGAAGTAGACCGTCCCCTCGACCGGCCGCGCCAGCGTCGCCGCTGCCTCACCCGCGCCGGCAGGCGCGTAGCTGTACGCGCCGAGCGCGAATGCGTCACTCTGCCAGTCATGCTGATGAAAGCTGACCAGCTCACTTTCCAGAGTGCCCGCAGGCAAAGCGAAGATGCGCTCCAGCGACCGCAGCGCACCCGCCTGAAGCGTTGCAAGGTCAGCAGCGGCAGCCCTTGGCCCACCCATCCAACCGACCAGCAAGGTGCTCGCCCGCGGCGACGAGGTCCACCAGGTAGACGGAGACTCCCCATCAGTAAACAGGAAGCGCATGCCCGGCGCCTTCTCCTCCCAAAATTGGTCGCGGAACTGAAGCACGATCCGCTGCACGGCGCCGGCGGCCAGCGACTGCGCGGCCTCCATCGCTTCCTCCGGCGTCGGCGTCAAGCGCAGGCGTCCGGACTGCAGCACCCCGAGCGGCACGGTGACAATCACGCGCCGGGCCTTGAACCTTCGCATCCCGGCCGAGACTGCAACCTCTCCCCGTTGCCAGGCGATCTCCTGCACCGGCGTTTCCAGGAGCACCGTAGCTCCGGCGGCAACTGCCCGGTCGCGCAGGTACTCCGCCACTCCTGCGTACCCGCCCTGCAAACGCCAGGCCCGGTCGCCTTCGATCCCGTCTTCCGCCGCCTGCTGCCGGGCCAGCCCGCGCGTGCCAATCCGCCCGGCATCGGCAGCGTTAAAGCCCTCTACATAACGGCGCGCCCGCCGCGCGACACCCTCTGCTGGCTGGCGCTCGGCAAGAAACTTGTCAAAGGTCTGGTCCGGTGCTTCTTCGCTCAGCTCCTCGAGCAGCGCGAATGGGCTATCGTCGTCACCCGCGGCCTCGCGAAGCTCTCCACCAACGTACTGCCAGTCCTGGCCCCCGGTCTCGTAGCTGGCAAGCCCAGCTTCTTCAAGCAGCGCGACAAGCTGCGGCGGCTGCCCATGCACGAACTCCGCACCCAGCTCGATGGGCGTCTCCTCGCCCTGGACGTGCACCGTAAGCAGCCTCCCACCCACACGGCCTTGCGCTTCAAGCACCAGGACGCGTTGCCCCGCCTCGGCGAGCGCACGACCAGCTGCGAGCCCCGCAACACCGGCGCCGACAACGACGCAATCGTAACTGCGATCCTCCATATACCCCTGATCTCCTGTACTGCCCACAACCCACTCTGGCATAGATGGCATCTGCCTTGTCACATAAATGCACGGCCATCGGCTTGTCGCACACCAGGATGCACTCACGGCGCATGGCGTTCCGTTAGCATCAGAGGAGTCCCTCTTCACGCAGCTGCCGTCGGAGCACAAAGCTTCGACAGAGCTGTCCACCCAATTCACCTCAGCAGAGCGCAGCTTTTCTAGAACAACATGACCGAGACTGCAAATACACAGAGCGCCTGGGCCGAGCGCGTGGGCGCACTGCGCAATGTCCCCCCCGTGCTGCACATTTTATGGGAGTCTGGCCCGGCGGTTGTCACCTGGGGGCTGGTGCTGCGGGTGCTTGTTGCCGCCGGGCCGCTGCTTGGCGCCTGGATCGCGAAGAACATCATCAATGGCGTGGAGCAGGCGATCCGCCATGAAGGCGTGCCAACGCACTTCTGGGCGTTTGTAGGGTCTGAAGTTGCGGTGGTTGTGGGCACGGGCATCATCTCCCGGATTATCACCTACTGTGACTCGCTGCTGGCCGATCGCTACACGCACCATGTGTCCATCCGGGTCATGCGGCAGGCCGCGCAGCTTGACCTGACCACCTACGAAAACCCTGAATACTACGATCGCCTGGAGCGCGCCCGGGTGCAGGCGACCGACCGCCTGGCCATGATCCAGATGATGGGCCAGCTGATCCAGCAGGTGCTCACGACGCTGCTTTTCTCAAGCGTGCTGCTGTGGAAGGCGCCCGTCCTGCTGCTGCTGCTCGCCCTGGCGGTTGTGCCTTCGTTCCTGGGTGAGACACACTTCGCCTTTCTCGGCTACGCCAAGAACTTCCGGCAGACCCCGGCCAAGCGCGAGATGGACTACCTTCGCCAGGTGGGTGGGTCGAAAGAAGCAGCCAAGGAACTCAAGCTCTTCAACCTCAGCAACTACTTCACGGATCGCTTCGCCCGCCTTTCCGAGGCGATCTACCACGAGAACATCGCGCTCTCCCGCTCCCGTCTCTTCTGGGGCTCGATCTTCGCCATCATCAGCAACGGCGGCTACTACGGCTCGTACGTCTACGTGATCTGGCGCGCGATCCACGGCGGGTACGATATCGGCACCTTCGCCTTCATCACCGGGTCCGTGCAGCAGGCCCAGGCCGCCTTGCAGCAGGTCTTCTCGCTTGCCTCCGGCATCGCCGACCAGGCGCTCTTCCTCACTGACCTGATCGCGTTCTTTGACATGCAGCCGATCGTGGTTTCGAAGCCCGACGGGCTAAAGGTTCCGCGGCCGATCCGCCAGGGTTTTGAGTTCCGCAACGTCAGCTTCGCCTACCCCGGGACGACGCGCCGCGTGCTCAAGAACTTCAACTTCACCCTGCGCCCCGGCGAGCGGATCGCGCTGATCGGCGAGAATGGCCAGGGCAAGACGACCGTCGTGAAGTTGATCACTCGCCTGTACGACCCGACGGAAGGCCAGATCCTGCTCGACGGGGTCGATCTGCGCGAGTACGCGTTGGACGACCTGCACCAGGAGATGGGCGTCATCTTCCAGGACTTCATGCGCTACGAGATGACGGTCCGCGAGAACATCGGGGTGGGCCGGGTCGAGATTGAACACAGCGAGGCTGACCTGATCGATGCAGCGCAGAAGAGCCTGGCTGCAAGCGTGGTCGCAAAGCTTGCCGGCGGCTACGACCAGATGCTCGGTCGACGCTTTGAGTCCGGCGTGGACCTCTCCGGGGGCGAGTGGCAGCGGATTGCGCTGGCTCGCGCCTACCTGCGCGATGCGCAGCTGCTGATCCTGGACGAGCCGACTGCGGCGCTGGACGCACGCTCAGAGCTCGAGGTCTTTGAGCGCTTCGCCGAGCTGACCCAGGGCAAGATGGCGCTCTTGATCTCGCACCGCTTCTCGACCGTTCGCATGGCGGACCGAATCGTCGTGCTCGCGGGCGGCCAGCTGGTCGAAGAAGGCAACCACGCGCAGCTGATCGCCCGTGGGGGGCAGTATGCAGAGATGTTCGAGATGCAGGCGGCGAGCTATCGCTAGCCCTCTGGCTTCGAGGGAAAGAGAACAGCAGGCACGGGTATCATCGAGACAAATACAAGCAGCCCTGGAAGTGGAATGAGCGATGAGCCTGCAGCACTGAACCAGTTGCACCCTTTGCATGGCGCAATCGACGCGGCCGTCGGCGCAAAGCCTGCCTCGCCGGGAGAGACACGCACCTGGTCAGCGGATCTACTGGCGAGGCAGGCACGCGCGGCTGCGCAAGGCTGGAGCGCCATGCACCGGTCCTCGGGCGGCAGCGGCTTCTCTGAGCGAGCACGCGCGGCCACGGCTGCGCTCGATGCCCTGGTCGCGCGCGTTGACGCCTCCCCTGCTGCCCCGGGCGATGCGTCTGATCCCTACCTGGAGATCCGGGAAAACACCCGCCTGCTCCGGTCTGCCGTCCATGAGGCTCTCTCCGGACGCCGCCTCCTCGAACGCCTGCCTCGCCTCGCGGGCGAAAACGAGTCGCAGCAGCTTCGCATCGTCCAGGTCGCAGCCGACTACTTCCGTGCGATTTCGCAAGCCTGGGATGCCGATGCCTTCAGGATCTACCTGCTCGAAGCGCAGGCAGTAGAGCCGCTCACGCTCGACGAGTTGTGGTCCTTGCCTACAGCGATGAAGTTTCACCTGCTCGAGTCGGTGATGGCAGACGCGCAGGGTCTTCCTGCGCAGGCAGGAGAGCTCCGCCCCGGGATCGCGAACGCGATCAAGAGCATGCGCACGCTCGGGTATGCCGATTGGTCAATCGTCGCCGAGCCGCTGATCCTCTTCGACACAGCACTGCAGCAGGACCCAGCCGGCGCCTACGCGCTGATGGACTTCGACAGCCGCGAGGCCTACCGCAAGCGCGTGGCCTCGCTTGCCCGGTACTCCGAATTCACCGAGATTGAGGTCGCACAGAAGGCTCTTGAGCTTGCCCGCGAAGCCCACCTGCGCCCCGACGATGACCGGCGCCTCTACCTTCGTCGCGCCCACATAGGCTACTACCTGGTCGACCGCGGCGCCGAGCAGCTCTCGCAGCGCATCGGCTACCGGCCGCCCCTGCTGGACCGTCTGCGGATCGCCGCGCGTCGCGATGCTGACCTCTTCTACATCGCGCCGATCGAGATCATCTCCGTCATCCTGATCGCGGGCATCCTGCTGCCGCTGATTCCCCACGCGTCGTCATTCCTCGCACTGATGGCGGCCTTCGCGCTGCTGCTGCTGCCGGTGACCCAGGGCGCGGTAGACCTGCTGAACAACACCGTCACCGCGATCTTTGAGGCGCATGCGCTCCCGAAGCTCGACTTCAGCAAGGCCATTCCCGCGCAGTTCGCCACGTTGGTCGCCGTACCGACGCTGCTGCTGTCAGAAAAGCAGCTGCGCGAGTTGGTCGCCGACCTTGAAGTGCGCTATCTCGCTAACCAGGACCCGAATCTGCACTTCGCGCTGATCACCGACCTGCCGGACGCGATCACCAAGCCGCGCGAAGCTGACCGGGATCCGTTGGTCGACCTGGCAGTCAAGCTGATCGACGAGCTCAACACCCGCTATGCAGCAGGCGCCAATGGTCGGCAGGGCGGCAGCTTTGCGCTCTTCCACCGGCACCGCATCTTCAATGCGCGGCAGGGTGTCTGGATGGGCTGGGAGCGCAAACGCGGCAAGCTGCTCGACCTGAACAAATACTTGAATGGAGCCTTCGACGCCTTTGCAGTCAAGGCCGGCAATGTTGATGCGGTTCGGGGCGTGAAGTTCATCATCACGCTTGACTCGGACACGCAGCTGCCCCGCGGCACGGCCCAAAGCATGATCGGCGCCATGGCGCACCCGCTTAACCGCGCCATTATCGACCCGAAGACCCGCATCGTGACGGAGGGGTACGGCATTCTGCAGCCGCGTGTTGGCGTAAGCGTCGCATCTGCCTCGCGCTCGCGCCTGGCTGCGCTCTACTCTGGCCAGACCGGCTTTGACATTTACACGCGCGCTGTTTCCGACGTCTACCAGGATTTGTATGGCGAGGGGATCTTCACCGGGAAAGGCATCTACGAGGTCGATGCGCTGCACGCCGTGCTTGACCGCCGCTTTCCCCGCAATGCCCTGCTCTCGCATGACCTGATCGAGGGAGCCTACGCTCGTGCGGGCCTGGCCACCGATATCGAGGTCATCGACGACTATCCCTCGCACTACAGCGCCTACACCAAGCGCAAGCATCGCTGGGTGCGCGGCGACTGGCAGATTGCCCAGTGGCTCTTTGCCTCGGTGCCGGACGAGTCCGGTCGCAGGGTGCGCAACCCTATCTCGACCATCTCGCGCTGGAAGATCTTCGATAACCTGCGCCGCTCGCTGGTGGAGCCCTTCACCATGCTGCTGCTCATCGCGGGCTGGCTCTGGTTGCCGGGCGGGCCGCTTTACTGGACCCTTGCCACGCTCCTGCTTATGTTTCTGCCGACGCTCGTGCAACTAGTCTTCTCGCTCGGCCGCGCTTTGGCCTCAGACCAGCCGGGCGTGGTGCGCGACGCCTTTGTCGGGCTCGGACAGGGATCATTTCTGACCCTGCTCTCACTTGCATTTCTGCCGCACTCGACCATGCTTTCGCTTGACGCCATCCTGCGCGCGCTTGTGCGCCGCTTTGTCACAGGCCAGCGGCTGCTCGAGTGGGAGACGGCAGCACAGGCAGAAGCCGGCACGAAGAAGGTGACTCCGGTTGACCGCTACCTCTCGTTTACCCCGCTTTTCGCCCTGGCAGTAGGAGCGGTACTCTTCCTGGTGCGTCGGCCTGCCTTGCCAGTCGCGCTGCCGATCCTGCTGGTCTGGGCCTGCGCGGGCGCGCTGACCGCCTGGCTCAACGCTCCGCCGCGTGAAGAGCACCGCGCTCTCGCTGCAAACGAGAGCCGCATGCTTCGCCAGCACGCTCTGCGCATCTGGCGCTACTTCTACCAGTTCGGCAGTGCCGAGCACCACTTCCTCATCCCCGATAACGTGGAGGAGAAGGGGCTGTTTGAGGCAGCGCGCGTCTCGCCCACCAACCTTGGCCTGCTGCTGAACGCCCGGCAGGCAGCCGTTGAACTTGGCTACCTCACCATCCCGGAGTTTGCTGACCTGACCAGCCGCACGCTCGCGACGCTTGATCACCTGGAGAAGCATCGCGGGCACCTGTACAACTGGTACAACACGCGCACGCTTGAGCCGCTTCAGCCCATCACCGTCTCTTCGGTGGACAGCGGCAACTTTGCCGCCTCGCTCTACACGCTGCGTACCGGGGCGGCTGAGCTGCTTGAGCGACACCTGTTATCGCCAACACTCTTCGCGGGCCTGCGGACCGAGATTGAGCTGACCGAAGGGGTCGCCACCAAGCTTACCCTGCCGCGCGGCGATATCGGCGGCTGGAGCGTCCATGATCCCGGCGTCTGGCCGACCGAGACGATGGACACCTGGATCGCCTGGACTCTCGAGCAGGCATCCACGCTGCCCGCCGCACCTGCCCTCGCGCCTGAGAGCGAAACCGCCTGGTGGATTGAGGAACAGCACACCCGCATCCGCGCCATCGCCGCCGTCATCCGCGAGCTGACGCCCTGGCTGCTTCCGCAGTTCGCCCCGCTGCGCCAGATCCCAGCTCTCGCGTTGAAGGATGGTCTCGCCTTCCCTTGTGTCGCCCGCATGGTCGAGTTCGTGGACCAGCTTGAAGGCCAGCTCTCGCGTAACTGGGCGACGCAATCCATAGCGGGCGCAGAGGGTCCGCAGGCGATCGTACTGGGTGAGCAGCTCCGTGCCTTGTTGCCTGCAGCTCGCCAGCGGCTCGCCGTACTTGTGCAAACGCTTGAGCGCTGCTCGGACGAAGCGTTTCGCCTCGCCAACGCCATGGATTTTGCCTTCCTTGTGCAGAAAGATCGCCAGCTGCTGTCGATTGGTTTTGAGCTTGCCTCGGGAGAGGTGCACCAGGCGTCGTATGACATGCTTGCCTCAGAGGCGCGCATTGCGGCCTTCCTCGCCATTGCCAAGAGCGAGATGCCGCAGCAAAGCTGGTTCAAGCTGGGCCGCACCCACACCATGGCCTTTGGGCGGGCAGTTCTGCTCTCCTGGACCGGCACCATGTTTGAATACCTGATGCCCTCGCTCTGGATGCGAAGCTACCCGGACACCCTGATGGCGCGTACCTTGTCTGGCGTGGTCGCGATCCAACGCGCGTTTGGCAAGCGCCTTGGTATCCCCTGGGGTATCTCTGAATCCGGCCAGGCGCAAACCGACGACGCCGGCCACTACCACTATCACGCCTTCGGCATCCCCGAGATCGCGCTGAAATGGGACGCGGATGCAGGCCCGATCGTCAGTCCCTACTCGAGCTACCTGGCCCTGGGTATCGACCCCCTGGCAGCGATTGAGAACATCCGTCGCATGGTCAAGCTGGGCTGGATGGGCGCCTACGGCCTCTACGAAGCTGCCGACTACGCCGCTTCACCCCGGGAGCCAGTGCTGGTCCGCGAATGGATGGCCCACCACCAGGGCATGGCGCTGCTTGCCATCCTGAACCTGCTCGAAGAAAACACGGCTCAGCGCTGGTTCCACGCAAACCCACACCTGCAGGCAACCGAACTCCTGCTCCACGAAAAGCCCATCCGCGAGGCCACTCTGAAGCAGGAGCTCAAGGCCACCCCGCCGCGTGCGCAACCTGTCAGGGAAGTCCAGCCGGCAGCCACCTGAGCGTGGGCGCGCCAGGTGGCCAGAACCGACAGCACCTCAACCCGCCAGCGGCGCGTCGAAGGCCTCTTTGTGCAGGTCGAACAGCGAAAGCACCTTGCCGGCCCTTTGCGGATCTGTGGACCAGGTCTGGGAAACTTCGGTGACGAAGGCCGCACCACTGTCCGCCGCAAGCGCCGCCTTGTAGGCCGGGTGGCTCGCGGCCAGCGCCTTCAGGATCTCCATGCGCGCGGCAAAGCACGCGGCCCAGTCAGGAAAACATACCCAGTTGGCCTGCACCGTCACCCAGCTTCCATGCAGGAACTCCCGCGTCGGCAGGGTGAGCGTCTTGCACCCTGCGCGGGGAGGATGAGACTGCTTTTGCCCAAAGAGATTGTTCGCCTGTGCCGCCAGGCCTGACATCCCCCAGCCAGACTCAAGCGCCGCCTCGCAGGCTGCGTACTCTGGAAAAAGGTGGCCGGCGGCCCGAGCGGCCGCCTCAGCCCTCCGTAAAAAATCATCGTGAACCATGCTGCATCTCCTCAAATCCTCGCCGGCTGCTATTTGCCGCCTGAGGCCCAAAAGTAAAAAGCCACCCCGAAAGTTCGGAGTGGCGCGCGCTACTTGGTAAGTCAAAGACTGCTTTCAGTATCTCAAGCGGAGACGCAATTCCATGCAGCCCGGGGCCTATTCGAGCAGTTGGTGAACTCCGCGGACAAAGGCTGCGGGATTGAATTCGCTGCGGATAATCTCGTCCGGGCAGTCACTCTCAACAGAAACGCGGAAGTTGCAGACGAAAGCCACTTTTTGGCCGGGCCGATCCTTCTTGACTACCTGGCATAGTCGCTCGGCCGCCTTGATGCGATTATCACCTTCGACATCTATCAGCAGGAGTGCAAACTGCTGCTTCTGATAGAGCGAGTAGGCCTCATCTACCGACAAGGTGGACACTACGTCATAGCCGTGCGTTGCCAGGACACGGGTTCGCAGGTCGAGGATGTTATCG
>CAZZYO010000114.1:0-1130 GCA_964658255.1 Candidatus Babeliales bacterium
CTACTTTTTGGTGAAGGAAGGAGTGAATGATGAAGAGATGGCTGCTGTTGGTGTTGGTACTGACAGGCTTGCTGGTAACGCGGAGCGCTCACGCCGGGCCGACGGTCGACAGGATACGTGCGGCGGGGTCGCTGGCTTGCGGGGTAGATTTCGAAGAAGTCGAGTACTCGATGGAGGACGCGCACGGTAACCACTCGCTGTTTGACATCGACGTGTGCAAGGCGATCGCCGTAGCCGTGCTGGGGCCGCATGCGAAGTGGACGATTACGGCTTACCGGGACGAAGCGGATGCGCTGGAAGGCCTCAAGGCAGGTAAATATGCAGTGCTCGCGACAGCGTCCGTAAACCTGTCGAACATGCCCAACACAGGCCTGGAGTTTGCGCCGACGATCCTCCATGATTCGCAGGCGTTGATGGTCAACACGACGATGGGTGTACGCACGCCGCAGGATTTAGCAGGCAAAAAGATTTGCGCGCTGGGCAGCACAGAGATCGAGCGGCAGCTGGAGGGATACCTCGGTCGCGAAAAGATCAAGGCGATCGTCTTTCCCTTCTCAGAAGAAGGCGAGATGGAAGCGGCGTTCATCACGGGGAACTGTGCTGCGGTCTCGGCAGATCTGACGCAGCTCGGATACGAGCGGATCGCCTTCAAAGGCATGGCGAAGAATTATGCGATCCTGCCCGATGTGATCGCGAAGGATCCGCTGGCGCCGACCTATCGGCAGGACGACCCCGAGTTCGCGGCCATTGTGAACTGGGTCGTCGAGGCGTTGATCCAGGCCGAGGAGAGTGGCATCACTTCAACCAACCTGGCCGCGATGAAGAGCTCGGACGATCCTGTCGTGATGCGTCTGCTGGGCACGCATCGTGGATGGGGATCGTACCTGCGTCTGGAGGATACGTGGGCAGCCAATGTGATTGCAGCCGTAGGCAGCTACGGCGAGATGTATGAGCGGGATCTGGGCTCGCGCTCGGTGATGAAGCTGGAGCGCGGGATGAACAACCTGTGGAGCAAGGGCGGGGTGATGGTGGCAGCGCCCATGCGTTAGATCGCTGGCGTCTTCGGTCGCAGGAGAGCGAGCCTCTCAAATGCTTGCTGCTGCCCCCGCTGCGCTCCGGATCACCAGCGT
>CAZZYO010000114.1:1140-11631 GCA_964658255.1 Candidatus Babeliales bacterium
GTACGGGCGCGAAAGGCCTGCTGCCTGTAGAGCCCGTACGCGCCTGTTGCCTCTCGCCCGCCGGCTACTGTACCTGCAGGGTGAGGTTAAGGTTGTGCAGTGTGACCGCGCTGCCATCGTTGCCGCTGGCCGCTATGTTGAGGGTGTACGTGCCCAGAGGCGTTCCAACCGTCGCTATCGGCGGGTGATGGTTATAGCCGTAACGCTGCGAGCAGCCGCCGACCGCGAGTGTTGTGGCAACGACGAGGGCTGCGAGCGCCACACCGCGAAAGGCTCGTCGCCGGGCAGCAGCTACCCCAGCCAGGGCAAGGGCTCCGGGTAGCAGCCAGGCGAGCGCCGTGTGGGGCAAGCGTCCAAGGTCAAGCGGTGACAGGGCACCCGAAGGAGTCTGTGTCTGGATGCTCAGGGTGCTCGTAAATGCGCCGTTCGCCGTGGTCTCAATCACTGGCGAGAAGTTGCAGGTAACCTGGGCGGGCAGGTTGGAGCAGGAGAGCGTGACCTGCTCGCTGAAGCCGTTGAGCGGCGTCACGGTGATAGCCGTGGTAGCGTACCCGCCCTGCTTGGCGCTCACAGTACCCGGGTTGGCCGTGACGGTGAAGTCCGGCGCCGCAACCGCCGCAGGGGCGACAAGAAAGGGCGCCGAAACCGAGGCCTGCGTCGCTTTGTCAGCGGACGGATGGTAGGTCGCCTGGACGAGTAGACCAGCCTCGTCTGCGGGCAGGCTGGTAACGGTCAGTGTGGCGTTTCCCTGGTCATCGAGGCGGGCCGCGCCGAGCGAGCCATGCGCCGTATCGAAGGTGACGCTTGCATCCCCAGGTGCAGCAATCGCGTTGCCCGCCATGTTCGTCACATGCGCTGTGAAGACTGTCTGCGAACCCGGTTCGCTGGCAGCCTCAAGCGAGGTGCGCGTGACTGCGCCGGGCTGGGACTGGGCCGGGGCTGCGAGGCTGAAGCATGCGATGCCTGAAAGAATGATGCCAAAGAGGGTGAGCGAGCGGAGGCGCGCCGCCGCGTGCGCCGGGGTATGCCTGCTGTGTGTCCAATGCCGCATGATCAAGGTCGAGTTCTCTGCTCTCCGCGCACTCTAGCCAAACGCGCATGGCTGGTGCCTCGGCGACGGTCGTGTTCTTCCCCGTCGGCTCGCAAGGCATGCAGCCAGTCTCATTGTAGCGTCGAGAGGCGACTCGCGGACGGTAAGCGAGCCATCAAGCCTAGGGCAGGCTGGCGCGATGCTAGACTGGAGCGGTTCCGCGGTGTGAGCCGCATCGTTCGCGGAAGACTTTTGAGCGGGAACGGACGCTTTTTGCCCGAAGACACGGAACTGAAACCCGGTCGGAAGTCCGCCGCGAGAGTGCCCGGCAAGCATCCCTCAGGTGCTGGGCGGCGCACGGGCGGGCTGCGACTGGTCGCCGAGATACCGAAGCTGGACAAGCCGGCTACCTATGCCTCGGCTGGCGTCGATATCAGTAGTGGCGACCGGACCAAGCAGCGAATCAAGTACCTCGCGCAAAAGACCTTTACCAAGCATGTGCTGAGCGAGATCGGCGGCTTCGGCGGCCTCTTTCGGCTGGATACCGCGAAGTACGCGCAGCCGGTCCTGGTCTCAAGCGCGGACGGCGTGGGCACCAAGCTGAAGATTGCCTTCGAGTTGGGCATCCACAATACCGTGGGCGCTGACCTGGTAAACCACTGCGTCAATGACATCGCGGTGCAGGGGGCGACACCGCTGTTCTTCCTCGACTACCTGGCGACCGGTGCCCTCTCAGGCGGCGTCGCCGAGAAGATCATCAGCGGCATTGCCGACGCCTGCCACGCGAATGGCTGCGCGCTGATCGGCGGCGAGACGGCGCAGATGCCCGGCTTTTACCAGGATGGCGAGTATGACCTTGCCGGCTTTATCGTAGGCGTGGTCGACCGGCCCAGGCTCATCACAGGTTCCGAGATTCAGGTAGGCGATCTGCTGCTGGGGCTGCCATCGACGGGGCTGCACACCAACGGCTATTCGCTGGCGCGAAAGCTGTTTTTCGAGGTCGCCGGCTACAAGCCTGAGCAGTATGTGAACGCGCTGAAGGAGAAGGCTGGCGCGGCGCTGATGAAGATGCACCGCAGCTATCTGCCGGTGATCAAGAAGCTGACTGCGGCCGAGCTCGTGACCGGGCTCGCGCACATCACCGGGGGTGGAATTACCGAGAATCTACCGCGGGTTCTGCCCAAAGGCATCAGCGCGTGCGTGCAGCTCGGTTCCTGGCCGGTGCTGCCGGTCTTTGAGCACCTGCGGGCGCTTGGGTCGGTGGAGCAGGACGAGATGCTGCGGACGTTCAACTGCGGCGTCGGCCTGATTGCCGTGGTGCCAGCCGAGAAGTTCAAGCGAGTAAAAGCCATGCTCGAGCGCGCAAACGAAAAGTTCTATGTCATCGGCCGCACGGTCAAGGGCGACCGCAAGGTCCTCTACCAGTAGACTAGCCGTCCAGGCCAGATGCGCCTGCGGCGCGTTCCGTTGTCGCAGAGGCGCATGGCGCTAAAAACGTACGCCGAGGATGGCGCGCTGCCACGAGTCCTTGCTTCACAAATCATTGTCATTCCTGGTGCAACGAAGGAGCTTTGACTGCTGTGTCCGGATCAGAGGCTACGAGTGCGCGACCGGTAAAGCTTGGAATTTTGCTCTCCGGGCGAGGGTCGAACTTTGTTGCCATCGCTGAGGGGATCGCAAACGGACAGATAGCCGGTGCCGAGATTGCGCTGGTGCTGTCAAACAAGGCCGACGCGCTCGGGCTTGCCTTGGCCAGGGCAAGAGGCCTGGCGGCGATAGCAGTGGAAGCACAGGGTCGCAAGCGTGCAGAACATGATGCAGCGATGCTGGCCAAACTGCGCGAGCACGGCGTAGAGCTGGTATGCCTGGCCGGCTACATGCGCCTGTTGTCGCCAGCGTTTATCGAGGCGTACCCGGACCGCATCCTGAACATCCATCCTTCGTTGCTGCCTGCATTCCCTGGCCTGGATGCGCAGCAGCAGGCGCTTGAGTATGGTGTGGGGGTGGCAGGCTGCACAGTGCACTTTGTGGATGAGCAGCTGGATCATGGGGTCATCGTGATGCAGCGCGCAGTCCCCGTCGAAGCCGGCGACGATGCGCAGTCGCTCGCTGCTCGCATCCTGGCGGCCGAACATGTGCTCTACCCGGAGGCGATTGTGCGCGTTCTGGCTGGAACGCATAGACGCGTTGGACGCAGGTATCTCCCGAAAGATACTGTGTGACGGTGAGTGGCGACGCAGACCTGGGCCAGGCATCCGCGTGTGCTTCCCTGGCGTTAGCAAGAAGGGGCAGCCCCAGATCCTTCGCGGCGCTCGGGATGACACCTGCGGATTGATCCCAGGGTGAGAAGGCTGGGTGAGAGCTTTCACGAGCGGGCCAGCCTTACCTGCGCCTGATCCCCGCCTGATTTAGGAGGAGCCTCCCGATGACCATCGGTGACTCGCGCAGTGGTAGCACCTCGAGAGAACACATGGGCAGGCGTGTCGCGGCAAAGAGTCGGTCAGGGCTGCTGGTACTCGAGGCCACGCTGTGGCTGGCTTTTCTGCTGTGCGCCGGCTACCTGGCGAGGGCTCGCTACCTGGCGTGGTCCGGCGCGCGGCAGGCAGTTGTGGCGGCCTCCGCCAGGTACCAGCCGCAGCAGGAAAACGCTGCACTTGCGCCGGCGCGGGCGATAAGCGGGGCCGAACGCCTGGGCACACTTGAGATTCCGGCCCTCGCACTCTCCGTGCCGGTCTTTGAAGGGGACGATACGCCAAGCCTGACCAGGGGCATCGGGCACATCCCCCGGACAGCGCTCCCTGGCGGCCTGGGAACGATGGCGTTGGCTGGGCATCGGGATACGTTCCTGCGTTCGCTGGCCAGCGTGATGCCACGCATGGAGATACGCGTGACGAGCACTCGCGGAGTCTACCGCTACCAGGTGGACTCAACCGAGATCGTTCTGCCGGACGCCGTGCGGGTCCTGGAAACAGTCGACACGCCATCACTCGTGCTGATCACCTGCTATCCGTTCCACTACATCGGTGCCGCGCCGAAGCGTTTCATCGTGCACGCGCATTTAATCTCGCTGCTGCCAGGATGACCCCGCCCTCAAAGCGAAAGGCCCCGGCTGTTTGACCGGGGCCTTTCGCTTTGCATAAGCAGATACCTTAGCTGGTTGAGAGCTAGACGCCGACCTTGACCGGCTCGGCTGCCGTGACAGGCTTGGTGTCGCCATTGGGCTTGCGGATGTCGATCCCGCCCTTGAAGAAGGCGCCGTCTTCGATCGAAATACGCTGCGCGGCGACGTCGCCGGTGAGCGAACCCTCACTGCGAATATCGACGCGGTCAGATGCCGCCATGTTGCCGCGGACCTTGCCAAGCACGACGATCTCGCGCGCGGTAATGTTGGCCGAGACCTGGCCATTGCGGCCTACGGTCACGCGGTTGCCAGGCAGGTTAATGGTGCCTTCGATCTTGCCGTCGATGTAGAGTGATTCGGAGCCCGAGACCTCGCCCTTGATCACGAGGCTCTTGCCGATGGTAGCCTGCTCGCCGGCCGAGGCCTGGGTGCTTGCGCCGGTCGCGGTACGGGCGGCAGGCTCAAAGGCCGGAGTGGTCGGGGCGGCGGGCCGCTGGGGTTCGCTGGTCGGGTTCGGGGTGGCGCTGCCTGGCTGGTTGGGTTTCCACATCGTGGTAGTGTTTCCTTTCCTCTTTAATGCCTTGGATCCTTCGAATCAAACTTATCGCACTCAGGCGCTGCCGCCAGGTGTCAAAAGGTAGAGACCGGGGACGCTGCGCCGGTCGGACGGAAGTGGTGCGGGGATGCCCTACTAGCATCTTAAACAGTACACCCACACCATTGCACGGGCAGCCGCATCTTTTCAAGCGATGAGTGCCCTGTCTGTTATCGGCAGGCGCTCACGGCGTGCGTTGTCCATCGCTAGGATGGAGACATACAGCAAGACCAGCAATGCCAGGAATTGACCAAGCTTATGACAGATCGAGAGCTTCTCCACCACATTGAACGATCTCCCGGCTCGCGCGCCGGCTACAAACAGCTGGTCCGGGAGTTTGGGCTGGGCGGCGGGCGCGAACGGCGCCTGCTGGTCGAGCACCTGGCCCGGCTTACGGCCAGCGGGCAGCTTGCCAAGGTAGACCGAGAGCACTGGATCCTGGCGCGCGCAGCGGCAACGCGGGACAACCTGGTCGCCGGCCGCCTGGACCTGCACCGGGACGGATTCGGATTTGTGCGCGTGACGCCAGAGCGGCGTGGGCCCGGTGAATCGGGTGCGGCGCGAGGACGGGGTGCGGCTGCGGATACTGGCGACGTGTTTATCCCGCCGACCGAGATCAACGGCGCCATGCAAGGGGACCAGGTGCTGGTGGAGCTGGCCGCTCCGAAGGCCGACGGGCGCGCAAGCGGGCGCATCGTGCGCGTGCTGACCAGGCGCAACCCGACCATAGTCGGAACGTTCCATTATGCAACCAGCGACCGCCAGCAGGGGCACCAGGTGGTGCCCTTTGACGAGAAGATGACGCAACCGATCCTGATTCCCTACGACGAAGAGCTGCCGGAAGCGGTGGCTGCGGTGTCGCCGCACCGAGTGCTGGGCGAGCAGGCAGCGGCAGCGCGCTTTGCGGATCTGGAGGGCCTGGTGGTCGATGTCGAGGTCACCGAGTGGCCAACACCGACGCGCGTGGCCCGCGGGCGGGTGGTTGAGGTCCTCGGACATCCGGATGGCTTTGGCGTGGACGTGGAGATGGTGATCCGCAAGCACCAGCTGCCGCGCGTGTTTCCGGAGAACGTGCTGGAGGAGGCGCGCGCCGTGGCACGGCTCGAGACGCAGATGTTTGCAGGCCGGCGGGACTTTCGCCGGCTGCCAATCGTCACCATCGACGGCGAGACGGCGCGCGACTTTGACGATGCCGTGCTGGTGCGCGAGTTAGACGGCGGTAGATGGGAGTTACAGGTACATATCGCCGACGTAGCGGAGTATGTGCAGCCTGCGTCGGCGCTTGACCTGGAAGCGCGGCTCCGGGGAAACTCGGTGTACTTTCCTGATCGCGCGATTCCTATGTTGCCGCACGAGTTGTCGACAGGGATTTGTTCGCTGCGTCCGGATGAGGACCGCCTTGTGCTCTCGTGCCTGATGGAGATAGATGCCGCAGCGCATGTGACCCGGTACGAGGTAGTCGAGGGTGTAATCCGTTCCGCGCGCCGCATGACTTATACGCAGGTGGCGGCGGTACTTGACGGAGACGAGGCAACGCGAGCCGAGTTTGCCGCACTGGTGCCGGAGTTTGAGCGCATGCAGAAGCTTGCAGAACGCTTGTATGCGCGGCGGGAGGAGCGCGGCTCCATCGACTTTGACTTGCCTGAGCCGATCATCGAGTTCGACGAGTTCGGAGCGATGAAGTCGGTGACACGTTCGACGCGGAACTGGGCGCATCGGTTAATCGAGGAGTTTATGCTCGCGGCCAACGAGTCTGTCGCTTCGTGGCTTGAGACCAAGGCAGCTTCGATTTACCGGATCCACGAAAAGCCAGATCCCCGGCGCATCCTGGAGTTTGAAGATGTTGCGGCAACGTTCGGGTACTCGCTTGGCATCGGGAACCTGCCGGTGAAACGGTTTGCCATGAAGAACGACCGGCGCGATGCGTTTCGACGCAACGATCGTAGCGGGCGTTCCGACCGATCGACCAGCACGCGCGCGATCGAGATACCGGAAGAGATACCGGTAACTCCAAGAATGTACCAGAGGTTAGCGGCGAAGATAGCAGGCAAGCCGGAGGAGAGAATCCTGAGCTACCTGATGCTGCGTTCATTGAAGCAGGCCAGGTACTCGGAGGAGAACGAGGGGCACTTCGCGTTGGCAGCGCCATGTTACACGCACTTTACTTCGCCGATTCGAAGATACCCGGACCTGATTGTGCATCGGCTGACCAAGGCCCTGTTGCGTGGCGGGGTAAGTGGGTGGGGAGAGCTTGCGGCGGGCGAGCCGCATGCCGCGCGCGCTCTCTCTGCGAAGCCCTGGGCGCCGGCTGCCGTCGTTGAGGCTGCAGGGCCAACGCCGCGCGGCAAGCAGAAGCGGGCGAAGACAAAGGGAGCTGAGAAGCAGCAGGAGGCGGACCTTCCGGGCCTGCAGCGGTTTGCAGAAGAGGAATCAAACGCGAGGCACGCGGCAAGCCACTCCGCGGCGCCAAAACAGCACCAAAGCCACGTTCCACGTGGAACCTCGAAGCCAACTGGCGTGATTGACGGATTGCTGGCTGAAAGCGAGTTAGCGGCGATCGCGCAGGAGTCAAGTGAGAACGAGCGCCGCGCAGCTGCTGCGGAGCGCGAGTTAGTGGAGTGGAAGAAAATCAAGTTCATGCAGGACCGGGTAGGAGAGAATTTCGACGGGATGATCCTGTCCGCGACAAAGTATGGGTTATTTGTTGAGTTAGCTGAGTTATTCGTTGAGGGCTTAGTACCGCTTGGTTCACTCGGCGCGCTTGACGGCGACTACTACACCTATCGCGAGAATACGCGAGAGATCATCGGGGAACACTGGGGGCGCAAGTTCAGGATGGGCTCACGGGTGAGGGTGCAGCTGGACAGGATTGATGCGGTGGAGAGGCGGCTGCAGTTTTCCATCGTGCTTGGCGAGGAAGAGCAGGATCCGCCCAGCCGGTTTCCTAAGTTAGGCCAGAGGAAGGCGGCTAAGCCGAAGAAGGAGAAAAAGCGAAAGAGCATGCAGCCGAACTCGCCCAAGAGCCGGGTACCTGCTCCGAAAGGGAAGAAGCGGAAACGGTAGGCTACTCCTCGTGCTTAGGTGGCGCGAGGAGTAAGCTCAACCGCAGACCCTTTTCTTCGCGCAGCATGGCATTGGTTGCCATCGATCGTTCTGCTCGCACCAGGGATGCGGGAAGATGGTCTTCCACCCTGATCCCCGAGTGTGTCTTCAGCCTCGAGCACTTACCTGGCGAAGGCAGAACGCGCTGCCTGGATGGTCGCCTCTGCATCGTCGCTGGTGTGTGCTGTTCCAAGAAACGCCGCCTCATATTGTGAAGGCGGCAGCCAGATACCAGCCTCTAACATCGCGCGGTGAAAGCGCCCAAAGGCCGCAGCGTCGGACTTACTTGCCGTCGAGAAGTCCGTGACTGGTTCGCTTGTAAAGAACCAGGTAAACATCGGTCCGACGCGGTTGGTCACGAGGGGAACGCCGGCCGCCTTGGCTTCGGCCGCCACGCCATTTGCAACCGTCGCGGATACAGACTCCAGCTGCGCGTAGACAGCGGTTTTTTGCTCGCGCAAATGGCTGAGCGTCGCGATTCCCGCGGCCATGGCAAGTGGGTTGCCGCTAAGCGTACCCGCCTGGTAGACGGGGCCGAGCGGCGCGAGCATCTGCATGATCTCGCGACGCGCACCAAAGACCCCGCAAGGCAGTCCGCCGCCTACGATCTTGCCAAGCGTCGTCATGTCAGGCTCGATGCTATAGCGCTCCTGCGCGCCGCCGTAGGCTACGCGAAAGCCGGTCATCACCTCGTCGAAGATCAGCAGCGCGCCATGCTGCCGGGTGAGCGCGCGCAGGGCTTCTAGGTAGCCGTCGGCTGGGAGAACAGTTCCCATGTTGCCGACCACCGGCTCAAGGATGATCGCGGCAATCTCGTCTTTGTGCGTGGCAAAGGCTGCTTCCACCAGCGGGATGTTGTTGTAAGGAAGCGCCAGCGTAAAGTGTGCGATCTCCTCCGGCACCCCTGCCGAGCCCGGAATGCCAAACGTCGCCACGCCCGAACCCGCCTTGACCAGCAAGCCGTCGGCGTGGCCGTGGTAGCAGCCCTCGAACTTGATGATGTACTTGCGACCGGTAAAGGCGCGGGCGACGCGGATGGCCGACATGGTTGCCTCGGTACCGGATGAAGTGAAGCGAAGCATTTCAATCGAGGGGTAAGCTTCGACCACCAGCGCGGCAAGCTCGGCCTCGGCAGCGTGCGAGGCGCCAAAGCTCGCGCTGCGCGCTGCCGCCTGCTGGATCGCGGCGACGGCTGGCGGAAAGGCGTGGCCGAGGATCATCGGCCCCCACGAGCCAAAGTAGTCGAGATAGCGGTTGCCGTCCGCGTCCCAAAGGTAGGCTCCTTCGCCCCGGTCGACAAACGGAGGTGCGCCGCCAACGGCAAGAAAAGCACGTACAGGCGAGTCGACGCCGCCGGGAAGGTACTGCTGGGCGCGTGCGTGGAGCGCGGCTGAGCGGGTGAAAGAACGCATAGTTCCAGTATAGGGAGCCCGGCAGGACAGCCGCTGACACCGTCAAAGCGCGTGGCGTCAGGGCGCCGGACCTAGTGGGGCTTGTGCTGTGGTGGTGCGCCGGGTTGCGAGACAACCTGGCCGCGGGTCGCCTCCGCTGTGCCCGAGTCTGACGCTACCGAAGCTTTGCCGTTGGCCGTGTCTGCGGGTGCGCTGAGCGGCTTGGCATCGCTTTCGTTTGAGCCTGACTGCCCTCCGGTTTGGGACCCTCCGCCGGAAGCGCCGCCGCCGCCGGTCGCGCCATTGCCGCCGCTGGTTGTCCCACCCTGTGGCTTGCCGCCGTTTGGCTGACCGTGCGCAGAGCCGGTGGTGGCGGGCCCGCTTTGCTGCGCCCTGCCTGTCTGCTGCTGTTGCCCCCCGGCGCCTTTGTCCGCAGTGTAGATCTTGCCGGTTTCGGTCTGCTGCTGCCGCTGGCAGCCGGTGAAAACCAGGCTGAGCACGAGGGTGCAAAAGGTCTGCTTGGCGGTGAGGCTGCGCGCTGGCAGGGTAAACATTTTGTCTCCTTAGGCAGGCATGCCTGTGGGGAGTGAGATGCGCGCTTTAGCGTGTACCCTGCGGCGCGAGGGGCAGCACAGGATGACCACCAGGAAGCGCTGGATCGTACCCTGTACCGAGCAGTCCCAGGTTGCGAGCCAGCCCCAGGCGAGCCTGGTTCAGCTGGAAGACAGCTGTGACGTACTGGGTCTGCGCGCTGGCGAGGGTTGACTCGGCCTGGATGGTTGGCAGGTTGTCTTCAACCCCCGCCTGGAATCGTTCGGCCGCCTGCTCCTGGGCGATGGCGGCAAGGTCCTGGTTACTGCGCGCCACGCGCACCACCTCCAGGGCGGTGCGTAGATCGATCAGCGAATCGCGGAGCTGTTGGTCGATCTGCATGCCCAGGTTAGCGAGCCGGGTCCGGGTGTTCTGAAGCTGGTACTCGGCCGTATCCCGGTCTGAGCGGAACTTCGCTTCCTGGAAGATAGGAATGTTGAGGGTGCCGGTGGCTGCCCAGGTGTCGTGGTACACCAGCCCGTTTACGCCCGTGATGCCGTAGTTGCTGTTGAAGATGACGGTCGGCAGCCGCTCATGGGTGGCAGCCTTGCGCTCGTACTCGTCTGTCCGCAGCTGCTCAAGCAGGGTCTGGTAGTCCTGTCGCGCGGCGAGCGCCTTGCGCTCCGCCTCCTCGAGCTGCATGGAAGGGTCGAGATCGGAG
>CAZZYO010000115.1:0-11581 GCA_964658255.1 Candidatus Babeliales bacterium
AGGATGCGCTTCTTTACCGGCGACTTGAGCGCACGGCGTTCCGTCTCCTGGCGAACCTTCTCGAAGATGCGCGGCACCGCGACCAGGAAGGCCGGCTTGACCGCCTTGAACGCCGGCATCAGCTTGTCGAGCGCAGGGCAGTAAGCAATCGTGACGCCTTGCGAATAGAAGACGTAATCCACGTGTCGCGCCGTCACATGCGAGAGAGGCAGAAAGGAGATCAGGCTGTCTTCCGGTTCAAAGGTGAACTCCCGCAGGGAGTAGTTCACGTTGGAGGCAATGTTGCCGTGCGTCAACATGACACCCTTGGGCTCGGCCGTGGTGCCAGAGGTGTAGATGATGGTGGCCAGGTCGTCCGGTTCGATCGCCCGCGCCGCAGACTCGAAGGCCTCGTCGCGGTCGCTGCTTCTGTCCTCGATCAGCGCGCCAAACCAGGCCGCATCCGCCTCGTGCGTAGTAGCGGCGGCCTCGTCCATGATCACCACCTGCTGCACGGCAGTACGCGCGCGCACCTTGATCACCTTCTCGTACTGCTGCCGGGTCGAGACGACGACAACCCGGGCTCCGGAGTGGGCCAGCAGGTCGCCCGTCAGCTCTGGCTGCAGGGTCGGAAAGATGGGCACGTCTACCAGACCAAGCGCGAGGCAGGCGAAGTCCGTCACTGCCCACTCCCAGCGGTTTTCGCTGATCAGCGCAACGCGGTCCCCCTTGGCAAGCCCCCAGCTCGCGAAAACGTGGGACAGGGCGCGCACGCGGGCGTAGAGCTCCATCCCCGAGATGGGCTGCCAGTCACCCTGCTTGTCCAGGTAGAGGATGGCGCGCGGCCCGGTCTCAAAGGCGATGCGGAAGAAGATATCGTTGAGCGTTCGAAGCGTCGACACACCGCCAAGAGTAGCGGAGCGGTGCTCGGCTTGCAAAGTTGCCGGGGCAGCCGTTCAATCCTTCCCGGGCAGGATGCGGACCGTGGATGCGAAGACGTGATATTGGTCGAAGACTATGTCGTTCAGCCAGGTGCCCAGCTCGCTCCATCCGCCGACCGAGTAGGCCGCACCCCTGATCGGGCAGATGTAGTTCTTCCCGCCGATTTCGATCGGTCCGTACTCGACGAAGAGGTCGGCCCGGGCAAGCGGGTCGGTGTGCTTCAGGTCGGCACGCAGAACCAGGCGCAGGATGACGCCCGTGGCTGGATCGATCACGATTTCGCCGTGGTATGCCGAGTAGGCGCGGTAGGGTGCGGGTAGACGGTCCAGGCTAACAACGCAGCAAAAGCTCAGCTGATAGTGCGATCTTTTGACCGGCACGGAAAAGCGGAAGACCGCCTGCCGGCCTCGGCTCCCCTGCTCCCAGTGGCTCCAGGAAAGATTGCTTTGTGCCGCGTCCAGCATGACGGTGCCAAGGGTCGGGCCGAACTCTCCAGAGGTGATCAAACCCTGGGCTGCCGTCAATGCCCCACTCTTCTCGGGGACTTCCTCACCTCCGCGGTAGAGCACCTTCATGCCTGATCGGCTATGCAGGGACCAGGCTTTGCCGGCCCCGCTTTGATAGCTGCTGGTTGTCCGGGTAGCGGTAAAGTTCGGCAGCTGGTGCATGCTCGTGGTCACGTACTGCACCGTCAGCGCCAGCATGCTTCGTTGCTGGTCAAGCGGAGGCGCGGACAGATCGGGAAGCTCCTCTGCCGGCAAGCTGAGGAAGGCGGCGGCGTCAGCAAGCGCGAGAAGCTGCTGACGCGCTCCGGCGCCAGCGAGCCTGGCCTGACACCGCGCGAGATGCTCGCTGCTCAAGCGCTCGGTCAGTTCCACACCGGCCAGCTGTTTGACCAGGCTGGCGTCCGGTTTGCCGCTGGCCTGGTCGAGCAAGCGGTCCAACTGCAGCGCGGAGATCTGCTCACCCGCCCACGCCGGGACTGTCAACGCCGCCAGAGATGAAACGAG
This sequence comes from Candidatus Babeliales bacterium, assembly GCA_964658255.1. GTDB lineage: Bacteria > Acidobacteriota > Terriglobia > Terriglobales > Acidobacteriaceae > EB88. Next base: position 1,932 of record CAZZYO010000115.1, read on the forward strand.
CAAAAATCTCAATGGAGCGAACGACACGGTGCCCCCACCCTGGGGAGCGATCTTACTCCGACAGAGCAAAACGCCGCGACCTACGGGCCCAGCGGCGGGCAGGAGTGTTGAAGGTCAAGCAAGACTACGCCTGTGGCTTCGGGGTCAGGCGGACAAACTTCGGAGCAAGCTCTTCCCAGTTCGCCAACAACCATCCGGCGCGGGTGCTGCCTGTCTTCAGCTCGTGCAGCTCGACCAGTTCGCGGATCGCACGGCGCCCGTCGTGGTCGAGCGTTGCATACGGCTCCGGCACCAGGAAGCTCGCGTGGTAGCGCTCGCGCGAGAGCATGCAGCCGTCCTCGTCGAAGACCCACGCCATGCCGCCCGTCATGCCCGCTCCGAAATTCATCCCTGTCTCGCCCAGGACGACGACGGTGCCGCCGGTCATGTACTCGCAGCCGTGATCGCCTACGCCTTCAACAATGGCGAGCACGCCTGAGTTGCGAACGGCAAACCGTTCTCCCGCGCGGCCGGCCGCGAAAAAGCTGCCCGAGGTCGCCCCATACAGCGCGACATTGCCCAGGATCACGTGGCGCTCGCTCTCGCGCGCTGCCCGGCCTGTGCCGCGCAGTACCAGCTCGCCGCCGCACATTCCCTTGCCGACAAAGTCGTTCGCCAATCCGGTCAAAACCAGGTGCAGCCCGCGCGCCGCAAAGGCGCCAAAGCTCTGCCCGGCTACTCCACTCAGGTTGAAGGTAAGCGGCGCCGGCGATTCCACGTGGTGATCCTGCAGCAGGGCCAGCTCGCCTGAGAGTCGCGCGCCCAGGGTACGGTCCTTGTTGCTGATCGCAGCAGCGTGTGTAAACGGCTGGCCGGCCTTGTAAGCAGCAATCGCCGGCGCAAGCCATGCCTCGTCAATCGGCGGTTCATCGTCCGGGCGATCGTTGCGCGCACCCTGCCAGCTCGTCGGCCCGGTGATTGGAGCAGCCAGTAACGCCGCCAGGTCAATGTTGCCCGACGTCCGTGTCTGGCGCAGCAGGTCGGTGCGTCCGATCGCGGCCTCGATCGATGGCAGGCCCAGCTTGGCCAGTAGCGACTGGATGTCGGTCGCAAGCTCCTCGAAGAGACGGACGATGTGCTCGGGCTTGCCACGGAACTTCGCCCGCAGGTCTTCCCTCTGGGTCGCAATCCCTGTAGGGCAGGTGTTCAGGTGGCACTGCCTGGCCATGTCGCACCCGATAGCGACAAGTACCGCGGTGCCAAAGGCAAACTCGTCCGCGCCCAACATAGCCGCGCACAACACGTCTGCTGCGGTCCGCAGTCCACCGTCGACCCGCAGGCGCACCCGCCCACGCAGACCATTGCGCAGCAGCACCTGCTGCGCTTCGGCCAGGCCCAGCTCCCAGGGGTTGCCGGTGTACTTGATGCTCGATAGTGGTGACGCGCCAGTACCGCCGCTATTGCCGGCGATGACAATGTAGTCCGCATACGCCTTGGCCACACCAGCGGCGACCGTGCCCACGCCGTACTCAGAGACGAGCTTGACTCCGACAGCGGCGGACGGGTTCACGCGCTTGAGGTCGTAGATCAGCTGTGCCAGGTCTTCAATCGAGTAGATGTCATGGTGAGGCGGCGGTGAAATAAGCGTGACGCCGGGCTGGGCATGGCGCAGGCGTGCGATCAGCCCTGTAACTTTGTGCCCGGGCAGCTGTCCACCCTCGCCCGGCTTCGCGCCCTGGGCGATCTTGATCTCGATCTCTTCCGCGTTGCGCAGGTACTCGGCCGTGACACCGAAGCGTCCTGAAGCTACCTGCTTGATCTTGTTGTTGAGCAGGCTGGCAGGCACAGGCTTGCCGAGCAGCATCAGCTCCCCGTCCGGAGAGTAGACGGCGCGGTCTTCCCCGCCCTCGCCGGTGTTTGACCTGCCGCCAATCATATTCATCGCGGCAGTCACGGTCTGGTGCGCCTCGGGTGAGAGCGAGCCAAGCGACATTGCGCTTGCGACGCACCGCTTGTAGATGGCCGCCTTCGGCTCAACAGCGGCAAGCGGGAGCGGATTACCGGCAGGCTCAAAGTCGAGCATCTCGCGCAGGGTGGCCGGTTCTTTCTCGACTGCGCCGCTCGCAAACGAGGCCCACGCCTGGTCCGGGATCACCGTCAGCGCCGCCGGTTGCTTTGCCGCAGCAAGCGCGGCTGCCTTGGTGCTGCCGACCGCGGTCTGCAGCAGGCGCACGGTGGTCGGCTGCCAGGTGTGCGGCTCAGCGCCGTCGGCTTTGCGGAAGCGCACCCACCCGTAGTCCGGCAGCTCCCGCCCAGCAGCAGCACTCGAGGCCGCGGCGCTTGGTGCGGTGATCGCGCCGGTTGCCGTAGACGAAGCACTCGCGACAACCGCCACATCTTCAGCCGTGCCGGTGTTGAGTTCCTCGGGCGGCAGCACGGGCGCATAGTGTTGCCAGTTGGCGCGCAGACCGGCCTCGATCTCGGCAAAGCCGATGCCGCCAAGCGGTGCGGGCGTGCCGTAGAAGCAGGTACCGATCACCTCGGCGTTCAAGCCGAGCGCGTCAAACAGGTGAGCGCCGCGGTAGCTGTCCACCACCGAGATGCCCATCTTGGACATGATCTTCGCAATGCCCGCGTCGAATGCCTTGAGCAGGTTGCGCTCCCCATGTTCAGGGTCGGCAGCCTTGGCTGTCTCAAGGGCAAGCCACGGACAAACCACGCCGGCACCCATGCCCATCAACACAGCCGCATGGTGGATGTCCCGGCAGTCGCCTGCCTCCACTGCGAGCCCGGTGCAGGTGCGCACCCCTGCCCGGGTAAGCGCATGGTGGACCGCGCCAAGAGCGATGGCCATCGGCATCGGGATCGCATGTTCGGCGCAGCTCCGGTCGGAGAGCAGCAGTACGGCCGCGCCACCCCGGACCAGCTCAATCGATTTTGCAGCCAGCTCTTCTACCGCGGCGGCAAGTGGAGTGGTTGCGGCGAAGCAGCACTCCACTACAGCCAGCGGCAGCTCGTCGCGCAGGGCGTTCCGCCGCGCGCGCAGCGCTTCCACCTGCCCCAGCGAGAGATACGGCGACTTGAGCGAAAAGCCAATCAGCGGCGCGCGCTTGTCCAGAATATGCGGCCACGGCCCGAGGCGGGTGTGCAGCTGGATGACCACTGCTTCACGCAGCGAGTCGATGGGCGGATTGGTGACCTGGGCAAACCGCTGGCGAAAGTAGGCGTAGACCGGGCGGGTTGAGCGCGCGAGCGGAGCGATCGGGGTGTCATCGCCCATCGACCAGATCGCATCCTTGCCTTCGGCTGCCATCGGCCCCAGCACCATCCGCACATCTTCGCGTGTGTACCCAAAGCCATACTGCAGGCGGTTCAGGTCTTCAGGCGCGAGCGTGGGCACGGCAGTGTCCGCGTCGAGGGTTCGCTCGTCCAGAAGGTGCACGTAGTCGGGCGCTGCGTTATCAAAGATGCTCTGCAACTCATCATTCTCGTACAGGCGGTGATCGTCCAGGTCCGCAACCAGCATCTGCCCCGGACCGAGGCGCCCGCTGTGCACAATGCGTTCCGGGTCAAGGTCCACCAAGCCTGCCTCGGAGCCGACGACGACCAGATCATCGTCGGTAAGGAAGAAGCGGCATGGACGAAGCCCGTTGCGATCGAGCGCCGCACCAATCATGCGGCCGTCGGTGAACGAGATCGCAGCCGGCCCGTCCCAGTGCTCGACGCAATCCTCGTTGTAGGCGAAGAAGGCAGACTGGGCTTGAAACTGCGCCGGTGGCAGCATCAGCCGCACGGCCTCTGCGACCGACCGACCATTGTGCGATAACAGCTCGACCGTTTCATCGAGCGAGGTCGAGTCAGAGCCGTCCGGCGAAAAGATCGGCTTCAACTCATCAGGCAGCGTGGCCGCGCGGGCATCCATACGCGCCCGATTGCCCCAGACCGTGTTGATCTCGCCATTGTGCGCGAGCGTGCGCAGCGGCTGCGCGCGATCCCACGAGGGTGCAACATTGGTTGCATAGCGCTGGTGAAACATGGCGAATGACGTTACATAGCGCGGGTCTTCAAGGTCAGGGTAGAAGTGTGGCAGCTGCAAGCCGGAGCACATCGACTTGTAGATCATCGTGTACACCGAGAGCGAACAGATGTAGCCTTCGGCACCGCGACGCTCGTAATCCTTGCGCGCAAGATACAGGCGCCGCTCCATCTTTTCCCGGTTGTCTGTGGTGACAAGCACGTGGCGGATCACGGGCATCGTCGAGTGTGCGATCTGCCCGAGGATCGACGGATCCGTCGGCACGTCGCGCCACTTCAGAATACGGAAGCCCTGGTGCGCGAGCGCGTCTTCCAGGTTGTAATGCGACTCGCGTGCGGCGCCTGTCGCCGCTCTCGGAAAAAAGACGACGCCGACGCCGAGCGGCTGGTCAGCCGCAAGCGCAACGCCGGTCGCAGCGAGCAGGAGTTCGCGCGGGATCTGGGTACAAATGCCGATGCCGTCGCTCGATAGCCCGTCGGCAGCAATGGCGCCACGATGCGCGAGCCGGGAGAGTGCCTCAAGCGCCTGCTTCAGGATGGTATGCGAGGGAACATCGCGCAGCGTGGCGACAAAGCCGACGCCACAGGACTCATGCTCGAACCGGGGATCGATCAACGAGGGTGCTGCGCTCAAGGGTGCGGGAGGAAAGAGGCCGGGCGTCGTCTCGCGCGGGGTCTGCGCTGCGGGCTGTTCGGCGGAATCGTAGACTCTTGAGCGGTCCATACGCAACTATACGGCCTCTTTTCAAAAGACAGGCAGTGATTTTTTCGTGGAAGGGCAACGAACTTTTAGCATGGTGGCTGGCGTGCCGCTGCGGCTCCTCGGTCGTCCTGCCATACCGCAGAGCCGGGCGGCGCAGTAGCCTCCCCGAGCCAGGAGGTCGAATCAACGGTGCGAGCCACAATTTGCCGACAGCCTTGCCTGCTGACATTGCTGAGAACCATTTTTGCATAGTTATGCATTTCAGTGTATTTTTATACATAGAGAGGGTGCTCACTGTGGCTGCCATGCACGCGTGAACAAGCTTGACCGACACAGCGCCATCCGGGACCTGGTTGCCTCTGCAGTAGTCGCCGAGAAAGCCATCACGAACCAGGACGAACTCCGCCAGAAGCTTGCCAGGCGCGGCTTTGCCGTGACCCAGGCCACGCTCTCGCGCGATATCCGTGACCTGCAGCTGATCAAGAACCGCGCCGGCTACGCTCTTCCAAATGGCGGCACCGACGCAGACGAGGACGATCGCCCGACGCTGGCCGAGGTGCTGACAAGCTTTGGCCTTCGCGTTAAGCAGGCGCAGAACCTGCTGGTGTTGGTAACCACGCTCGGCGGAGCGCAGCCCGTAGCCGCGGCAATCGATCAGGAAAACCTGCCCCAGGTGGTCGGCACCCTAGCGGGCGATGACACGGTACTGATCGTCTGCCCAGACCTGCGCCAGGCGACCCAAACCCGCGAGATGCTTGCGCGGCTGATAGAACGAGCGCCAGCCAACGGAGGGCGCGGTTGAGAGACGGAGTGCAGACAGCAGTGGTTGGAGTGCGGGGCTATGCCGGCGGCGAGCTGGCGCGCCTGCTGCTTGCGCACCCACGCCTTGCTGCAATGCCTCCTGTGTTTGCCGGGCGCGAGGCGGGCACGCTCGCAGCCATGCACCCGCGCCTGCAACCGATTGGCGGCGCGCCGGCGCATGCCGTGGAGGCATTTTCCTGGGACCTGCTGCGCGATCGCGGTGTCAGGATTCTCTTCCTTGCCACGCCACACGAGCAGTCCCGTGCCTGGGTACCCCTGGCGCTCGAGCAAGGCATGCGCGTGATTGACCTGAGCGGCGCGTGGCGCTTGCAAGCCCTGGGCAATCGCGCTGTCTACCAGTTTGACGATGAAGGCACGCCAGAAGCAGAAGCCACGACCGCCCGCGCTATCTACGGGATGAGTGAACTGCACGCGTCAGCCATTGCTGCAGCGGACCTGGTCGCCAATCCGGGGTGCTACGCCACATCGATGATTCTTGCGCTCAAGCCGCTGCTTGCCGCTGGGCTGCTCGACCGCGAACACGGGATCGTGTGCGATGCGAAGTCGGGCGTGTCGGGCGCGGGCCGGGAGCCTTCTGCCACGACCCACTTCATGCACGCGGCAGACAATGTTTCAGCTTACGGCGTCTTTCGCCACCGGCACATGGGTGAGCTGCTTGAGCAGCTCTCGCTCACAGAGGATGAAATCGTGTTCACGCCGCACCTGCTGCCGGTCCCACGCGGGATCCTCGCAACGATCTACGTGCGTTTTGCCGAGCCGACTACGCCCTCAGCAATTGCACGCTGCTTTGCAGCCTTTTACGCCGGGCGGCCAATGGTTCGCCTCTTCCCCCAGGGTGAGCTGCCGCAGATCGCCTTTGTGACCCGCACCAGCTTCTGCAATATCGGCTTTACGCTTGCGCCCGACCGACGACGATGTGTGCTGGTCTCGTGCCTGGATAACTTGCTGAAGGGCGCGGCTTCGCAAGCCGTGCAGAACATGAACCTGATGCTTGGTTGGAACGAGTCTGAGGGGCTGCTTTGATCCACGCACGTGCCCTACAGGGAGAGACCCACATGAAATATGTCGTCAAACTTGGTGGCGCCACGCTCGAAGATCCGACGCTGCTGCGCAGCTGCGCCAAGGCCATCGCTGTGCTCGTCCACGACGGGCACCAGGTGGCCGTGGTCCACGGCGGGGGCGTGCAGCTGACCCGCACCCTCAAGCAGCTTGGCAAGCAGAGCGAGTTTGTTGGCGGCCTGCGTGTGACCGATGCCGAGACTCGTGACGCAGCACTGATGGTGCTCGGCGGCGGCGTGAACAAGGCGCTTGTCGCCTCGCTGGGTGCAGCCGGCATTGCCGCCATGGGCATGGGTGGAGGCGATGGGCTGATCTTCCGCGCACGCAAAAAGCGCACCGCACCTGACCTTGGATTCGTCGGCGAGATCGCCTCGTCCGACCCTCGCTACCTTGAAGCGGTGTGGAAGATCGGTGGCGTGCCCGTCATCTCGTCGCTCGCGCTCGGCTTTGATGGGGAATACTACAACGTGAACGCGGATGAGATGGCCGCGGCCTGCGCGATCGCTTGCCGGGTCGATGCGCTTGTCTTTCTCACCGACGTGCCCGGAGTACGCGGCGCAGACGGAAGCGTGATGCGCTGGCTTTCCACGGCGGAGATCGCCGCTCTGACGCGCGACGCAGTAATCACCGGCGGCATGCTGCCGAAGCTCAACGCCTGCCGTGATGCGCTGGCACACGGGGTCAAGCGGGTGCGAATTCTGCCGGCCGAGTCAGCAGGGCTGCTGCCCGACCTGTGCAGCGCGCGCGTGGCCGATGGCACCGAGGTGATGGTCGCCTGATTCTCGCTCCCGCCGGAGAATGCAACGATTGCTGACTCACGCTCTCTTTACACGCAAGGCTTACGCGTTTCAAGGATAGGACGACTATGGGCACCACATTGCAACAGATCCAGGCGGCTGAAGCGCGGCTGCTTCTTCCAACTTACGACCGCAATCCGATCCTGATGATCGGGGGCGAAGGCGTGCACCTGATTGATGAGCATGGAACGCGCTACCTCGACCTGCTGAGCGGCATCGGTGTGAACGCGCTTGGCTACGGCCACCCGGCGATCGAAGACGCGCTCATCGAGCAGGCGCAGAAGCTCATCCACACCTCAAATTTGTTCTTTCATGAAGGGCAGGCCGAGCTTGCGCAACGCCTGACCGCGGCCGCAGGGCTGGACCGAGCCTTTTTTGCGAACAGCGGCACTGAAGCCTGGGAGGCCGCGCTGAAGCTGGCGCGCGCTTACGCTGGCATGCGTCGCGACGAGGGTGCAGCACTCGGCACCACATTTCTGGCGCTCGAGGGCAGTTTCCATGGGCGGACGATGGGCTCCATTGCGACGACGGCAAAGGAGAAATATCGCGAGCCGTTTGCGCCGGTCATGCCGGGCGTTGAGTTTGTTCGCTTCAACGACGTAGCAGATCTCCGCGCAAAGTTTTCGCCCGATGTCTGTGCCATTCTGATTGAGACCATCCAGGGCGAGGGCGGCATCCGACCCGTGTCGCAGGAGTTTTTCGATACTGCACGGGAGCTCACCGCAAGCACGGGCGCACTGCTCGTGGCGGACGAGATCCAGGCTGGCTTCGGACGGACGGGCAAGTGGTTCGCCTACCAGCACTATGGCATTACGCCGGACATCACCACGATTGCAAAGCCGCTTGCCGGCGGGCTGCCGCTTGGTGCCCTGCTCTGTACAGAGGAAGTTGCGCGGGCGATCCACCCGGGCATGCACGGAACTACCTTCGGCGGCGGTCCGCTCGCGTGCGCCGTCGCTATTGCTGTCTTCGACGCGATTGAGCAGGATGGACTGCTCGAGCATGTGGAGATGGTCGGCAATCACTTTCAGGTCGGGCTTGAAGATCTGCGGGAGCGCCACTCGATCATCACCGACGTGCGCGGCAGGGGGCTAATGCTGGCCCTTGAACTTGAGTCGGCCGAGCTTGCCAAGGCCGCGTTGGCTGAGATGAGCGCGCGCCATATCCTGATTAATCGCACGAGTGAAACGACGCTGCGTTTTCTGCCGCCGTATATTCTTGGCATCGACGATGTGGACCACGCGCTGCGTGCGCTTGACGAAGCACTCACCGCGATCGGGCCGGCAGAATTGGCGCAAGCCGCACACACGGGAGGGAAGATTGGCGACTAACCTCATCCTGCAGGCAGAGCCTTCCACGTCCACGCTCGATGGCTTCGCCGCCGCGCGTGCCTCGCTTGCCGGGCGCGATCTGTGCTCGACGGCTGACCTGTCGACCAGCGAAGTGCGCGCGATCCTCGACCTCGCGCACGCGGTCAAGGCGCAACCGCAGCGCTACCGCCATGCACTCGACGCAAAGCAGATTGTCATGTTTTTTGAGAAAGCTTCGTTACGCACGCGGCTCACCTTTGAGGCGGCGATCAACACGACGGGCGGCAACGCGATGTTCGTCGACCAGACACAGTCGCCGCTTGGCGAGCGCGAGTCGCTTGCTGACATGGCGCGCAATGTCGAGCGCTGGGTTTCAGCAATTGTGCTGCGCACCTACGCGCATGAAACAATTACTGAAATGGCGCAGCACGCAGCGTGCCCGGTCATCAATGCGCTCTCTGACCTTGAGCATCCTTGCCAGGCACTGGCTGATTTCATGACGGTCGAAGAGCGCTTTGGCGGCTCAGCGCGCGGGGTCAACTTCACCTACGTTGGCGACGGAAACAATGTGTGCCATTCACTGTTGCTTACCGCCGCGCAGCTTGGCACGCACTGCACCATCGGCACCCCGAAGAACTACGCGCCGAAGGCAGACATCGTTGCGCAGGCACGCGAGATTGCTATGACCACAGGCGCCACAATCAAACTGGTCAACGATCCGGTTGCGGCAGTGATGGGGGCTGCTGCCGTCTATACTGACGCCTGCACCAGCATGGGCTTTGAGCATGAAGCGACCAAGCGCGCGCCCATCTTTAAGCCCTACCAGGTGAATGAAGCACTGATGATGCACGCCGTGGAGGGTGCGGCGTTTATGCACTGCCTGCCAGCGCACCGCAACGCAGAGGTGACCGATGCGGTGCTCGACGGGCCGAGCTCAGTGGTCTT
>CAZZYO010000116.1:0-7256 GCA_964658255.1 Candidatus Babeliales bacterium
GCGGAACCTGGACTCTTCACCGCGCTACTGCGGGCGCGCGGTGATGAGCAGCGATCGTCAATGAAAACCGGCCGAACAGCACGCCCGCAGGCATGAAGGAGAAGCATGGACACCGCCCTTGTTCCGAGAGAAGTTTTCGCGCGCGCGATTGAGGATCACCTGCGCGTGATTGCGCAACTGCAGGCGCAGCAGCCCATTCTCGAGACGATTGCCACGGAGATGACAGACGCAATCTTGAGCGGCAACAAGGTGCTATGGTGCGGCAACGGCGGCTCGGCTGCGGACTCGCAGCACCTGGCGGCCGAATTCGTCGGCCGCTTTCGGCGTGAGCGTAAGGGCCTGCCGTCGATTTCACTCACGGTCGACACCTCGGTGCTTACTTCCATCGGTAACGACTACGGTTATGAAGAGGTCTTCCGCCGTCAGGTAGAAGCGCACTGTGAAGAAGGCGACGTCGTGGTCGGTATCTCGACCAGCGGCAACAGCAAGAACGTTGTAGCGGCGCTTGAGGAAGCAAAGAAACTGGGCGCATTCACCGTGGCTTTTACCGGGGAGGGCGGTGGGCAGATGGCTGGCATCGCCGATGCGTCTATCTGCATTCCGACCAAGGATACGGCGCGCGTGCAGGAGGGGCATATCCTCTGCGGCCACATGCTGTGCGACTGGGTCGAAATCGCCTACTGCCAGGAAGCGTCTGCGAAAAAGGAAGGCCTGGAAGCGGCACGATGATCGAGAATTTACACCGCATCGTTGGCCTGATCGAGGGCGACTGGACAGAGACGCATGTGCTGGTGGTCGGCGATGTGATGCTCGATCGCTACATCTGGGGCGCGGTCGAGCGCATTTCGCCAGAGGCACCTGTGCCCGTGGTGCGGGCAGGGCACCGCAGCGATCAGCCGGGTGGAGCAGCCAACGTCGCGATGAACATCGCCGGGCTTGGCGCGCGCGCCACTGTGATTGGTTTTGCCGGAGAAGATGCCGACCAGGAGACGCTCGCGCGCTGCCTCAAGGCGGCCAACGTGCAGGCGCACCTGACCATCGTGCCTGGTCATCCGACGACCTCCAAGCTGCGCATCCTCGGTGGTCAGCAGCAGATCCTTCGACTCGACGTGGAGCGTGCCGGCCCCTACCCACCTGAGGCCTACGCTGCGTTGAGTGCCAGCGTCTCCGCGCTGCTTGAAGGTGTGCAGGCGGTCGTGCTGTCGGACTATGCCAAGGGCGTGCTCTCAGAGGAGGTCTGCCGCGCGATCCTCGACCAGGCACGTGCCCACAACATCCCGGTGCTGGTGGACCCGAAGCATAAGGACTTTGCGCGCTACGCGGGTGCGACCACCATCTGCCCGAACCTGCAAGAGCTCTCAGTGGCGACCGGCTTGCCGCACAAGGACACGGACGCGATGCTGTCGGCAGCGCAAGCCATGCTGCCGGTGCTGGGTCTGGATTACCTGACGGTCACGCTCAGCGAAAAGGGAATCGCGGTCGTGCGGCCTGGGAGCAAGCAGATCTTCCCTGCCGTCGCACGCCAGGTCTTTGACGTCTCTGGCGCCGGCGACACGGTCATCGCGACCCTTGCACTTGCGCTCGCGAGCGGGCTGCCGATCGAAGAAGCCGTTCCACTCGCGAACATCGCGGCTGGCATCGTCGTCAGCAAGGTAGGTACCGTCCCCATTACGCGCAATGAGCTGATCACGAGCCTGATGCCCGAGATCGAGCTGCAGGCTTCTGAAAAGGTACTGCCCCTTGACCGCCTGGTGACGCGCATCAACGCTTGGCGCTCCGAGGGTCAACGGGTCGTATTCACCAATGGCTGCTTTGATCTGCTGCATGTCGGGCACATCACGCTGATGGAGGACGCGCGTCGCCAGGGCGATCGGCTGGTGGTTGCGATCAATAGCGACGCGTCGGTCAGCGGACTGAAGGGCCCGACACGGCCCGTTGTGAATGAGCGTGATCGTGGGCGGGTCCTGGCTGCGCTCGCGGCCGTGGATGCGGTTGTGGTGTTTGGAGAGCCTACGCCAATCAAGCTGATCAACGCGTTGCGTCCGGACGTGATCGTCAAGGGCGGCGACTACACAGAAGACTCGGTGGTCGGCGCGCAGGAGGCCCGCTCCTGGGGCGGCGTGGTGAAAATTGTGCCGACGGTGGAAGGGTTCTCAACCACCAAGCTGATCGCACGGGCGGCGACCCCGGCGCTGTCGTAACGGATCGCCTCATCTGCACACGCGGAGGACTTGCCGAGCTGGCGAGTGAATGATCAAAGGCGAACGGGTCGTGCGTTGCTGCTCGCAGAAGGCTCTGGCGGAAGTACGCCCACTCTCGGCCCGTACGCCAGCATTCTCGTCGGTGCGAGCTTGTTGCTCCTGATAGATCCGCTTCAGGAATACCGGGTGACCTGTCAGGTGGCGGTTTCCGGTACGAGGTTCCAGGGGGCAGCGAAGCGGGATCAGGACCGGGTCCGTCAGAGTGGTCGGATGACCACGGCGACCTTATGTGTCGCTTGATCTGATATGCACACTGGCACGCTCTTCCAAGTGAGATTAGCCTCTGAAAAGGCATCACCCTAGGCCCGTGAATCCATATTCATACTGGAACTGCGTTTAGATATCTAGCGCGATTGCTTCGCTAATGTTACGAAAACCGCAATCATTAAAGAAGCAAGAAAAACACCTACGCAAAGCAAGTAGCCTTCGGCCTGCCAATGTCCTCCATATAAAACGAACAGACATGTGATCAGGGTCACTAGACCAGAAATGCACAGGCCAATACCCGCAATCCGATTTAGGCGAAACCATTCCTCTTCAGAGCTATTCATCGATTGCTTGGTTCGAAAGCCATATAGAGCATTTCGAGGAACTAGCCTCAGCGCAAGGGGAAGCGCCAATAGCAAAACGATAAGAGCGGACGCCATAATGCCATTTATCTTATTCATCTGTATTCCCGTGCTGAATCGGTAGTGTTGAAAACACTAGCTGATATCAGACTAGAGTGCCGGATTCCATGACAAAGTTTCTATTCACCGACCCAAGACCGAAAACTAAGCCAAATGAATTGGAGAAGATCCGCCGTCTTCATCCCTGCCTCGTGCTGCTTCAGAACCCCGATGATCTGCTCTTCCGTAAACCGGCTCTTTTTCGTCGCCCAAATTCCTCCCGTTCAATGTATGAGAGATTCGCAGTTCAGGCTGGTAGAAATTTCGGGAGGCACGTCAGTAGCCGCCCGCCTAGTCCATCATCCCTCCGAGGGCATCGTTGACCGCCACAGCAGGTTCTTAAATGTCCTGATAAGTTCCCGCTCCAGGCTTGCTCACCAGGCCACGGACCATCAAGCCTCAGCGTGATCTACGGCGGAGAGGCTGGCCCGCACGCGCGCTTCGCGCTCGAGTGGCGACCTCGGATAGAGCGACTTCAGCTCGTCGATGGCCTGTAACACAGGCGCGACTTCAACCTCGTCAAGTTGGTAACCCTCCGGTGCGTGGTCCACGTCCTCACCCCGAAGGATACGCACGCGCGGGTTGCCGAGCGGCAGCCACTCAAGTGGCTTCTGCCAGCTTGGGCCAAGCACGACCATCGGCGTCCCGGCCGCGCGCCCCATGTGCATCGTGCCGGTGTCGAGCGAGACCACGTAGTCAGCATGGCATAGAAGCGCCGAAAGCTCCGCGATGGAGGTTTTGCCGGCGAGCGAAACATTGGCGGCGCTGCGCTCTGGATGTGTCCCCAATGCGCGGGCCGGCGGCTTTGTCGCGGCAGCCTCGGCGCGCAGCTCCTCGATCCGCAATGCGTCGGCGGCCGTGCCGACAAACGCGACCTGGCAACCGAGTGTGCGATGCACATACGCGATCACCTGCGCGAAGCGATGCGTGAACCAGCCAGTACGTTGGCCCCCGCTGGTCTGCGTGACAAAGACAACCAGCGGCGGCTCGGGTGTCACACCCGCGTCAGTGAGCAGCCTGCGAACCGCAGCGGCATCCTGCTCGCGGAAGAAGACCTTGGGCTCGTAGTGTGTGCGGGGGCAGCCATAGTGCGTGAGCAACTCGAGATTGTTGTCAATCAGGCTGCGCGTCCGATCGTAGGTCAGGGGCCGGTGATACAGTCCGGGCGCGAGCGTATGACCCAGCCTCAGGTGAGGTCCGGCGAGCACATTGAGCAGCGTGATGCGCGTGCGAGGATTGGAGCAGTTGGTAATGCCAGTCTCGGGGCGAAGGCCGCGCTTTCCCAGGTCCCTGCGCACTTCACGTGCTGCGCCGCGCAGATCAGTAAACGGGTCAGCAGTCGAGATCAGCGCATTGATATACGGGTTGTGGCGCAGCGTTTGAAAACCGGAGCCGCGCGTCGCCACGGTGATGTGCGCGTCCGGCTTGGCCGCGCGCAAAGCCTCGTAGATAGGCGTGTCGTGCACGCAGTAACCGAGCGGCTGCATGTAGTTCAGGAAGAGGAAGCTGCGCACCCTTGTCAACTCGTCAGTACCCGCGGCAGGCCGACCTCGGGTAAGCCGCTCGGCAGCCATGGCGAGTTGAACGGCAGACTTCTTCGCGGCAGATGAAAGCGACATGCACTCCTCAGGGGTTCGGATCAGCAGGTGGCACAACCTTGCCAGCTGGCCGGCTCGGCTACGCCCGGCTAGCTCGGGCGACAGGCGCTTCGTCTTCCCGAGTATACGAGCGCGTGCCTTCTGCAACGCTCTTTACCATGCGCACCACGGGCAGTCTGTCCCCATTTGGCAGGTCGATGTCGACGCGCTCCAGTGCCTGGTAGCCTCGCAACGCGTACAGGCGCACGCCGGTCAGGGTCGAGCCCATCTCGAAGTGGCGAAAGCCTGCGTTGACGGCTGCCTGCTCACAATGCGCGAGGATCAGGGTGCCAAGCCCTTGCCTCGCAAACGCCGGATGCACATAGATAGCCCGGATTTTCGCCGCGTCAGTCGATGCGTCGAGCAGCTCAAGGTCACGGTTGGGCAAGGTGTCGCCACCGCACAGGGTGCCGCGATAGCTCCATCCACCGGCTCCTGCTAATCTCTGCGGGTCATCGGCAGGGAAGGCGAGGAAGTACGTCTGGTCGTCGACGAGCTGGGCATCGATGCCCAGCGCCTGACCGAGCGAGCCCTCGATCTGCGCCGGCGTGTAGTCAGGCTGCGCAAGCCCGAGCACCGAGGCTTCAATCAACGCGCGGATGGCAGGGATATCCTCGCGCGTCGCCGGGCGTAAGCAGAAGCGGGCGATCATCAGCGGTAGCCCTCCGAGCTACGATGTGAGCGCAGGCGAAGCGACCCCGTCGCGCTGGAACATCTGCCGGATGCAGCGGAGAGCCTGGCGCGTGCGCTCTTCATTTTCGATCAAGGAAAAGCGTACGTGGCCGTCGCCGTACTCGCCAAAGCCGATGCCGGGGCTTACGGCAACCTTCGCATCCTGCAGGAGCCTGGTTGAGAACTCGAGCGATCCAAGCGCGCGATAGGGCTCTGGAATGGGCGCCCAGACAAACATGGTGGCCTTCGGGTTGGGTGCGGCCCACCCGGCCTTGTTCAGGCCGCTGACCAGGCAGTCGCGGCGGCGCTGGTAGATGCCCGTGATCTCGGCCACGCAGTCCTGCGGACCTTCAAGCGCGAGGATGCTTGCAACCTGGATTGGAGTGAAGGTGCCGTAGTCAGCGTAGCTTTTCAGTCGCGCCAGCGCCGCCACTAACTTCGAGTTTCCCACCATGAACCCGACGCGCCAGCCGGGCATGTTATAGCTCTTCGACAGGGTAAAGAACTCGACAGCAATATCCTTTGCCCCTGGCACCTCGAAGATGGATGGCGCGCGATACCCGTCGAAGGTGATATCCGCATAGGCCAGGTCGTGCACCAGGTAGATGGAGTGCGCGCGGCATAGCGCGACGACACGCTCGAAGAAGCTGAGCTCGACGCACTGCGTGGTCGGGTTTGCCGGAAAATTCAGGATAAGCATCTTCGGCTTCGGATACATGAGCGGAATCGATTGTTCAAGCTCAAGAAGAAACTCTGCCGTGTCGTGGATGGCGATCGAGCGAATATTCGCGCCGGCAATGACAGGCCCGTAGATGTGTATCGGATAGCTGGGGTTCGGTACCATGACCACGTCGCCCTTGTCGAGCGTGGCCATGCAGAGATGGGCGATGCCTTCCTTGGAGCCGATGGTGACGATGGCCTCGGTCGCGGGATCGAGCTCGATGTTGTAGCGCTGCGCGTACCAGTTGGTGATTGCCTTGCGCAGGCGCGGAATGCCTTTCGACAGCGAGTAGCGATGCGTCTCTGGGCGCTGGGCGGCTTCAATCATCTTGTCCACGATGTGCTTCGGGGTCGGGCCATCGGGGTTGCCCATGCCGAAGTCGATGATGTCCTCACCGCGTCGGCGCGCGGCAGCCTTCAGCTCGCCGGTGATATTGAAGACGTAGGCGGGCAGGCGTTCCAGGCGGGGGAATTCACTCAATGCGGTCTCTCCGGGCGCAGGGTGCTTTTAGCAGAGTACGATACCCTCTGCCGACCGAAAGCCAAGAAGCGTGCCGCGGATCACAAAGAGTGACTCCCGTGTCAGCCCTGCTTCAGTGCAGGTGCTCCATCGCTTCAGAGCGCGCCGCGGCGAGGAATGCCCGCAACAACTCAATACGCGGGACGGCAAGCTCGCGCGTTGTCTTGAGAAGAATTTCGCCCGGGAGCTGCTCGAGGTTGCGTTCGAGGAATGCGACTGCCTCGGTGAAGCGTGGGTAGCGTGTGTCGCGGCCCACCTTGGCGACCGCGCGCAGGATGCCGATGGCACCAAGCTGCTCCAGGATGTCTGCGTCCCGCAGGATCGTTGCCTCGAGGGTGGCAGGCTGGTCCCGCGGCTGGTGGTTGCGGATCGCGTCAAGGACTGCTGGGATCTTGTTGGCAGGAAAACCGGCACGGTGAAGAATCTCAGGCGCTGCGGCGACGGTATACGCCACGTGATCCCAGCCCGCGAGTAGCTCAGGTTCTTCCGGTCTGTGACCGATAAAGACGCCAAGGTCGTGCAGGTAGGCGGCCGCGAACACGACATCGTCGTCGTAGGAGAGAGTGTGTCCGATCAGCCGGGTGAGCGCGTAGAGGCGAGGCTGGTGTCCATACTTGTCTTCAGGAAGGGCCTGCTCGTGGAGCAGGGTGTCGAGTAGGGGACGGAACCCGGTCTCTGGACCGGCTCCGCTCGAGTCTGGTATCACAGTGCGCATGCTCCATTCTGCGCCACGGATCGCCCGCGAAATGCAAAGCTTTTGAGTGTTGAACCTCCGAAG
>CAZZYO010000116.1:7266-11577 GCA_964658255.1 Candidatus Babeliales bacterium
AACGATGTGGGCTGCTCGTCGTTACCTTGGTTTCGCTCGTTTGGCCTCTTACGTCTTAGAACGGAACTGGTTACAAAACCGTTACCACTGGGCAGTGCCGGAAGATGCACAGTTCTACCTGCTGCATGACAGAATGACAGGTGTCCGTTGGGGATGCGGCAGCTCCTGGCAGACGGCCGTGAGACAGTTGGCTGCTCACGGTGTTCATCAAGAAAGACATGCAATCTTGAAGGGTTTAGGGTACAGTCGTCTAAATTGCGGCAGGGGCTGCAGGCACGCAGGCGTGACCCCTGTTCCGCACATACTCGCGGCCGATCCTGCTTCTAAACCAGCGACAGAACGTTCTGAGTTGGCGCTTTGCGAACACACGGTGGGTACACCAGTCGATTCATCTGGACCCCAAGAAGTATCGGCATACGGTTACTTCCAACGGCTACCCCCAGCTGACCGCTGGCCTAGTCTGGAACTAACTCCGGAACTCGACAGCGACGCCCTTCGAAGGCGTAGAGGCACATGGCAACCTCGGAGTTCATCAGGCGCAGCGAGAGCACAGGAGGCCCGCCCGGCTCGTCCAACGGGCAGGAGCCGCCTCTGGTGAACTCGCCGCGAAAGCACAACGATCCCGCGCTCGCCTCTACTGTCCTGATGATGCTCAATGACATGGGGGTTACGCTGCTCGCGTTTGGGAGCGCGCTTGTCCTGCACATTTTTGTCCTTGGACGTCTGCCGCTGCTGCGAAAGCTGCCAATCAACGTCAATATCGATCCCGGCGATGGCTGGTACCTGCTTGGATTTCTCCTGGTGCTGCTCTTTGTCCTGCGACGCTATGGTCTCTACAACGGCGTGCCGAATCGAAGTGCGGCGCACGAGCAGCGTCTGATTGTGCAGGCATGCTTCACGGCGGGGCTCCTGCTCTGCGGCTGGCTGTACATGGCGCACAACATGGAGGTTTCGCGCGTACTGATCGTGGTGCTGATCGGCACCACTGCTGTGGCTCTTGGTATCCGGCGCGCTGTCTGGCGCGCGGTACGCTTTGCCCGCTACGCCAAGGGAGTGGAAACACGCAACGTGTTCATTCTCGGCACCAACCACCTCAGCAGCGCCATGGGTCAGCAGATCGAGGATGACTATCACCTTGGTTACCACCTATGCGGTTTCATTACTGCGCCCGGCTGCGATGGCGAAGGTGAGGTGCCAGGCAAGCGCATCGTCGGCACCCTGGATCGCCTGCGCGACCTGGCGAGGATGCACTTTGTTGACGAGCTTGTGATCGCGCAGCCCTGCCCGCTCGAGACCGTGATAGACCTTGTCGAACAGGCGCACGATCTTGAGATCGACGTGCGCGCGATCTCGGGCTTCTACGGCGAGCTGGCCCACAATGCCAATGTCGAATACCTCGGTGCCTACCCGGTCGTCTCGCTCTACAGGCGGAACCCGCGCATCGTCGCCTTCTTCCTCAAAAGGGTTGTTGATATCGCGCTGTCGCTGGCTGCGTTGATCGCGGTCTTTCCGATCATGCTGGTCATCGCGACGGCCGTTATGCTGGACTCACCTGGCCCGGTTTTCTACGTGTCCGAGCGCATCGGCAAGCGCGGTCGCGTGTTTCCCTGTTTCAAGTTCCGCACGATGGGCCGCGACGCGGAGGCCAAGAAGCGTGAGCTCCTCAAGCACAATGAGCGTGATGGCATCCTGTTCAAGATGACGGCCGATCCGCGGGTTACCCGTGTCGGGCGCGTCCTGCGCAAGTACTCGCTCGACGAGCTGCCCCAGTTCTTCAACGTGCTGCGCGGTGAGATGTCAATCGTCGGTCCTCGGCCGCCCATTGCGAGCGAGGTTGCCAAGTACGCGCTGGAACATTTCCGAAGGCTCGAGGTACTGCCCGGCCTCACCGGGCTGTGGCAGGTACAGGCCCGCCACGACTCTTCGTTTGCTCGCTACATTGCACTTGACACCGCGTACGTTGAAAATTGGAGCTTCTGGCTGGACCTGAAGATCCTGCTACGAACGGCCAAGGTTGTCATCCGGGGAACTGGCACCTAAGTCAATGCGCCTGATGGAAGCAGCAGCGCGACCCATGTGTGTTTACGCGTAAATTCCTCTCCGCGTGGTGTCGCATGTGAGACTTCGCGCGCCTCCCCGTCGTCCATTCGCAAGACCTTACCCCGGAGGTCATGTTCCTTGATTGAAGCCTCACGCATACGCACCGCGCTCCTGCTCAGCGCTTGTTTGATCGCAAGCTCCCTCGCCTCCATGGCGCAGGAGTCAACGCCCGGCACCAGCCACCGCGCGCCTGCTGACCGATCGAGACGCTCGAATGCTAACACTGCCGAGGGCAGGCCTGACGCACAGCCAGATGAGCCCGCGCAGCATGAGGGTCGCGGCGGAGACAAATCCGCGGACAAGCCAGAAGAGAAGCCGGTCGAGCGCAGCGTCGTGACTCACCACGAGATCACGGTCGGGGGCAAAGGCCTGCGCTACACCGCCACCGCAGGCACGCTGCTGATCCGCGATGAAGAAGACAAGCCTTACGGCAGTATCTTCTACACCGCCTACACCGCGGATGGCCAGCAGGGAACTGCTGACCCAAAGCGGCCGGTAACCTTTCTTTACAATGGCGGGCCGGGTTCTGCAAGCCTGTGGCTGCACATGGGTTCGGTTGGCCCGATGCGCGTGGTCACAGCCAGTCCGGCAGCAACCGGGTCTGGCCCTTACCAGCTGGTGCCAAACGAGTACACGCTGCTCGATCGCTCTGACCTGGTCTTTATTGACGCACCGCTTACCGGCTATTCGCGCGCCGTAGGCAAGGCGACGAGCAAGGACTTTGCGGGCGTTGACCCGGACCTGAAAGCTTTTGCCAAGTTCATCGAGCGCTACTTGACGACGAACAAGCGCTGGAACTCGCCCAAGTTTCTATTCGGCGAGTCCTACGGCACGACTCGCTCGGCCGGGCTGTCGGCTGTGTTGCAGGAAGACGGGGTGCAGCTGAACGGGATCGTCCTGCTCTCTTCTGTGCTCAATTACTATCGCGCTCGCGCCGCCGGTTTGGACCTCGACGCGATTTACGACCTGCCCTCCTATGCAGCGATCGCCTGGTACCACAAGAAGGCTGGCATAGGCACGCCCATGCCGGAGTTTGTCGAGCAAGCGCGTGTGTTTGCCGGTGGCGAGTATCGGCAGGCACTCGATCGGGGCGACACACTTCCACCAGCGCAGCTCGACGCAATCGCCACCAGGCTGAGCCAGCTGACCGGCCTGAGCGTTCCTTACATCAAGGAAGCCAGGCTCCGGGTCGCTCCCTCTCGTTTCCGCAAGGAGTTGCTGCGCACCGGAGACGGCAGCGACGGCAGCGGCGAAATCCTCGGCCGCTACGACGCCCGCTTCGAGGGCACAGACCTGGACGATGCGGGCGAGACTCCTTCCTATGACCCGTCGGACACCGGCATCGCGGGCGCTTACATCGCGACGATCCACGACTATCTACAGCGCGATCTCCAGTTCGACACAACCGACCAGTACCGCCCCAGCTCTGGAAGCATAGGCGACTGGGACTGGCACCACCACCCGGCAGGCGCTCGCAACCCGGACCAGATGCCGGACACTGCGATCGACCTCGCCGACACGATGCGGAAGAACCCGCGCCTGAAAGTGCTCTCGGCTAACGGCTGGTTCGACCTTGCAACGCCTTTCTTCGGCACCGAGTACGACGTCTCGCACATGATGCTTTCACCCCAGCTGCGAGGCAATGTCACCTTCACCTACTATCCAGCCGGGCATATGGTCTACCTGAACCTGGAGGCGCTGAAGCAGCTGCGCCGCGACCTGGACAGCTTCTATAGCAGTGCCGTGCAGTAAGCGCCGGACGGCCTCCGAATTCTATTGAAATATGTAGGAAAGACGTCTAAAATCAGGAGATTACCCTGGAAGGCAAAAGTCTCCTCCAGCTGAGCTGCATCCAATTCGGGTAAACCTTTCTATGCCAAGAGGAAGCAACATACATGGCTAAGCGTCGCGGCAATCCAAACTGGGGCAAACCGGAGCCTATCGGCCCTGTTGTTCCAACAGTAACTTCCTTCGAACAGGTAGTGAAAGAGTTTAAACTCACCCCGGACCAGTACGTGCGCTCGACCCGCTTACGCGAATGGGCGCGCCGGAACCGGAACTCAAAGTACATTCCGGAAGCCCTGCTTGAGGCCTGGGGCTTCGAGATCGAGTCCACCCTGTAGAGCTCTTCAGTCGCTGTTGCACCAACACTGCATCCGGAAACAAGCCAGCCAGAAAACGCCATCAAGCCGCAAGGCATGGTGGCGTTTT
>CAZZYO010000117.1:0-11442 GCA_964658255.1 Candidatus Babeliales bacterium
CCTGAGCACGGCGTTGTTTCTCGTGCCCGGGAGGGACTGCCTGATCACCCCTCCGACGAGATCGGCGTGAAGCATACCTGGTTTGCTCGCTGTGCTGGCCCCCAACGATCGACGCCGGAGGTCCAGCCTGTTTGCGGAGGACGGGGTGGCTGAAGACTCCGGGAGGCGAATGATTCCTCAGACAGGCGGATGGATGCCCACGATCCTTCTGTTCCGCCCACCTTGCTGCAAACGACCAGTCTTCCCCGACAACGCTAGGCTAGCAGAGCAGCCGACACATGACGGCCTACGAACTCGGGCTGCTGCTCGCCCGTGATCCGCGAGTGCTTTTGAAAGCGTGCGTCATCGCGTGCGGGAAAGTCACTGCGGAAGTGGCCACCGCGGCTCTCTTCACGCGCCAGGGCGGCACGGGTGATCAGGGTTGCTACAGCGTGCAGGTTCGCCAGCTCAAGCGAGATGCGGTCGTGTATCGGAGCCTGAGCAGCATCCATGGCGGTGAGGCTGGCGAGTGCGCGCGTTAGCCCCGCCGCGTCTCGCAGCAGACCCGCGTCAAGCCACATCAATGAGCGCAGGGTCTCCAGGGCTTCCTGCTCTGCGAGGGTCGCGTCGCCTGATTCATCAGAGCGATGGTCGTTGGCCGTGGTACGAGCAGGCTGCTCGCTTCTATCAGCAACCTGCTCGTTGGTCTGCATGCTTTGCGTGGCCGCGAGCATAGCCCCCGCGGCACGCGCGCCAAAGACAAGGCCCTCCAGGAGCGAGTTGCTGGCCAGCCGATTGGCCCCGTGCACGCCGGTGCAGGCGACCTCGCCCGCGGCGTAGAGCCCTGCGAGCGAGGTGCGCCCGTCCACGTCCGTCGCAACGCCGCCCATCAGGTAGTGCGCCGCGGGGCGAACCGGGATCAGGTCCTTGGCCAGCGAGAGGCCAAACCGCGCGAGAAACGCAGAGATGCCCGGAAAGCGCGTAGCGAGGTCCAAACCCTCTGCGGCGACGTGTCGCATGTCGAGGTAGACGACGCGGGCCGACCCGTCTTCGCCAAGTCCCTCGCGGGTAATCGCCCGCGCCACCACGTCGCGGGGCGCCAGCTCCAGCAGAGGGTGGTACCGGTGCATGAAGCGCTGACCCTGGTCGTTGACCAGCACGGCGCCCTCGCCGCGCAGCGCCTCGGAGAGCAGGAAACGCGGCACGCCGGGCAGGCTCAAGGCGGTCGGGTGGAACTGGTAAAACTCCATATCCTCGATCACTGCGCCGGCACGCCAGGCCGCCGCAATCCCATCCCCGGTCGCGACGGAGGGGTTCGTGGTGTCGCTGTACACCTGGCCTGCGCCACCGCTTGCCAGCAGCACCGCTCGCGCGTGGACCGTGTACTGCACGCCGGCCTGCTCACCATGGGTCGGCAGCAGCGTGACGCCTGTCACCGCTCCCTGGGCCTCGCGCACCAGATCGACCAGGCAGGTCCATTCGCGAAAACAGATGCGCGGATGGGTGCGTGCATGTTCAAGGAGGGATCGCCCGATTTCGGCGCCGGTGGCATCGCCATGCGCGTGCAGGATACGGTTGCGGCTGTGCGCGCCCTCGCGGGTAAGCATCAGCTCGCCTAGCCGTTCGCCCGAGGCATAGCGGTCAAAGGCGGTGCCCCAGCGCAGCAGTTCGCCGACACGCTCCGGGCCTTCGGCGACGAGCACGTGCGCAGCGTCGCTGTCGACCAGGCCATCGCCGGCGGCGAGCGTGTCCTGCCAGTGCTGCTCGACGTCTTCTGCCCCACTGATCGCAACGGCGATGCCGCCCTGCGCGTAACTGGTGTTCGACTCGCCAAGCTGCTCCTTGGTCACGATCAGCACGTTTCCATGCTGGGCGAGCGTGATGGCCGCCCGAAGTCCCGCGATTCCCGCACCCACGACGATAAAGTCTGTCTGCATCACCCTTTACGCTAAAGCATTTTAGAAGCTGCTGTCATAGATAGAACGCTTGTCGAAGTGACTCGACGTTCAAAGAGAAATCCCGGTCGCCGCCTGACGCTGCACGCACCCTGCAAACTTTGACTCGGCCCACAGGCAGAACGATGCGGGGCCGAGGCGGCACGTTACGATGAGAGCAACGTGCGCACGATCCCGGTCTCTACTGCCTCGGCAGAGTACAACGTCTACGTCGGCAGCAACCTGCTTGCCACTCTTGCCCGCAGGATCGCCAGGGCAGGCGGCAAGCCGGCCAGCCGGATGCGCGCGCAGCGCACCTTCGTGCTCACCTCGCCCGCGATCTGGGCGCTGTGGTCGAAGGTCTTTTTGGCCTCGTTTGCTGAACCGCCTTGCGTGCTGTTCCTGCCCGCGGGCGAGCAGCACAAGCGCCTTGCGCACGTTGAGCGGCTGCTTGAAGAGCTTGCCCAGGCAGGCGCTGACCGGGCTTCGCTGCTCATCGCTTTTGGCGGCGGCATCGTTGGTGATGTCGGCGGGTTCGTGGCCGCCATCTACATGCGCGGCATCGACTACATGCAGGTACCGACCACTCTGCTGGCCCAGGTTGACTCGTCGGTAGGCGGCAAGACGGGCGTCAACCTCAACGCAGGAAAAAACCTGGCCGGCAGCTTTCACCATCCTGTTGCTGTCTTCGCCGACATCGACCTGCTCGCGACACTGCCAGACCGCGAGCTACGCGCGGGTCTCTATGAGAGCCTGAAGGGCGGCATCATTCGTGACCCTGTACTCTTTCGCCTGATGGAGCGCTCGTCGGCAGCGATCCTTGCTCGCGATCCAAGAGTGCTGGAGCAGGTGATTGCGCGCTCGGTCGCGCTCAAGGCTGACGTCGTAGGACTCGACGAGCATGAGGGCGGCCTGCGCATGATCCTGAACCTGGGCCACACCGTCGGCCATGCCATTGAAGCTGCGACCCGGTACAAGGCCCTGCTGCACGGCGAGGCGATTGGCTGGGGCATGCTCGCCTCGCTGGCAATCGCTCGCAGCCGGGGCACGGTAAGCGAAGCGGAAGCCACTCGCATGGAGCAGGCACTTGCACTCTACGGACCCCTTCCGCACTTCCGTGCGCGGGCCAATGACTTGATCGCCGTCACGGCAAGCGACAAGAAGCATAGCGCGGGGGTGCGCCGCTTTGTGCTGGCCAAGGGGATTGGCGATGCGCTTGTGATCGACGACTTGAGCGAGCAGGAGCTCCGCGCCGGGGTGGACGCGATGCTTGGCGAGGTCGCCCGGGCCAGCAGTGTGCAGCATGGTTGATCCCGGGGGAAAGACAGCCGGCGCGGGCGCACGCCCTGAAGGCGCAGCAGACGAGACCAGCGCCGCACTGGCCGTCCGCGCGATGTTTGACGCGATCGCGCCGAAGTACGACCTGCTCAACCATGTGCTCTCCTTCAACATCGACCGGCTGTGGTGGTGGCAGACAGCACGCAAGTTCCGCGCGGTGCTTGCGCGACCTGACGCGGCCATTCTCGACATCTGCTGTGGAACGGGCGACATGACGATGGCTCTGCTTGGCCACCGCCCGGCTGGCGCCCGGCCCATCCTCGCGGCTGACTTCGCTCACCAGATGCTGGTCCGTGGTGCACGCAAGTTCGCTCGTCCTGCGGCTCGTTCCGCATCCCGCGCGACAGCCTGTGCAGTCGAGGCGGACGCTTTGCATCTGCCGATTCGTCCCAGCTCGCTTGACCTGGTTACCACTGCTTTTGGCTTTCGCAACCTGGCCAACTATCACGACGGTCTAGTCGAATTCCATCGCGTGCTCGCCCCCGGCGGCCAGCTTGCGATCCTCGACTTCGCCGAGCCCGGCGGGCTGGTCGGCAAGCTGTACGCGTTCTACTTCCGACGCGTGCTGCCCGCCATCGGCTCGCGTATCTCCGGCGTCTCTGGCCCCTACGCGTACCTGCCTGCCTCGGTTGAGAAGTTTCCAGCGCCCACGTTGATGCTCGCTACCATGCGCGAGGTAGGCTTTACCGAGGTCTCCTGGACGCCCTACAGCTTTGGCATCGCCGGACTCTACCGCGGGACGAAGGGTTAACAGCAGGGCCTGCAGCTGTGCAGACGACCGCCCGCCGGGAACTGTCCCGGAAGCAAGCAGCCATGATCCGGGAAAGCCCACCAAGCCCTCGTCTCGTTGTACCCTGAACCCTATGGCCCAGGCCATCCTCCCCGGCCAGTCCGGCGCTCGTACCAACCTCACCACGCGCGCAGAAAAGCGTGCGGCGGCGCTTGCCTCGGCGTCAGCCGCCCTGTTGATGACGCTGCTCAAGCTGATCACAGGCCTTGCGAGCGGCTCACTCGGCATGCTGTCAGACGCAGCACACTCCGCGCTCGACCTGATCGGCGCGGCCCTCACTTACCTTTCTGTTCGCGTGTCCGATCGACCTGCCGATGAGGATCACCCCTACGGCCATGCCAAGGTCGAGAACCTCTCGGCCTTTGTCGAGACCTTCCTGATGATTGGCTCGTCGCTCTGGATCAGCTTCGAAGCCATCCACCGCATCCTCTCGCACGACGTAGCGATTCGCTACTCGTTCTGGCCACTTGCCGTGCTTGCGCTTTCCATGGCTGTTGACTACTGGCGAGCGCGCCAACTCAGCGCGGTTGCCCAGCGCACGCAGTCCGACGCACTGCAGGCGGATGCGGTTCACTTTGCGTCCGACATCTGGTCGAGCGGCGCAGTTTTTGCAGGGCTCAGCCTCTCGTGGCTTGGCGCGCGGCTGCACGTCGGCCTGCTCCGCTATGCCGACTCCATCACCGCCCTGCTTGTCTCCGTGCTGATCCTCAGGATGAGCTGGCGGCTTGCACGCCGCACCACGGGCGCGTTGCTCGATGCGATCCCGGTTGAGACAAGCCGGCGCGTCCTGGCCGAGGTGCGGCATGTAGATGGGGTTCTGGCCGTTGACCAGGCGCGCATGCGCCGCGCGGGCCCGGCTTACTTTGCTGACCTTACGCTCTCGCTGTCCCGCCAGCTTACCTTCCGGCATACCGAGCAAATGGTCGAGGAAGCCACCGCGGCAGTACAGCGCGTATTACCCGGCGCGGACGTTGTCATCCGTACGGTTGGTCGGCAGACAGATACGGAAAGCATCTTTGACCGCGTGCGAGCCGTGGCCCTGCGCAACAACGTCGTGCTGCATGATGTGTCCGTACAGCGCTTTGACGCCAAGCTTTCGATAGAGCAGCACATCGAGGTCAACGAGCGCCTGCTTCTACGCGAGGCGCACGAGTTCGTGCGCCGCATCGAAGATGAAATTCGCCACGAACTGCCGCAGGTTGACCGTGTGCTGACCCACATTGAAAGCGAGCCCGCGACTATAGAGCAGCCTGTCTCGCTCGCGCGCGACAAAGCCATGGAAGAGCAGCTGCGCCGGGTCGCCGGCACGCTGCCCGAGATCCTTGACGTGCACGAAGTGGTGGTGAGCCGGGTGGGCGATCGCTTTGTGCTCTCCTGCCATTGCACCATGCCGGATGAGCTTGCCATGCAGCAGGTGCACGAGGTCATCACGACACTCGAAGATCGCTTCAAGAGCGACTACCCGGAGGTCTCGCGAGTTATGATTCACCCCGAGCCGGCAACGGATAATCATCATCGCTGAAAGTCGGGTGAAAGGAAGCAGATGATCGCAGGCGCTACATGGAAACCTCACACGTCGCAGTACGAGGGCAAGTCCGAGAGCGGACACGCTCTGCTGTTTGATACAGATGCAGCGCATACCGCGGGCCCTTCCCCGATGGAGGCGGTGCTGGCAGCGTTGTGCGCATGCACCTCGGTGGACGTGGTAAACATTCTTGAAAAAAAGCGCCAACCCCTGACCTCGCTCGTAGTCTCGGCTGTAGCTGAGCAGGCGCCTGCCCCGCCAAGGGTGTTTACGCGCATCGCGCTCACCTACCGCGTGGGAGGCCAGGTGAGCCGCAAGGCTGTGGAAGACGCGGTCTCGCTTTCAAAAGACAAATACTGCTCTGTCTCAAAGATGCTGGAGGCAAGCGTGGCCGTCGAATACGCAATCGAGTATGCGGACCGAGACCCGCTGGCGTGATCGCGTTCTTTCGCTTCGTGCTGATCGCAACCATGCTCGTGTTGATCGCCACGGTCTCAGCGGTGATCACGATGCGTTTCGCGATCCATGGAGCCGAGGTCACCATTCCTGACTTCAAGGGAGAGACGGTAGCCGCGGCTACGCAGCAAGCAGCCGCGCTGGGTGTGAACCTTTCGGTAGAGGCTCAGCTCTACTCAACCGAATTGCCGGCTGGGCGCGTGGTCACGCAGTCGCCCGCGCCGGGCAGCGTGGTGCGGCGCGAGTGGCAGGTGCGCGTCACCGGTAGCCTGGGGCCGCAGAAGGTTGCCGTGCCGAACCTGCTCGGGCAGCAGGAACGGCTGGCAAGCATCGCGGTGCGACGGGTCGGTTTGGAGTTGGGTGAAGTAGCGCACATCCCGGACGCGCAGGTGCCGGCCGGAACCGTCATCGCGCAGGATCCGGCTCCAAATGCGGCGGGGGTTGAGCGGCCAAACGTGAGCCTGCTCGTGGCCGAGGCAGAGCCTGCGCCGCCGGCTGCATTCATCATGCCCGACTACACCGGGCAGCCCGCAGCCGCAGCCGCAGCCGCACTTGCGCAGGCAGGGCTGCCGCCGGCTACCGTGCGGGACGCCCTGCCCTCGCCAGATGGCACCCTCGCTGGACAGCCCGGCATGGTCGTGCGCCAGAGCCCTGCCCCAGGGGAGCATGTCACGGTCGAGACGGCCATTGTCTTTGACGTGGCACGTTGAACTGGGTGCGTGGTGCTGACCAGGTAAGGACCCAAGCAGCAGTGTGAGACGCGCAGGCTACGCGCGCAGACCAGGCGCGACGCGCTTCGGCGTTGCAAGCAGAAGCAGCTGTCATCCTGATCGAAGCGAAAATTTGCAGTCGGCTCTTCCTCTCACGCTGCAGCGCAAGTGGCCTACTGACGCAGGATCACCGCCGCAAAGAAGCCGTCACATCCATGCACGCCGGGAACCGTCCCTAGGTAGTCTCCACGAACTGCGGTCTTGAGCAGATGCCCGAGCCCTTCGCCACTGATCGCCCCCGCGCGCTCAAGCCTTTCAAGCTCCCCTGCAATGGGGAGCAGGTTGTATCCATGACAGCTACGTATGACTTCCTCCACCACCAGCTCATCTTCCTCCGGCTCAAGCGAGCAGGTGGAGTAGACCAGCCGCCCGCCGGGCTTTAGCGCAGCCAGGGCAGCAGACAGGATTGCTACCTGTCGCGCATGTTGCCGGGCAAAGGAGTCCACTTCCAGACGATGCCGGATCTCAGGGTTGCGTGCCAAGGTGCCTGTGCCCGAGCACGGCACGTCGCACAGGATCGCATCGTAGGCGGGCTCCGCCGGGAGCAAGGCCGCATCGCCGACGATGGTGCGGAGTCGATCCTCCCCCGGCATGCGGCGACGCATCATGCGCAGCCGCGTCTCGCTCAGGTCCATCGCTGTAACCTGTGCGTCCTGCTGCCGCTCGAGCAGGATAGCCGTCTTGCCGCCGGGTGCTGCGCAGGCGTCCAGGACCTGCGGATTGCCAGAAGAGCTCGGCAGCAAAGCAGCCAACTCGCCGACAAGTTGCGAGGCCTCATCCTGGATGCGGACCCAGCCGCTTGCGAGCGCCGCCGACCCGCTCACGTCCCCCGCTACCACACGGCGCGCGCTCTTGAGAAACTCACCCGGCGCAAGCTCGACGCCGGCCGCGGCCAGCGATGCCTCTGCCTTCGCATCGAGCAGGCGCACGGTCGTCGGCGCGGGCGCCTGGTCAAAGCCGCAGAGCCCGGCCGTAGCATGCTCACCAAAGCGAGCTCGCCAGCGTTCGACCATCCAGCCAGGGTGCGCCGCCACAGGGTCATGCGAGATGCGGGTGCCTGGCGTTTGCTCCCGCGCAATCCGGCGCAGCACCGCGTTAACCATGCCCGCGGCATGCTGCCCGTCTGCCTGCTTGGCCAACTCGACACTTTCCCCGATCGCCGCATGCGGGGGAATGCGGTCGAGAAACAACAGCTGGTAGACGCCCAGCCGCAAAGCGATGATGACACCATAGTGCATTTCGGCGTCAGGGCGGGCGAGCCGCGCGGCGATCTCCTGGTCCAGCACGCGCTCCCAGCGGAGAGTGCCGAGCACCAGCTGCGTCATCAGGTCGCGGTCCTGTCGCTTGAGCGCCTCGGCGCGCGGAGAGCGAAGCTGATCGTCCGAGTGGGCGGAGCCGCGTTCGACCAGCAGCAGGATGTGCGCGGCAACGGAACGCGCAGGAGCGATACTGCCTGCTACCGCAGCTGGAACTGCAACTGTGCGCGGGGCAATCTCGCGGCGCGTAGTCGGCCGAGGTGGAAGCTCAGCCAAGGCGCGCACCCAGTGGCAGGCTGGCGCCCCGCAAAAAATCTGCGGCCGGGAGGCTGCGCTTTCCTTCCAGCTGCACTTCCAGCAGCTCGATCCACTCGGTCTCGAGACACCCAACGTAGAGGCGCTCGTTCTCAACGCACAACGCACCCGGCTGCAGCTGGTGGGCTGCTCGTGATGGCGGCGCCATGCGTGTCACGCTAAACTTCCTGTCGCCCAGATACGACCACGCGCCGGGCCAGGGAGTGAAGCCGCGCCAACGGTTATAGATCTCCTGAGCACTGCGGCTGAAGTCGATGCGGCCGTCTTCACGCGTGAGGATCGGCGCAAGGGTAGCATGCTCATGCGGCTGCAGTCGTGGCCTGATTGTCCCGGATGACAGGCCTTCCAGGGTTCGGAGCATCAGCGCCGCACCTATCTGTGACAGTGGCGGATACAGATCTACCGCGGTCTGCTCAGCGCCAATCGCAAGCTCCTGCTGCAGCAGCATGTCGCCTGTGTCGAGTCCCTCGTCAAGGCGCATGGTCGTAACCCCGGTCACGGTCTCACCGCGTGCAACCGCCCACTGGATCGGCGCCGCGCCGCGATACTTCGGCAGCAGCGAGCCATGCAGGTTCAAGTTTCCCAGCGGTGGAATCGCCAGCATCCAGGTCGGAATGATGCGGCCGTAGGCGACCACCAGGATGGCGTCCGGCGCGATCGCTTCAAGCTGCGCCCGCAGCTGGTCATTGGTCTTGATCTTTGCTGGCTGCTCGACGAGCAGGCCAGCAGCCAGGGCAGCCTGCTTGACGGGCGAAGCTGCAAGTTGCATGCCTCGGCCGCTGGGGCGGTCAGGCTGCGTAAGCACCAGGGCCACTGCGTGTCCGGCGCCAAGCACTGCCTGCAGGGTCGGCACCGCAAAGTGCGGCGTGCCGCAGAAGACCAGCTTCATGGCCGACGACTCGTAACAGTCGAAGTTACACACATGCTACCACTCGCCATTCTTGATCAGCTTGCGGATCTTGCGCAGCAACAGGTCGCGCTTCAGCGCACTGACCCGGGAGAAAAAAAGGATGCCATGCAGGTGATCAATCTCATGTTGGAAGGCGCGCGACAGTAGCTCCTCGCCATCGAGTTCAAACCATGCACCATGCTCGTTCTGCGCGCGGACTCTCACCTTGGCCGCGCGAGAAACCTTCTCACGTATCTCGGGCAGGCTCAGGCAGCCTTCCTCTTCGTACTGGCGACCTTCGCGAAAGATAATCTCCGGATTGATGAGCACGATGCGGTCTTCAGGCTTCTTGTCAAAGCTGAGATCGATGATGGTTATCTGTTTTGAGACGCCGATCTGCGGCGCCGCGAGGCCGATTCCCTTGGCCGCGTACATGGACTCAAACATATCGGCGACAAGCTTGCGCAGGTCGTCATCAAAGACGGTCACGGCCTCGGCCTTGCGCTGCAGTACCGGATCTGGATACTTGACGATCTCTCGAATCATTGGTTCCCATGCTGTGCGTTGAAGAGCAAAAAGCCAAAGCAATTACCTCGCTTCGCTCAGAACGACATCCCTTATCGTGCCTGGATCCCGTGTGGTTCCGGCCTCTCCCGTGCTCCCGGCATACTCCTGAAAGGATCGCTAGTACGCGTTGATCTGCTCCAGGTAACCGTCATAGTTACGTTTCAGCTCTCGCAGCGAATCTCCGCCAAACTTCTCCAGCAACAGACTGGCAAAGGCGAGCGCGACCATCGCCTCCGCGGCAACGCCCGCTGCCGGTACCACGCATACGTCCGATCGCTCGTAGGCAGCCTTGGTCTCTTCTCTGCCCTGGTAATTGACCGAGGCAAGCGGACGGCGCAGCGTGGAGATAGGCTTCAAGTACCCGCGAATGACGACGTCCTCGCCGTTGGAGATGCCGCCCTCGATCCCTCCTGCATTGTTGCGGTCGCGCGTAAACCTGGTCTGTCTGCCGGCCGCCTCATCCACGCCGGCATAGCCGATCGCGTCATGCACCTCAGAGCCGAGCGAGGTGGCGGCTGTCACGCCGCGCCCGATCTCGACTGCCTTGACCGCCTGGAGGCTCATCACCGCCTGCGCCAGGATGCCATCCAGACGCTCATCCCAGTTTGCGTAGGTGCCGATGCCTGCGGGCGCCCCATGGACGACTACTTCAAAGACACCGCCAATCGAGTCGCCAGTACGCAGCGCGAGGTCGACCTCGTCCTTCATCCGAGCCTCGTCGGCCGCGTCCACGCAGCCGAGTAGCACTTCCTGCTTCTGCGCCAGCAAGGCGACTTCGTCCCAGCCGGCATCACGCGACAGCTCGGCGCGCCCTACGCGCACCACGTGGCTCAGTACGGCGATCCCGAGTGGGGCAAGAATCAGCTTCGCAATCGCACCAGCGGCTACCCGCGCCGTTGACTCGCGCGCGGAGGCCCGTTCGAGCACATAGCGCGCATCCGGGAAGTCGTACTTGAGCGAGCCGGCTAGATCCGCATGGCCAGGCCGCGGCGAGGCGACTGCCTTGTGCTTGGAAGCGTCGCCTGCCTCAACCGGTAGAATGTCCGCCCAGTTCTTCCAGTCGCGATTCTCAATCTCCATCGCTATGGGCGAGCCGATTGTCTTCGCGTGCCGGACACCAGAGACGATGTGTGCCGTGTCCTGCTCTATGCGCATGCGCCCGCCGCGGCCATAGCCCTGCTGGCGGCGCCACAGCTCACGGTTGATGAACTCCTGCTCGACAGCGATGCCTGCGGGCACGCCTGAGACCAGCGCGATCAGCTTTTCGCCGTGCGACTCCCCTGCTGTTGCAAACCGTAACATGTCACTATCGATTGTACGTTGCCGCGCTGTACGGGTTAGGAACCGGCGAGGAAGCCTTCAGTGTCAAGCAGCGGGCGCTCGAGCGCGCGCACCCAGTCTGTCATCGCGTCCGGCCTGCGCCCGTTGGCGGCTGAGCGGGCAAGTTCCGAGCGCATGGTCTGCATCTTGGCCTCGAGGTCGTCGAGATAGTGCAGCAGCAGCGCCTCGGGGATCATGGGCAGCTTGGGCGAGCCAAACTCGTACCGGCCATGGTGCGAGAGGATCATGTGCTGTACCAGCAGCTTCAGCCGTGGCGAGAACCCCTCGATCTGTGGAACCTTC
>CAZZYO010000118.1:0-11407 GCA_964658255.1 Candidatus Babeliales bacterium
GAGGCTGATGGTGCCGGGCCCCTCCACGTCTCCAATCGACGAGGTCCCGAACCGCCCGATCGGCGCGACAGGGTTATAGTTCGCATCGACGCCGCCCACGTTGCAGCTGCTGTTCTGGAGCGACGCAAACCCGACAGAGCCGGGACATGCAAACGCGTTGTTGTTAAACCAGTGCGCGCGCGTAGGGTGCGCACTGTTGCCGTTGCCCACGCGGTCCGGCCGCTGCTGCGATCCAAAGAGCGTGCCCGAGCCGGTGCCCGATGGGTCAGCCGTACCAAAGGGAATGTACGGCGTAAGAAACGTACCACTTTGCATCAGGAAGATCCCCGATACCTGCCATCCGCCTGCAACCAGGTCGGCTGCTCGGTTCATCCCGCCGCCGAAGCGCTTGCCCCGGCCAACAGGCAGCTCGTACACGCCGCTGGTCAGGAAGCGGTGCCGTCGCGTTCCTGTAACGTTGCCGTAGTCCAGGCTACGGTTGTAGGTGTACGTGCCGTTATAGCCACCCTGCTCATCGACAAAGCTTTGCTGGCCGTTCGCCGTGCCATAGGTGCCCTGGTTGTCGGAGAGGTTTTTCGCATAGGTGTAAGCACTGTCAAACGACAGTCCGCGGGTGAATCGATGCGAGACCTCAACCTGTCCGGCGTGGTAACTGGCGTTGGCTGAAGTCGACCTATCTGGAATACTGAAGAAGTTAGGAAATGGAAATGCGCTGCGAGGCTGCTGGCTTGCCGTAGTCGTCGACGAGATCGGCAGCATGTTGAACTCGGGCTGCCAGATCAGGTGCCAGGTCCTGAGGCCAACGTAGGAAAGACGCAGCCCGAATCCGTTGCCCAGGTCATGATCGATCGAAAGATCGGTCTGCAAGGAGTACGGGTCATGCCAATTCGTATCGATGGCTGAGTAGAATGTGGTGCTGGCATAGCTCGGCGCAAAGTTATTGGTGGCGGTAGATACGTTGGGAAAGACAATAGCCGGCCCGGCAGCTGTCTCGGAGTTATAAAAAGTTTGCAGGTTGGCGCTCACCGTACCAGTCAGCGCATAAAACAGGGCGCCCGTGGTGGTGATGTTGTAGTAGCCCACCCCGCCGCGGATCGCCGTGCGATCGTTGCCGAAGGGCCGGTAGGCAAAGCCAAAGCGCGGCTCAAAGCGCAACTTGGGTGACGTTCGCAACCCTGTCGGAAGCCCCGCCTGCTGGTTTGAGACGACAGGCGTACACGGCGCGCCATTGATGGCGGCATTTGTAGCAAACGGATTGTTGATACCACTGGTTGCACATGCGTTGACGTTGGCCATCTCCTGCGCGTCAATCTTGCCGACCTGCCCGGCGTTATAGAGGATGC
Organism: Candidatus Babeliales bacterium; assembly: GCA_964658255.1. Classification (GTDB taxonomy): domain Bacteria; phylum Acidobacteriota; class Terriglobia; order Terriglobales; family Acidobacteriaceae; genus EB88. Next base: position 1,344 of record CAZZYO010000118.1, read on the forward strand.
GGCCCGACTTCGGCGTGGACGGGTCGAAGTTTCCAAGCGCCTGACCGTTGGCAGCAAAGGCCGGGTGAAACTCGTAGCGTAGCCCGAAGGTAAGATTCAGGCGCGGCGTGGTCTTCCAGTTATCCTGCGCGTATACAGCATATGCGTTCGCCGTCCCGTTGTTGTTGCTGGTGACATTGTCTGTCTGCGTGTGATTTGGCGCGCCGATCAGGTAGTCCGCAAATTCTTCTCCTGTGAAGCTGCCCGTCCGCTGGAACGCGAAGTTGCCGTAATTATCGCTGGGCGCGAAACTGAGCGGTGTAATAGCAGCCAGCCGCCGAATGTCAGCACCGACGCGCACCGTATGCCCGCTGCGCTGCCACGTTACGTTGTCTACGAATTGGAAGATGCGCGACTGCTCGCTCGATCCAAGCCTGCTGCCCACGCTGGTGAGTTGCTGAAAGCCAAAATAGGGGACGCCGTTGAAGGGAAAATTTGTCTGGATGCCGTTGAAGTGCGCGCTGTCAGTGAGAGCGGCGCCAGGATACGTCGTCGTGTTGCCGTCCTGCTCCAGCGTGAAGCCGAAGCGAACTTCGTTGGCAAGCGTCGGCCTGATGGCGTAGTTCAGCGCTGTTGCAAAGATGTGGTACTTGCCGAATGCGGTGCCATTTGGCAGGGCCAACTGTCCTGGCTGCACCTGGTCGATCGTCTTGTTGGTGTAGCGTGCGAACAGTGAAGCCTTGTCCGAGATAACCTCATCGCCTCGCAGGTCATACTGATTTGAATCGATATCGCTGCGGCGAGTGCTCAGGTAGTTGTAGCCGGTCGTGCCGTAGGCGGTCTGCACAGACTGGTCCGCGAGAATCGTCGGGTCAGGAAATTCGCTGAGGAAGACTGCCGAACTCGGATTGATCGAAGGCAGCTTCGAGCCTGGATACGTGCCCCCGGTAAATGGATTGGTCAGCGTTGCAGTCTCCTGCGAAAAGTCACCCTGCTTCATACGCGTGGTCGGCACGAGCGCGTGGATCACTGTCGACTGCGGGTAGCGCAAGCCCTCATACGTGCCGAAGAAGAAAGTGTGATTGCGACCGTTGTACAGGTGCGGCAGGACAACCGGGCCGCCTGCGCTTACGCCAAAGTCATTGGCTACCTTCTGAGGCTTGTTTGCGGCGTCGGTGCCAAAGGGGATCGCGTCGAAGGCACGATTCTGAAAGTACCAGAAAGCCGAGCCATGCAGGCTATTTGTGCCGGACTTGGTTACAGTTGTGATCTCGCCCGGCTGCCCGAACTCGGCATTGTTGTTCACGCCGTCCACGCGGATCTCGGCAATTGACTCGGCGGAGGGAAAGGCATCGGCCTGGATGGTGTTCGAGGTCTGGTTCTCTGCCGAGATTCCATCAACGGTCGTCTCGGACTGCGAGGGTAGCCCACCCTGGATCGAAAACTTGATGCTGGGATAGGGCGAGGCGGAGGGCTGCGGAGGATAGCTGCCCGAGTCCGGCTGCACCCCAGGCAGCGTCTGAATTACGTTGAGCGGGGAAGTAGACCCGGCGCCGCGGTAATTGGCCGGGAGGTCGAGCACATCGCGCGGACCGAGCGCGGCTGAGATCGAGGCATCCTCGGTGTTGATCGCGCCAGCGTCCGAGGCGTCTACCTCTACCTTTTCGGTGACAGCGGCGGGCGAGAGCACCAGGTCCAACTGGAGGCGCTGCCGCGGGTCAAGATGTACATTTGTCGCTGTGCTGGTTGCAAATCCGGTGCTCTCAACCGCCACGGTGTAGGTGCCGGGATCGAGATTCAATGCGGTATAGGTGCCGTCGGCGCCGGTCGTGACTGTGCGATCGCTGTTGCTCTCAGTGCGGTGCAGGGTGACACGGGCGCTCGGCACAGAGGCATCACCACTGTCGTGAACCCGACCCGTGATACCGGCGAGCGTAGACTGGGCGGCGGCAACCATCCCGCCTCCAAAGATAAAAAGAAGAAAAAGCAGCTTGCGGGGTACCACGGACATAGGGGGGCATCCAGGGAGAGGGGATCAGGTGTGCGAGCGCACCGTGACTTACCATACGGTGTTTCCTTGCGCAGCGTGCAGCAGAGTTTTGAGCGGATGGCAATTCGCACGCGAGAGCTAATCCGCAGGCATCTTCGCAGCGCAACGGACGTGGTCTTCCCAAGCCTGCGCTCACGGAGATAGCATGCACCCGGTATGTATGATCTCGGCTGTATAGCCGCATGGAGTCCTGTGAAACCATTCACGTTGCGCCGCACCCTGCCCTTAACCCTTGCCTGCCTGCTGGCGGCTCCAGCGCTCCATGCGCAGTTTGGTCCGCCCAAGGCGAAGGCGCCGCAGCCCTGGGACAACACCTCGCTGACCGCTGACCAGCGGGCGGATCTCGTGCTGAAGCAGTTAACGCTCGACGAAAAGATCACGCTGGTGCATGGCACAGGCATGTCCGGGGTGGGCACGCCAACCGGCGACGCACTCGACAATGTGGGTGGCGCTGGGTACGTGCCCGGCGTCAAGCGGCTGGGTGTTCCGGGCATCCAGATGGCCGACGCGGCCTACGGCGTGACGCGCTCGGGCGCAAACGGACGCTACTCCACAGCGCTTCCCTCTGACCTGGGCGCAGCAGCCAGCTGGAACCCGAAGGCAGCCTATGAGTATGGCGCGCTGATTGGTCGCGAACTGCGCGACCAGGGCTACAACATGTCGCTCGGCGGCGGAGTGAACCTGACCCGCGAGCCCCGCAACGGGCGGACCTTTGAGTACCAGGGCGAAGACCCAGTGCTCGCCGGCACCATGGTTGGCCAGGTGATGAAGGGCCTGCAGGCGCAACACGTCATCGGCGACATCAAGCACTACGCCATGAATGATCAGGAGAGCGGCCGCAACGCGGTCAACGCGGTCATCTCGCACCGGGCTGCTCGCGAGAGCGACCTGCTCGCGTTCGAGATCGGGCTGCGCGACTCCGACGCACAAGCGGTCATGTGCTCCTACAACCGGATCAATGGGGACTACGCCTGCGAGAACCACTACACGCTCACCGATGTCTTGAAGCAGGACTGGAAGTTCCCCGGCTTCGTTCTCTCCGACTGGGGCGGCACGCACTCGGACGTGAAGGCCTCGCACGCGGGCCTGGATAACGAGGAGCCCTCAGCCTACTGGTATGGCGACAAGCTGAAGAAGGCCGTGCAATCGGGCCAGGTACCCATGGCTGAACTCGATGACCATGTGCACCGCGTACTGCGCGCCGAGTTTGCCGCAGGCGTGGTCGATCACCCGCCCGCGAAAGGCGTGGTCGATGTGGCGCGCGGGCTCGAGGTCGCGCAGCGTCTGGAAGAGGGTTCGATCGTCCTGCTCAGGAACCAGGGTGGCTTGCTGCCCTTGAACGCCGCGCAGGTGAAGACGATTGCCGTTATCGGCCAGCATGCGGATGTGGGGATGATCTCCGGCGGCGGCTCCGCGCAGGTTGACCCGCCGGGCGGCAGCGCGATCGCCCCCCCAGGGGAGGGCGAGACAAAGTGGCAGGGGCAGGACTGGTTTCCAACCTCACCGCTGCGCTCCGTCAAGGCCATCGCACCGGGCGCAACTGTCACCTTTGACGATGCGAGCGATGCCGCCAAGGCAGCCGCCGCCGCCAAGGGCGCTGATGTAGCGCTCGTGTTTGTGCACCAGTGGGAGAGCGAAGACATGGACCTGGATACGCTCGCGCTGGGCGATAACCAGAACGCGATCGTCGAGGCCGTCGCGACAGCGAACCCGCACACCATCGTAGTACTCGAGAACGGCAGCCCGGTGCTGATGCCCTGGGTGTCAAAGGTTGCAGGGGTGGTGGAGAGCTGGTATGGCGGCAGCCGGGCGGCTGAAGCCGTGACACGCGTGCTATTTGGCGAGGTGAACCCATCGGCCAAGCTACCCGTGACCTTCCCGCTTGCAGACGCCGACCTGCCTCATCCGAAGCTGATCAAGCCGCCGTCGACGTCTTCCTTCAGCCTGGTCGGGGTCACGGACGTCGACTCGTTCATGGCGAAAGCAGCGCAGGGTTTGCCCGGGTTTGACCGGCCTTACGATGAGGGGCTGAAGGTTGGATACAAGTGGTACGACGCGGAGAAGAAGCCAGTGCTGTTCCCGTTCGGCTTCGGGCTCTCGTATACGACCTACAGCTACTCAGGGCTGACGGTTGCGCCTGGTGCGGCCTCGGCCAGCTTTACCGTAAAGAACACAGGTTCGCGTGCCGGCGAGGAGATTGCCGAGGTATACGCAGCGCTGCCAGCCAGTGCGCAGGAGCCGCCCAAGCGCCTGGTCGGCTTTACGCGCGTCGCGCTTGCGCCGGGAGAAAGCAAGCCCGTCTCGGTGACGATCGATCCGCACTTTCTTGAGGTGTACAAGGAGGCTGGAGAAGGCGGGAGCTGGGTGAGAACGCCCGGCGAGTACACGGTGATGGTAGGTGGCTCATCGCAGGAGCTGCCGTTGAAGCAGGCAGTCAAGCTGCAGTAGGCATACAGCTTCGTTCATCAGCCTGATGAAGTCTTCGTCGCCCAAACGCACTACTCTCGCTCCGACGAAGTATGGTCATCCTGAACGGAAGTGAAGGACTCTGCAGTTGCCTCCGCACTCTTGAGGGGCCAACCGCGGATCCTTCGCGCTCCCCGGGATAACAGGCGTGGCTCTACAGCCAGTTGTACGCGTGTGGCGCTGCCATCGGCGCTGGAAGCTGCGCTGCGAGTGGCGCGTCCGTCAGTTCGCACGCATGTGGCAGGTTTGCTCGCCCCACCACGCGCAGGTCGATCAGCTCAATCTCCGGCGCCAGGTACTCCGAGCGCACCGGCTCCTCCTGCATCAGCCCCGTGCTGAGGTACTTCTTGTTGCAATCCGGAAAAACTGTCGCCACCACCGCGCCTGCGCCTCCATCGAGCGAAGCTCGTACGGCCGCGAGGAAGTTGCACCCCGACGAGATACCCACACCCAGGCCAAGCCCAGCAGCCAGCTTCTGCGCCATCAGGATCGAGTCGCCGTCCGAGACGGCGATCACCGTGTCCAGCTGATCGAGCCGGACGATCGCCGGGATGAACTCGTCGGAGATTCCCTGGATTCGGTGCGATCCGACCTTGTAGCCGGTGGTGAGCGTTGGCGACTCTGCGGGCTCGACCGGGTGGATGCGAACGCCAGGGTAGGCCTCGCGCAGCGCGCGCGCCACGCCCATCACCGTGCCGCCGGTACCAACGCCGGCGACAAACACCTCCGGCATCAAGCCGAGTGAGGCCAGCTGCGCGAGCAGCTCGCGCCCGGTACCCAGCCTGTGCGCATCCAGGTTGGCGGCATTCTCAAACTGCCGCGGCAGAAAGACCGCGTCGCAGCAGGCCGCGCGCTCCCGGGTCAGGCGAATGCTGCCGAGGAAGCCGCCTTCCTCGCGTGTGACCGAGCAGATCTCTGCGCCGTAGCTCCGGATCAGGTCGCGGCGCTCCTGGCTCATCCAGCTCGGCATGTAGATGGCGACTGTGTGTCCGAGCGCCCGCCCAAGCGCCGCGAAGGCGATGCCCGCATTGCCGCTCGTCGCCTCGACGATCGTCTCCCCTGGCTGCAGCTGGCCTGTGGCGTAAGCAGAGCGCAGGACGTGCAAAGCCATGCGATCCTTGGTCGAACCAGTCAGGTTCAGGTGCTCAGCCTTGGCATAGACCGTGCCTTGCCGGTCCTGGTAGCGGAAGTCGATGGCAAACAGCGGTGTGTTTCCGACCACCTCATCAAGGGCGGCGAGGCGACGCTGGATAGACGGGCACGCGGTTGCTAAGCTCACAGCTTTAGCTTAGTGAGGCTTCGACGAACAATCCATGAGCAAAGCTATCCCATAATCGCTTTTGTACTAAGATCATAAGGTCAAACGGCCGCTTGACGTTAAGGCTTCAAGTTTGTTCAAGTTCCGGGCCGGCACCCGTTCGCGCAACCAATCAGCGCAGGAGCCGCATGCAACTCGACACAATCGACCATAAGATCCTCAAGGAACTCCAGGCAGACGGGCGCATGGCTTTCGCCGAGTTAGGCCGCCGTGTTGGACTGTCTACCCCTGCGGTCATCGAGCGCGTCCGTCGCATGGAAGACGCCGCCGTGATCCTGCGCTACGCAGCATGCGTCGACCCTGCCAGGGTCGGGCTTCCCCTCCGGGCGTTTATCAAGATCACCGTCGGCGGTGACCGACTCCAGCACTTCAACGGCCTGGCCAGGCGCGTTCCCGAGGTGCTCGAGTGCCACCGGGTCACAGGCGCCGAGAGCTACATCCTGCAGGTAGCGGTGCGCGACCTGGGCCACCTTGAAACGGTCATCGACTCCCTCACGCCGTATGTTGCCACCAATACCTCCATGGTTCTGGCCTCGCCCGTGCCCTGGAACCCGGTCACGCCTTCGGACGCTCTCAAGCGCTAGAGACTAAGGCAGCGGCCCGGTCGCGAAAACCTGCTGCACGCGTCCACTCGCCACCCGGTAGATGGCGAACTGGCGTTCTGTCCCCGCGGCGTCGGCGGCGTAGAGGCTGGCTGAGGATTGTCCGCTGCCGGCGCTCGCCACGGTTCTCGTGGCCGAGGGCCCGGTCAGCGAGAAGACCAACTCCGCGCGCCCATCGCCATCCGTATCGACTGCGTCCACCAGCTGCATCGCCGGGCTCTCTGCCAGGCGATCGGCATGGCTTACCTGTTGAAAGAGCACCTGCGGCTTGCCGTAGAAGTCAGGCTGCGCGACGAGTGTGACGTAGACGCCGTCTGGACCATCTGCCGCCGTGTGGGCGGAGTAAACCAGGGTCGCTCCTCCGCTGAAGGAGAGCTCAAAGGCGGCAAACTTCTCATCCACCAGCGACGGCCCAGCGGGTGCCGAGGGCGCCTTGGCAGCACGCCCCGTCCGTCCGGAGGCACGTCCCGATGCCTGCGCTTTGGCAGCCGACGCAGCAGCCCGAGCCTTCGCCGCCTGCGGGCCGAAGCTGCCCTTGTCTCCGTTTGCAGCCGCGGCAGGCGCAGCCACTGCTTGCGCTGCGAGTTGCGCCAGCGCTGCCTGCATCTTTGCCGCATCGCCCGCTTCAGGCCACTGGTAGGTGTAGGGGTGAGGTTCCCCGGCAGCGGCGTCCGAGACGGCGACGATCTGCTGCATCGCGGGCGGCGCACCCTCTAATTTGCTCGGCAGCAGCGACTCGCCTGTCTCGCCGGAAGCCCCGTGGCGCAGGCGCGGACGGTCCGGATCAATGGTGGGAGAAGCCGCTGCGAGGCCGCCGGCCGTGCGAGCTCGGTGCAGCGTGGGCCGATCTGAATCGTCATCGGCATCGTCTGCCGGCTTCGCGTCGCTCGTTTCGCCGTGCTTGTGCAGTGTAGGCCGGTCTGGGTCTACGTCGGGAGCCCTGGAAGCGGAAGATGAGCCCGTGCCAGCATCCCCGGGTTCCCCGCCCGAGGATGCATCCGTTCGCCGGTGCAGGGTGGGGGCGTCATCGCCTGCTTTGCCAGCGCCCTGGCTTGGAGCAGGCTTGTCCCCACCGCTTGCCGAGGTGCCCCCGGTATTCGCAGGCGCGCTCCCCGAGGAGCCCCCCGCACTGCTGCCAGTCGTGCTTCCGGTACCAGCCGTCGAGGTTCCGCTTCCCGGAGCCCGGTGCAGCGTGGGCCGATCGTCGTCGCCAGACTTGTCCTTCTCGTGCTTGCCACCCTCCAAAACGGGTAGCTCTTTCGAGACCTTGAGCTTCTTCGGCGGGGGTGGCGGCGCGGCGGGTTTGAACTTGCCCATGCCGATCCACTGGCCCTGCAACTGCGCAGGCGTTTGCACCTCGAACAGCCCGGCCTCAACGCCCGCATGCTCCAGCACGTAGAGCGTTCCGGCAACAAAGGCCAGCGGCTCGGGCTTGGCCAGGTAAAGGGATGCAGGCTGGTACCGCTCCCCGTCCCACACAGCGATCGGCATCAGCCGGCTCGCATTCGGCTTCTCAAGCGTGCCCGTCCACTCGAGCACGGCGGTCGCACGTAGCGTCTTCGGCCTGGCCGCGCCTTGCCCTACCGGTGTCGAGTACTGGGCACCTGCTGCCAGTGTGCCCAGGACCAGTGTGCCCGCTGCAAGCAGGTTCAGTCTTCGACGGGCGGGAGTAGCAATCGATGTCATATGCTGAGCCTGGTGGCAATGCTTGTACTGCCTGCTCAAGGGTATTAGACGCAGCAGGTTGCCGCTTGATCCGGTGTAACACTCCAGACGCCCGAGGACTCCGTGGAACTGAACCAAACCGTAGATGACTTCACCCTCCAGAACGAGGAAGACCAGACTGTCCATCTCTCTGACTACGCCGGCAAGCCAGTCGTACTCTTCTTTTATCCGAAGGCCGACACACCGGGGTGCACGATCGAAGCCTGCGGCTTTCGCGACACGTTTGCCAAGCTGCAGGGAGCAGGTGCCGTGGTGCTCGGCATCTCCCGCGACACACCCAAAGCGCAAAAGAAATTCAAACAGAAGTACGAACTGCCTTATGCGCTTCTGGCTGATGTGGACGAGGTCGTCTGCAATCAGTTCGATGTGCTCAAGGAGAAGAACATGTACGGGAAAAAAGTCAGGGGGATCGAGCGGACGACCTTCCTCATTGGGCCAGACCGCACGCTGCTCCGGATCTTTCCCAAGGTGAAGCCGGAGGGGCACGCAGACGAGGTGCTGGCAGCGATCCAGGCACAAGGTCGGGCTTCGTAGCGACATCAGCGTCGCACTGCCGCGGTATCACCGCGGCGTGTTGCCTGGGCCCCGGGCCGTGCCACAGCAACCCGGTGCCCGAGCATGCTACATTGGCTCGGAAAAACGCCAGGAGCCCGTCATGCTACGAACTGCCCCGATGATGCGCATGACTGCCGTGTCATTCCTCTCTGCCCTTGCCCTGGCGGCACTGGCCGGCTGTGGCTACGCGCCGGTACCGTTGCCGCCGACCGGCCCCGGACCTTTTGGGCGCGTGCTGTTTCTGGGCGACTCACTCTCGACAGGCTTTCAGAATGGTTCGCTGCTCGACACGCAGCAGCCGAACGGCTTCGGAAGCCTTCTCGCGAGGCAGGCAAACTTCCCCCTGGTGCTACCGCTCATCGCGAAGCCGGGTGCGCCGGGCGTGCTCAAGCTCGTTAGCGTGTCCCCGTTGCCGGTCATCCAGCAAACACCTGGCATCACCACCGGACGCGACAACCCCGGCACCCAGGTCAATGATCTCGCCGTCCCCGGCCAACTGCTGCATGACCTGATCTATCGCACGCCAACCCTGGACGTAAAGACCGATGAGGACATCATCACCGACCTCGTGCTCGGGCTGCCGGTTGGCGATGTGCTCTCGCAACTGGGCGAGGCTGTTGCCCTGCAGCCGACGTCGGTCTTCCTGTGGACGGGAAACAACGATGCACTCTTGGGCGATGATGCAGGCAGCGCCGCCGCGATGACCTCTCTCGGCAGCTTTGCAGCCGACTACTCCGTGCTGATCGGCGCGCTCAAGACGCGGACCAGCGCGCACCTCTTTGTGGCCAACATTCCGGACGTGACTGCGATCCCCTACATGACGCCGGCGACGGTAATCCTGGGCGAGATCACGTCGCTGACCGGCATCCCGGGCACAGTTGCAGCTGATGGGCTGGGCCTGGAGCCGGGTGACCTGGTCAACGGCCAGGGCCTCAGGGACATCGAAGCCGAAATTGCAGGCCTTGCGAACGGTGGCACGCTCACCCCGCTCGCCGGCAGCGACGTACTGACACCGTCGGAGATCGCCGAGGTGCAGGCCACGATTGCCAGTTATAACCAGGTCATCGCCGGGCTCGTCGCACAGGCGGGGGGCACGCTGGTCGATGTGCACAGCTACTTTGCCGCGCTGGCTGCAACCGGCGCGACGATCAACGGCTACCACGGTACGGTAAGCTTCCTCGGGGGCCTCTTCGGGCTTGATGGCGTACACCCGACCAACACCGGGTATGCGCTGCTGGCGAACTATTTCATCGCGGCAACCAACACGGCGCTCGGGCTCTCGACCCCGATGGTCGACGTGAGTGCGATCGCGGCGAAGGACCCGTACTTTGGTCCGAACATCATGCCGGCGGCGGCGACCGGTACGACA
>CAZZYO010000119.1:0-2256 GCA_964658255.1 Candidatus Babeliales bacterium
CTGCCTTCGTACTACTTCTCGCGGCTGGCCCTGCATGCGCTCGGCTACAGCACGACGGCGCCTGCGCTCTGCTATGCGGTGCTTGCGGCCTACACTGCCGGCCTGCTGGGCTTGTGCATCTTTGTGTTTCGCCGGGGTGAGGCGCAGGCCTAGTCGGCCACGCCACTCCCGCCCCATAGCAGGCATCCAAATGTGCAAGCTGCACAATCTGGAAACCTGGAGCCCACCCGTAATGTCGCGATTTCTTCTTCTGTTTCTCGGCGCCTTTGGCGCCTTTGCCGCGTGGACTTTAATCAACGAGAAGCCCGCTGCCGCGCGCAAGCCGATGCCGGCAAAGCAGGCCGCTGAACTGCTGCAGGAGGCCTGGGCGGATCACCACACGCGCGCTTAGAGAGGCATCTCTCGGTGAAAGCGGAGCAGCGATGAGCCCGCAGCCCCTGCCGCGCTGCTCCGCTACACTGGTAGCAGCATGAAGCACCGCATCATTGAGCATTATGAGCTTCTTCGGCGCCTCGGCGTCGGAGGCAGCGGCATCGTCTACCTGGCCAATGACATGCAGCTGATGCGCCCGGTAGTGCTCAAGGTACTCAAGCGCGGCTCGCTTTCACTGGAGCAGATGCGGTCGACAGTCTTGCGCGAGGCGCGCATGGCGTCGGCCATTGAGCATCCAAATGTCTGCGCTATCTATGAAATCGGCGAGGAAGGCGAAGAGCCCTTCATCGTCATGCAGTATGTGCCGGGGCAGCCACTCGACAAGCTCATAGCCAAGGGACCTGCGAGCCTGCAGTTGGTGCTTTCAGTCGGTATCCAAATCGCTGACGGGCTTACCGCCGCGCACTCGCTTGGCATCTTTCACCGCGACCTGAAGCCGGCCAACGTCATCCTCACCGATGGCGGCCTGATCAAGATCCTCGACTTTGGGCTTGCGCGCCGGCTGAACCCGGAAGACGCCGAATTTGATCCGTCGAAGACCGCGCGTAAGCCCGGGCCGGCGACCGCGACCTACACCGCACGCGGCGGCACGATCGCCTACATGGCGCCTGAGCAGTTTGTCACTGGCCAGTCCAGCGTACGCAGCGATCTCTGGGCACTTGGCGTGATCCTTTACGAGCTTGCCAGCGGCCATCACCCATTTTCACGTTCCGGTGGAGACGAGTTCCAGGCAATTCGCGCAATCCAGTTTGTCGATCCGCCATCCTTCAAGCAGCGTTCACCAAATGTCCCTGCTGAGCTCGAAAGCGTGATCATGACGCTGCTCGCAAAGACGCCCGGTGATCGTTACGCAAGCGCCGCCGATGTACGCGAAGCGCTGAAGACAATCATGAAGGCCATGCAGATCGAGTCCGGCATCATCCCCGGCGAAGCAGCCGCCGCGCTGCCTGTCTCAACCGCCGAGCAGGAGAAGCAGACGACAGGCTTTCTCTCGATGCTCGCCGAGCGCTTCCGTGAGACTCCCGCATCGGCAGCGAAGCAGAACACGATCATTGTCCTGCCGTTGAAAAATGTTGGGCCAGCTCCCGTGGCGCCCCTCTATGGATTCGCGCTGGCCGATGCGATTGCCGCACGCCTGGCGCGCATGCCCTCGCTGGTCGTACGTCCGTCAAGCGCGCTGATGCAGTTGCCGCTCGCGAAGATGGACCCGCTCCAGGTCGGCCAGCAACTGCTGGTGCAGTGGGTGCTGACCGGACACTTCATGCGGTCGGATGAGGGCTTTGACCTGAACTGGCAGCTGCTCGACATCGTGGGCCAGAGTGTCCAGGGTGGTGGCGCGATCAGTGTGCCCTCGTTCGACTTGATCGCAGTGCAGACAGAGATCTGCAACGATGTGTTCGCCTCCCTGCAGGGCATCGGGCAGCTGAAGACTCCCGACCGCGCCCTGAGCAGCAGGCGACCGGAGCTTTCGCAGCAGATCTCGGAAGACTACCTGCAGGCACGCGCCATGCTCTCCTCGTTTATGCAGCGGACCGGCTCGCGGCTTGACCTGGAGCGGGCGCAGGAGTTGTTTGAACGCGTCGTTGATCAGGATGGCACCTTTGCCGCTGCGTGGAGCGGCCTGGGCATCACGCACCTGCAATACGTGCGGCATGGCTTTGGCGGTCACCTGCATGTGATCTCTGCGCGCAAAGCCTTTGACGAGGCCCTGGCCTACGACGCAGGCTCGGTCGAAGCGAATCTCTACCGGGTTTACATGCTGCTCTCTCGCGGAGAAAAGGAGAGTGCGCGGCACGGCATTGAGCACCTGCTGCACTCGGCTGC
>CAZZYO010000119.1:2266-11102 GCA_964658255.1 Candidatus Babeliales bacterium
AAACGACTCGCAGGTGCACATGGTGGCCGGCATCACCATGCGGCTGGACGGGATGTATGAGCAGGCACTTCAGCAGTTCCATACCTCTCTGCAGCTCAACCCCTCAAACGCGCCTGTGATCTACAACCACCGCGCCCGTGTGTACCAGTATCAGAACCAGCTGGAGCTCGCCAACGACGAGCTTGAGAAGGGGCTCACCCTTGAGCCCAAGCACCCGCTGCTGCGTACCTCGCTCGCCTATGAGCGCATGCGCCAGGGCGATCTGCTGAAGGCAATCGAGATACTGGAGCTCGTGATCCAGGATGACAGCACGATGCGCCTTGCCTTTCCCACCCTCGCCATGTGTTACGTGCAGGTAGGGCAAAGAGAACGCGCGGCAAGCCTGATCGAGGAAAACTCGATCTCGGCTGCGGAGGCTGACAGCGAGATGGCGTATCGGCTGGCGACGTACTTTGCGGTAGAAGGCGATGAGAGCGAAGCGCTGCACTGGCTGCGGCGTGCTATCTATCTCGGCAATGAAAACTATCCGTGGTTTACGAAGAATCCTGCCTGGACCCGCCTGCGCGGTCACTCGGACTTTGAGCGGATCCTGGAGGACTTGAAGAAGAGCTATCGGCGCAACGAGAAGAACTGGAAGCGGCTGCTCGACCGTGTGCCAAGCGCATGAGCGCGGCGACCTTGTGTAGCGGGTGCCGGGCGCTCACGAGCGGTTCGCTGCACGCCTGGGTTCGCTGCACGCCTATACGTCAATCAACGCCTCAAGCTCCTCCTTGCTCATATCCTTGAGGTGCGTAGCCAGGTACCAGCTATAGCCGAAGGGATCCTTGAGCATGGCGGCGCGATCGCCGTGGGGCTGATCGGCGGGTTCGCGAAGGCCTGTCGCTCCAGCTGCCAGTGCACGCTGGTAAAGCGCGTCACAGTCTTCCACGTAGACCATCAGGCTCACTGGCGAGCCGCCGTAATGAAGCGCGCTGTACGCGCCGATTTCCGGATGTTCGTCGGCGAGCATGATGCAGGAGTCGCCCAACACAATCTCGGCATGAACGACGCGCCCGGAGGGGTGCTTCATGCACATGCGCTCGGATGTGCCGAGTGCGCGCCCGTAAAAGTCGATGGCAGCGCGTGCATCGGAAAAGATGAGATAGGGCTGCACGCTGTGGTAGCCGTCGGGGATAGTTTTCACCTGCGACATAAGGCCTCCTTGCTCCTGGAGGGCAACTGGCGCCCACATCGTAGGTCCCGCACGTGAAGGATGGCAAGCAATTCTGTACGCAGAAAACGGGGCCCGCGAAGGCCCCGTTTTCGCTGTACTGCAAGCCGCTCAGTTGCGCGTCGGAAGCAGGTCCATGGGCTCGGTCAGGCTGAAGGTGACCTCAGAGCCCTGCTCAACCCGGGCCTGGTGTGGATGCTGCAGCAGCAGGTGAGCGGTCACAATGCCGGCGCCGACCAGCGCCCCGGCTGCCGCGCCTACCGGGCCACCAAGCAGCGCGCCGGTGGCTGCTCCGCCGCCGGAGCCAGCACCCAGCTCAACCAGGTTGCGCTCCGTGCGCGCGGTGGGCTGCAGGCCGCCCTCCGCATCGGTGCGTGTGCCGGATGCGTCGGTGTGAATCGCCTGCGCATAGAGGTGATAGGCGGTGCCATCCGGGAGCAGGACGGCCTCCGGCCGCAGGCGCAGCGTGGCAGGCGCGCCCATGCGGTGCCCCTGGGTCACGCTGAGGACGCGTCCGCGAAGCTCGGAGCCAACGGGGATGACCACGCGGCCCTCCTTGAACACGTCTGCTGCCACCTGCCCGCGGAAGGGCATGCCATCCTGGGTGGTCGCGGTATTGAGTGCCTGCATCAGCCGCACGCGGATATCGGTGCCCTCGGCGAGCTGGTTTGAAGGCGAAGGCACCATCTCGACGATGCCATAGTCCGGGTTCTCAGGCGGACGGGGGATCAGGCGTGTGTTGCGGGCAGAGGTGGAGCCAGGGCGCTCAGCCGTGCCTGCCTCGGTGGCTGACTCGGTGCTTGCCGGGACAGAAGTGACGATGCCACTGTCAAGATCGTCCGGGTTGCTGGTGGCTGCGCTCGCGTAGCGCTGCTGCACCGCGGGGACGCCAGGCGAAGGCTTGGCGTGCGGAGCCACTGGTGCAGCGGCAGGTGCGAGGTCGGTGCTGGCTTCAATCGTGTCGTCAGCAGGCGGGTTCGAGACGCCCTGGCTTTGCGCGAGAAGCGCCGGGGCGCAAAGGCCGCCTGCAGCAAGAACGCCAGCGGCGAACAGGCGGAGTGACCGGGTGTGCGGACGACGGCGAGTCTTGTTCATTTCAGGGTAGCTCCGTTGCTTCTTCAGTTGGGTGCAGGCGGCCTTGCTGCGGACGGGGCCGGCGTCTTCGGCCTGCCAGGCTAAGTCTTCACCAGCAAGCCTAGCCGACGAGCTGGCCTGGTGCCATGCCGATCTGCCGTGGGTGTGCCACGTTGAACCACAGAAGTAAAGCCATGCGCCCGGGGTCCTGCCCCACGGTCGTGTGCGTTGATGCAGGCTGCTCCGCCGCACGTCTGTTAAGAAATGTCACGTACTGTCGAGGAGCATGATGGGTGCCGCCGTGCTTTGTTAGAATCGCGGTGACTGGGTGCGCTGGCTTGAGACCACGCGACCCCCCGCGAAAGGTACACGTCCGCCCGTATGGCTCCCAACGTCCCGCAGCCCGGTCTGATTGAAAGTATTGGCAGCGTCGGCGGTAAATCCCAGATTCGCGTGGACCGTCGGCCCACGCTGCCAGAGCGGCTCCAACACCAGATTGCAAGGACCCAGATGACCGAAATTGCTTCTATTCACGCGCGCGAGATTCTTGACTCCCGCGGCAACCCAACTGTCGAGGCAGAGATACTTTTGTCCGGCGGAGCGCGTGCGCGGGCTGCTGTGCCCAGCGGCGCCTCAACCGGCGAGCACGAGGCTGTCGAGCTGCGCGACGGCGATAAGGAGCACTACCTCGGCAAAGGCGTGCTGCAGGCCGTTGAGAATGTGGAGAGCATCCTTGCGCCTGAGCTGACCGGGATGGACGCAACCAACCAGCGTCTGCTGGACGCCACCATGATCGCGATTGATGGCACGGCCAACAAGAGTCGCCTTGGGGCGAATGCAATTCTTGCCGTGTCCATGGCCGCGGCCCGCGCTTCTGCGGTCGCGCTCAACATGCCTCTTTACCGGTACCTAGGCGGAGTGAACGCCTCCATTCTGCCTACGCCCATGATGAACATCCTGAACGGTGGAGCGCACGCCGACAACAACGTTGATTTTCAGGAGTTCATGGTGATGCCGGTAGGCGCGGAGCGTTTCTCAGACGCACTTCGCTGGGGTGCCGAGGTCTTCCATACGCTCAAGGGCGTGTTGAAGAAGAAGGGCTACAACACCGCGGTCGGGGACGAAGGCGGCTTTGCGCCTTCCTTGAAGTCGAACGAGGAGGCGATCGAGTTGATCCTTGAGTCGATCGAGCTGGCAGGCTACAAGCCAGGCGAAGAGATCGCGATTGCGCTCGACCCGGCAGCAAGTGAGTTCTACGACAAGGATGCAGGCCGTTACGTCTTCAAGAAGTCAGACCGGCGCGAGCTTACTTCGGAGGAGATGTCGCGCTACTGGGAAAATTGGACGCGGCAATATCCGATCGTCTCGCTTGAAGACGGACTGGCTGAAAATGACTGGGAAGGCTGGAAGCACCTCAGCGAACTGGTGGGCGGGCACATCCAGCTGGTCGGCGATGATCTGTTTGTCACCAACACGGAGCGGCTGCAGCGCGGAATCGATGAAGGGGTAGCGAACTCAATCCTGATCAAGGTCAACCAGATCGGGACCGTCTCCGAGACTCTCGAGGCCATCGAGCTCGGCCGGCGCTACGGCTACACCTCAATCATCTCGCACCGTTCGGGCGAGACAGAAGATACCTTCATCGCGGACCTGGCCGTTGGTACCGGTGCCGGGCAGATCAAGACCGGATCCGCCTCGCGCACGGATCGCATCGCGAAGTACAACCAATTGCTCCGGATCGAAGAAGAGCTGGGGCAGACGGCTGAGTTTCTCGGGCTGGAAGCTGTGAACTATCACGACTAATCAACTTGATTCGCTGACGAACCTGGAAACAGCAGCGTCTACTTAGCAACACTCAGGAGAAGTTCTTGCACAAGTCACTCTTCGTAGTAACACCGCTCATGCTCTCTCTCGCTTCCGTCGCGGCACTCGGCCAAACCGCACCCGCAGCTGCCAAGGCAAACCAGCAGCAGCCTGGTGCGCAGGAGGCGGCTCCACAGCAGGCAGCCCCTGAGCACCCACTGACCGATGCCCAGGCGCACGAGCTGATGCAACTCTCCGGCACCGACAAGTTGAAGGATCAGCTGGTAGCCAATGCGACCGTGTACTTCAAGCGGACCTTTCCCCCATTCATGCCCAAGGATGTGCTTGAAGATATCAATGCGAGCCTTGAGAAGTCGGACATGAACACGCCGGTAGTCGCGATCTATAAGAAGTATTTGTCCACAGAAGACGCAACCAAGATCATCGAGTTCTACAAGACACCAGCGGGGAAGGACCTGGTCAAGACCAACCCCCAGATCACAGCCGAGGCGCAGCGTTCTGCCGGGCAAACCGCGCAGCAGATTGTGCGCGAGGTCTTGGACCGTCACAAGAGCGAAATAGAAACAGCGCAGAAGGCGTACCAGGATCAGCACAAGCCGCCGACCCTTGGAGCTCCGTCTACGGCCCCAGGTGCAACCAAGACGACGCCCACTGCTCCTGCAACAAAGCCAACTCCACCGAGCTAAGCACTTCTGTCCTGGGATGGATACGGGCTGAGCCTCTAGGAGCCGCCAGTAGCGCCGGCCAGAGGCTCGGTCGTCTCAACCGCCTCCGAACCGCGTAGTCAGGAGACCAAGATGTCCATTAGCCGCCGTCCGCTCGTGCTTACCATCCTCGACGGCTGGGGCTACCGGGCAGCGCGTGAGCACAACGCAATATACCAGGCGCGTAAGCCCGTGTATGACAAGCTGCTGGCCACGTACCCGAACACGCTCCTGCATGCCTCGGATCATTTTGTCGGGCTGCCTGACGGGCAGATGGGCAACAGCGAAGTAGGTCACCTGAACATCGGCGCAGGACGCGTAGTCGAGATGGACATCACGCGCATCGATGCACTGATAGCCGCGGGCAAGCTTGGGCGCGAACCTGCCGTGGCTGCTGCGATGGAACGCGCTCGCGCCGAGGGGCGGGCGCTGCACCTGCTCGGCCTTGTGTCGGATGGTGGGGTGCATTCGCATCAACAACACCTGTATGCGCTCCTGCGAACCGCGAAGGAGCAGGGAGTCGAGCGCGTTTTTGTGCATGCCTTTCTCGATGGCCGGGACACACTGCCGACCTCTGGCGCCGGCTATCTTGAGGCGCTGCTCGCCAGGATGCGTGAGTATGGCGTTGGACAGGTTGCGTCGGTCTCCGGCCGCTACTACGCGATGGACCGGGATATGCGCTGGGAGCGCGAGAAGAAAGCCTTTGACGCGATGGTAGGTGGCGTAGCCGAAGGTGGAGCCTACTCTGATCCAGTGGCACGCATCCGTGAATGCTATGCCAATGGCACCACGGACGAGTTTATTGCGCCGTTTGTTGTGACAGATGCAGAGGGCCAACCCCACGGGACAATCCGGGAGGGTGACGCCTGCCTGATGTTCAACTATCGGGCCGACCGCGCCCGGCAGATCACCCGCGTGCTCGCGCGCAACAGCGGGCTCACCGCAGACGATGGGCGCGAGTTACCGTCGATTGATGCGCAGGATGCAGCGATCACGCGCAGCAGTGTGCCGGGCAACCTGCTTTATGTAACCATGACGCAGTACGACCGAAACTTCTCGCTGCCTCGCGTCATTGAACCGCAGTCGATGGATAACCTGCTCGCGAATCTACTTGCGCAGGCTAACCTGCGCAACCTGCGCATTGCGGAGACAGAGAAATACGCGCACGTGACTTACTTCTTCAACGGTGGCATTGAAAAGCCCTTTGCCGGAGAAGATCGCGTACTGGTACCTTCGCAAAAGGTCGCGACTTATGACCTGGCCCCGGAGATGAGCGCCGCCGGCATAGCCGACGCTGTTATCAAAGCAGTTGAAGATACAGCTTTCGAATTAGTCATCGTCAATTTTGCGAATGCAGACATGGTCGCACATTCAGGCCAGATGGAACCGACGGTGCGCGGCGTGGAAGCAGTGGATGTGCAGTTAGGCCGCATCTACCAGAGCCTTCGCGAGCGCGGCGGTGCGATGCTTATTACTGCTGACCATGGGAATGCCGAAATGATGGTCGACCCTGTCGGCGGCGGCCCGCACACGTCGCATACGACCAATCCTGTGCCTTGCATCCTGGTGAGCGACGAGGTTGGCCAAGTAAGCCTGCGCGACGGAGGATCGCTCCGCGATCTTTCCCCCACAATCCTTGCGCTGCTCAACATGCAGCAACCACGGGAGATGAGTGGGCGCGATCTACGTGTGCCGATCGCGTAAGGTGTCGACTAGAAAACCCGGGAGATGTGCGGGTACCAGGTAAGCTGGCCCGACACGCTCACGTCAGTGTTTGACCCGGGACGGTAGATAGGCGCCTTCCACTCTTCATACTGCACCCAGCCGCGTACCTCCAGATTTTCTCCCACGTGCTTGATCACATCGGCTTTGAACTCCTGTTGCGTGGTGCCCCCCGCGATAAAGTTATTGGCCGCCTTGACCGTGCGGTAGGTGAGTTGCACGTGTTCAGCAGCCGACAGGTGGTAGGTGAGCCAGGCCTGCCCGCCTTTATTCTCTCGCCCGATTGCGTCGCCAAAGAGCAAGCCCTTGTTGGTTGTGCCTTGCAGTTGTATGCCTTCCGCATCAAGGAACTCGCCATTGCGACTGCGGGAAGTGGGCGGATCGGTAGAAGCGGCCTCAACACGCAGGTCCAGATGCGGCACCATCGGGAAGTGCGACAGGTAGATGCCCGGGCGGATGGCAGCGCGGCGCGGCGCGCTTGTCGGGTTGACGTCGTCATGCGCGAGCGAGTCGGTATAGAGCGTCAGCCAGTCGCGAACAAATGGCAGCCGATAGGAGAAGTCGAACGTACCGAAGCGCGCACCTGGATCATTCTTCGATATTTTGCTCGAAAGCGAGACATTCTGCACGCTGAAGAAGCTCTCCAGAAAGGTGTGGATGGTGATGGGTTCGTGCCCGCGCCCGCCCCATAGCA
This sequence comes from Candidatus Babeliales bacterium, assembly GCA_964658255.1. GTDB lineage: Bacteria > Acidobacteriota > Terriglobia > Terriglobales > Acidobacteriaceae > EB88. The sequence goes on from CAZZYO010000119.1 coordinate 9,495, forward strand.
CGGTCCGCTCAAAGCCCAACTCGACATTGCGACTCGGCTTGAAACTTATCTTTTCTCCATGGATCCAGGGAGCGTTGGGCGCGGTGTGTCCCTGCAGGTCGCCAACAAAAAAGTCATACCGGAAAGGACCGGTGAGCCGCGAGAGCAGCGGAATGCGAATCGGCTCAACCCGGTTGATCTCAAACGCGTAGATGTTATCGGCATTGTTACTGTAGGCGTAAGCGCCGCCCTGGGCAGGCCCCCACCATCGATCGTTCTTGCCAAAGGAGATCTCATGTCCCAGCAGATGGATCGACGCAGTTGCCTCGAGCAGGCAAAGATTACTGACGCCGGCCAGGGGACCGCGCGGTATGGTGGCTTGCACCGGATTGGTTGCGAGCGGGATCTTGTCAAGGGTAGAGAAGGAATTACTCAGCGCGTCTGAGTAGCCGAGCGCGGAGGGTGCCTCCTGATATTCTCCGCGCACCGCGAGCGTAAATCGCCCGAACTCGGCGCGACCGCTCGCTCCGGAAAAGTTCGAGATACCGGCCTGGTAGGGTCTGCCGTAGTCGTTGATAACGGTCTGTCCCAGGTGAAAGCTGTCCCGAAGGGGCGTGTTGGTAATGCCTAGAAAACGCGTGTAGACCGTGTCTAGCTCTGCGTGTCCACCGCCCATGGCCGCGTCCGCGGCAAGCTCGCGCACCAGTGCCAGGTAGATGGATTCTGCCTCATCGCTGGCTGTGCCGCGATCCCGCGCAATCTCCTCGCCGGTACTCTCGAGCATATGCAGCGTACTTAAGCGGGTCCACGGGCGTAATCCAAGATAGCCTGTGTCGAGATAGCCCAGGCCTTGCAGCCGGATAAGTGCCGGGTACATCCAGCTGTCAACCGGGATGTAAGTCGAACCAAGCAGATGCGAGTTCAGGACGGCATACGCCGGCTGATAATTAGCAGGCAGCTTGATGTCCGGAGCATCGGAGTGCTGCGCCCGTGCAACCTCGGGTTGTGGAGCAGTTGCACCCTGGGCCGCGACCCTTTGCGGGCGGTACACAGTGATGGATCCGAGAAGAAGCAAGCTGGCGAGCCAGACTCGTCTGTACCGTAAACCATGCCTCACGAACACCCCTTCTTCTTACTCGCCCGTTGCCGGAAAGAAAGCTCATACGCAGCCCACGTAGCGTCAACGAAAAGATCCAAGACGAGCCTGCATAGAATGCCTCCCTCTTGTCGTGAGCGGAAAACGTAAGACACAAGATGAGCTGCCCGCGCTCGCCACAACTAGCGATTCTACTCGTTGTTTTTTCACCTGCGTCACGCGGATACAAGGCCTGACCAACCAGCCTGTACAAACTCCCTGGCCAGTCCACGCTGAAGATGTCTCAAACGAGCTGGATCGGAGAGCCCTCGCGACCGCAGAGCGTCCTCAAGCAGTGTGACCGCCTGCTGGCTCTCTGTTGCTGCGTCACCAGCAGCATGGCTGCGTGTCGGGCCTGCTTGCCAGGCGCGGGCATCGATCCATGTAGGTCCGCCGCCGGTGCGCGCGCGTGCAGCCGACTCGTAAAGAACGCGGTACAACGCAAGCGCGTCTGCCCTGTCTACAGGAATCGCAGGTAGATCAGGAGCCGGGCG
>CAZZYO010000120.1:0-10944 GCA_964658255.1 Candidatus Babeliales bacterium
GGTGCGAGCGCAATCGACTGTGTAGGATGCGCTTCTGGCGGCGTGCGGGGAGCTTGCCGCGGCAGGGAAGGCGTCCGGCTTTTGACGGGACCTGTTCTCCGTCCGCGGCTTCCAAGCCACATAGCTGCCTCCTACCGTGGGCCCTATCTCATCCGTCAAATGACAACACGTCGATGAACCGGCGCAGTATTGCTCTGACCTTCTCCTCGCGATACGCGCGCCCCCCTTGCACTCTCAAATCCGCCGGTTAGACCTGTCGGCAAGCGCCGGACAGGCGTTGGTGCGGCGGTTGCCAATGCCGTTTACAAGCCACAGGGGAACCCGCGCGAGACCTACCCATTACTCTGGAAAGACACTATAAGAGCGTTGAGCACTTCTGGGATTTGGGCTTTGTAGAGGTAAAAGCAATGGTGTCGCGATCCCGTTGATAAGGAGAATGGTGCCTGAATGGAATGAACAGGTTAGCACGGTTAAGAGGATCAGATTGTCCATTCAATTGCAGAATCTGGGCGTTAAAAAGGTTCTCCCTCACTTTTGGTGCACGTGCGTGAAGGTAGTGAAGGGCAGAACTCTTGCGCGGAGCAGCTCAAAGCCCGCGCGGCCATCCATCTGGCGTTTGATGGTTTTGATTCTGCCGACGTGGCCTTCTACGGGACCGTTGCTCTATGCCTCAGACACTGCAGCTTCGACCAGCGCTTAAGTCCTGACGCAGACGGTGAAAGAAGCGCTGCATGCCGTAGATGCCGGAACTCTGAGCCCGCTGTCATCCAGATATGCAGGCTCTAGATGGTTCCAGTTCGCAGGATGGTACGAAAACCAATGACCAGGCTGCGCATGTTGGTAAAGCCTGGACAATTGCTCTTGAGGGCGTCGACGGTCTGTCGCTGCGCCTGGCTCATTTGGGTCCGCAGCTTACGAAGTAATGCCGATGCCACTTGCGGTGAGATCTGACGATGGCTGCAACTTTCTAGCGGCGTCGGAGCAAGAATCGCCTCCGTTGAACTGATCTTCGCTCGAGCTCTCAAAGGCTTGTCGCTTCTCCGCCAGAAGGCCAGAAACCGGGCGAGATGAGGGAAGCATCCCGTATATCCGAGCTCCTGAATTCCTTGAGCAAACTCTTCCCGTGGCGGCAGCCTTCGCCCCGGCGCTTAGCCAGATAGTTGCGATAGAAGGCCGGCGTTTGCGGCTTCGGTTCCATGGTGTTGCGTATCGGTGGTTCCAGTAGACTGATTCACCTGGTCACTCGCTTCCTGCCCAGTCCCGTTCGTCGGACAATGCTGCTGACGCTCTCGCCGAAAGTATGCAGACGATGCATGTCCTCAAATAGGCGCTGCCTAGTCGCATGGCGCTCAGGATGTGCGCGGTCGGCGACGACTCGAGAAGGGACGCGACCTGCAGTGTTTTCTGTGGGAGCAGGCTCATTTGCTGGCGATCTCGCTATCGATAGGGAGGAGCGTTGACGGGCCAGTTCGTGCTCCACAGCTTCTCTGAGATTAAAAACGAGGTGAAAGCGGTTGGCAAGCTGCAGCGCGCCACGCCTGGCTCCAGATGCATAAGCCTCTCACCGGCGCGCCCATCCATCCCATGGCCCACCGTGGCTACAAGCTCGCGTAACCTGTTCGTAAGCCGCGCCCATGGAGCGGCTACCCCTGAACGCGCTCGACAAATATCTTGCGCGGGCATCGAGCATTGCGACATCGCCAGCGACCTATGTGCAGATGCAGCATCACCGGTTTTCCCTGGACCGGTAAATCCTGCAGTTTGCGCTGGTAATAACTATGCCGGCATGTTGACCTGGCGCCACACCCCGGACAGGCTGCGGAAAAGCATCCCACGGCGTCGACCGAACATGCATCGCTGGACACATCAGCACGATCTGCTCTCAACCCGGCGCAAGGCGGCAGTAACTCTTGTGCCTTCACCGACTTCGTTGCGTTCATCGCGCCATCGTAGCAGGACGGCTCCCTTGCACCATAAGCGAGGAAGAACCTTATTAAGGGGATCGCGACAGCAGGGCGCAACCATGGTCGAAGAGGAAGGCTATCCGGTCGCCACGATCCTGGCCCAGCTCGAGCAGCGGCTGAGAGCGCTCGAGCCCGGCCTTGGTGGTCGACCGAAGCCTTTTTCGGGGAGCTGCCTGTGCCCGAGGCCCCGGTGACGTTGTTCCTTGCGTTGCTCGAGCTGGCGCGGCTGCAGCGAATCCTGCTCGGGCGAAGGGAAGAGTCGGGGTTGTTCTGCTTAGGCGGCTTGCGGGTTGATTGGAAGCGGGATCGAACTCGAACACCTCATACTTATTTGCCAGCCTGCGGTTCCGGGCCATCATTGCTGATTTGTTGAAGATTGCTCCCCGATTGTGATCAGAGGAGAGGCTGAAATGCGCGGGCTCGGCGAATCGTAAACAAGGTACTCGAAGGAAGGACCTTTGAGGCGGATGCTTAAAAGGTCCCAATACTCTAAAAGCGTCTTTATGAATTGCCCATTTGACGACCAATACAAGCCCATCTTTTATGCCATCGTCTTTGCCATCATTGATTGCTGCTATACAGTACGTTGTGGTGGTACGGGACAGCTTAGCTTCCAGTGGTTCTAACGCTTGCAATTACAGCTTGCTTGTTGAGTGACATGGCATGGTTTCTGGTCGGACGGAAACATGGCAACCGCGTATTGCGTCTCTTGGCAGCCTTCTCGTTAGACCCCAACGTACAAATTGTTGAAACAAAACGCACATGTGGGAAATGTGGTCTTCGTTGTGTGCTTATCGCCAAGTTGATTCCGGGCATCGACGCCGTCGTGCCACCGCAACTCAACGGCATTGCTGTTGAGGTAAGGCGGTTTTCCGACATCCTCGCCGCTGCTCTCGGTGTCCGTCTCGCGATCTACGCGATTTTGCATACGCTGAAGTTCATCCCTGTGAGCCGCAGCCTTCATCTGCACCAAATTCAGCCCGCCCGCCTGTGGCAGACGATCAACAGTGGTGAAGAAGTTCTCATCCTTGACCTCCTGCGCTACGAAGAAGGGACCGAAGGTAGGGCGGGAATCCTGGCTTCCGTTCGCATGGATCCCAGCAAAATCCGCACGGCGCACCATGTCCTGTTTCCTGCTGATCTCGATGTTCTGCTCTATTGCGCTTCTCCCCTTCGCCCAACCATTTCAGAAGCTCTCGCGTGGCGCTCGAGTTGAAGAAGCGTGGCGTCCGCAAGATCGAGGTGCTCGCAGGCAGACTCAACGCATGGCGAAAACAAGGCCTTGCTGTAACACATGATCTGATGTCAACCGGAAGATGTGATCTCGCGATACAGAATTCAGATTACTTGAATGCTGCGTCAGCCTGGGCGGTGGCCGCCTCATTTCTGCTTCAGTTGCGGGAGGAGGATGATCGAAGCCCCATCCCAGACGCTTTTGCCGGAGGACTGCGGAGGCTTTGCATTGAGAGACACGACCCCGATGTCGCTTGAGTGCAGGTGGAAGCGCTGTACGAGATAGTGCTCCACAAGCAGTGCGCGCTGGCTTGAAAACGTGATCTGCTTGGCGGCATCAGCATCGTTTGAGTAGCCCTCTACGATAAGGGGCTGCTTCACGATCAAGTCCTTCACGCTACCTACGATCTGATCGATCTGCTGTTCGCCTCCGTCCGACAACGTCTCTGCTCCCTTAGCATCGGTGACGAAGCCATCCGTCCCGCTGATCCAAAAACGCTGATTATGCGAATTTTGAAAGTAGGCGGTGTCGCGGTAGCCGTCTGGCGTCAGGTCGTTGAGGCTATAGAAGCCCCTCTTCTTGAAGAATCCACGGAAGAGGAACCCGTGCTTGAGTGCCTCGGTATCGTCTGCAAGGTTTGCCGTGACGAGGTTGACATTTGAGAGCGTATCGCGAAGATTCTCGCCTGCGGTTACGCCTGCACTGTCTGGAGCGAGGGCATCGGTGACCGTGGTGTTGACCTTATGCGAGACCTGGGCGATTTGCTGCGAGGCGTCGCGCGCGTTGACCATCGTGTCATCGATCTTGGCCGGCAGGTTGCGCGACTGGACATCGGTCATCAACTGCTGGGCCTGAACCGTAACCTGTTGCAGATTTGCGCTTGCCTGCTGCACGTTCGCGACTGCCTGCTTCACCTGGCCTGCCGTCTGCTGGTCGCTCATCAACATGCCGACAGTTCCCCTGCCGCTGCGCGCTTCGGTCACCAGCCCATTGGTGTTATTCACGGTGGAAGTGATGGCATCGAGCGCGCTATCGAGCTTAACGTGGACGTCGCCGATCATGGCGTTCGCCTGGTTCAATGTGCCAGAGGCTTTCTCGAGCATCGCGGCGAGTTCCACGGGCTCTTTGTTGGGCAAGGTAGAGCCAATTGCAGCCTCGGGTGACGCATCGGTTCCCGCATGGATCATGAGAAATTTGTCCCCCACAAGCCCGTCCGATTCGACGCTTACGAGCGAGTTCTGGCGGATGATGGAATGCAGCTTTGCGTCCACTTCAAGCTTGACCCGGAATTTAGCCGACGGGTGTGGCGGAAGCTCAATCGACTTGACCTGCCCCGCATCGAAGCCGCTGGCCCGGACCTTTGAGCCGGGAGCGATGCCGGTTACCGTCGCCATCTCAATATAGAGCTCTTCGTGCTTGCTGAACGCCTGATTGCGGTTGCCGATCAGGAAGAGCACCGCGGTGAACAGGATGATGCCGGCGATGAGGAATGCGCCGAGTACCGCAAAATTAGGTTTCATGATTGAGACTCCGAGATCAGTTCTCTAACGAGATCGTTATCGCTGCGGTCGAGCTCCTCGATAGTGCCGAAGCCGACGAGGCTTCCCCCGTCGAGAACGGCTACCTTATCCGCAATCCTTCTAGTGCCGCGCACGTCGTGGGTCACAATGATCATGGTGGTGTTCCGCTCTTTTTTGAATTTCATCAGAAGGTGGTCGATTTCTGACGCAGTGATGCGGTCAAGGCCACTGCTTGGTTCGTCTACCAGAAGCAGCTTTGGATTGAGGACAAGCGCTCTCGCCAGGCCTGCCCGCTTTTTCATGCCGCCGGAGAGTTCACCGGGCAGTTTGTCCATGTCCTTCTCCAGGCCGACCTGGCTAAGCATCTCTTTCACCTCCGCCTGGATCTGCTGGGGCGACTTTTGCTTTTTGTCGAAATGGTGAATTGGCATCGCAAGGTTGTCTCCAAGGGTGAAGGAGTCGAACAGGGCGGCGCTTTGGAAGAGGAAGCCAGTTTCGCGGCGGACCTTGGCAAGGCCCTTGCGATCAAGCTGACCAATGTCTTTATCTCCAATCGAAACTGACCCGCTGTCTGGTTTGAGCAGGCCGATAATGAGCTTCAGCGTGACACTCTTGCCAGTACCGCTTCGCCCAAGCACACAAAGCACTTCGCCTTCATTGACCGTAAAGGAGACGGCGTCGAGAACCTTTCTTTCTCCGAAGCTCTTCGACACCTGTTCGAATTCAACAAGGGTACGACCGCTCATAGCGGTCCTCCGGGGAAGAAGAAATAGATCATCTTGACCAGCACAACATCGGACAGGATGATGAGCAGCGACGAGAGGACGACGCTGTTGGTTGCCGCCTTGCGCACTCCCGCAGAGCCTTCGTTGATGGTGTAGCCGAAGAAGGAGGAGACGCTTCCGATGATGAAGCCGAAGACGCAACTCTTGAGTGTGGGCGCAAGAAAATCCGCCCAGGACAGGCTGGCGAAGGCACGATGGACGTAGAGGGCGACCGACATATGCGAGCTAAGTCGCTCGGAGAAGAAGCCGCCCAGAAGACTGGCGAAGTCCATGAAGAGCGTGAGTATCGGCAACGCGATTATGCACGCCACCACGCGAGTAACGACCAGCATCTTGAACGAGTCGACAGACATCGCGTCGAGGGCGTCGATCTGCTCGCTGGCACGCAGGTTGGCAAGCTCTGCCCCGATGCCGGACCCCACGCGGCCCGCAATGAGCAACGCCGTGACCAGCGGACCAAGCTCCGTGATGAAAGACGCCGCTTGCAGAGTGGGGCTGAGTGCGACGGCTCCAAACTTTATAAGCGTATCGCGGGTATGCAAGGTGAGCACGATACCGAGAGCCAGGCCCGCCGCCGCGACCAGCGGCACGGAGCGAGCACCAATCTCCTCTAACTGCTTTAGCGACGCCGCCAACTCATACGGCGACGCGAACGCAGAGGCGATTGCCCGGAGACTGAAGTAGCTCATCTCTCCGGCATTTGTAAGGAATTGCTTTGGATTCGGCACTTGGACGACCTCGGTCGGTAGCAGCTTTCAGGGATTCCCTCGGAATTCGTAAGTAAATCAGGTTGGTGGCAGAGTCTGACCATGAGTCAACAACCTACAGTGAACGTCACACGAGCCTCAAAACAAAGTACGGTGCTGAGCTAAGCCATCGGAAAGCCACTGACCGATCCTTGGCCGGAGCCAGTGATGGTAGCTACCTAATTGGTGAGATTTAGTATTGAATCCCCCCGCCCCTTAGAGAGCAGTACTGCACCATGGGACCGTTCACTGCCTTTTGAGCTCACTTTGATTTGCTTGTCCGTAACGGGTCATCTCAGGTGATTTGAATCTTGTATCGCAAGATTGCCTCTTCTGAAGAGACCAAGTTACGGGTTACTGGAAAGCCCTGTTTTCGCCATGCACTGAGACCGCCTGCAAGCACCTCGATCTTCCGGACGCCATGTTTCTTTAGGTTCATGGCCACGCGGCAGCTTCTGAAATGGCCGGGAGAGGCACAATAGAGAACAACGTCCAGGTCCGACGGAAACAGGACATGGCGAGCCTCGCGAACTCTGCTGATGTCCACGCGAACGGAGGTCGGAATTCCTTCGGCTCCCTCGGTCCCTTCCTCATAGCTCAGCAGGTCGAGGATGAGGACTTTGTCGCCATTGTTGATCTTCTGCAAGAGGCGGCTTGGTTCAATGCGGTGGAGACGAAGACTTCGGCTCACCGGGATGAACTTCAACGTATGCCAGATCATATAGATGGCTAAGGGTATGCCGAGTGCAATCACGAGGACTCCTGCAAATCGGCTGACTGCAACGGCAATGCCGTTAAGCTGCCGGCTGAAGAGGAGACCAATTGCGGCATACGTGACCGCCCACATCGCTGAACCAGCGCTATCGTAGACCAGAAAACGGGCAATGCTGCATTCCGACATCCCCGCCAACGGTGGCGCCACAACGTCGATGCCGGGAATAAACTTGGCGACGAGCAAACAGCGAAGGCCATACTTATTGAAGGTGCGCTTGGTCTTGCGAATCTGCTCATTAGGGTCAGCGGAGAAGAAGGCCAACAATCGGAGCACGCGACCGCCATTTTTCCTTCCAATGATGAACCATGCCGTGTCGCCGAGCAAGCAAGCACCGATTGCGAGCCCTACAACAACCGGGAAGCCAAGCTGTCCCGTGTGACAGAGTGCTCCGGCAGCAAGCAAAAACAAGACGCCGGGGACTGGCATAGAGAGCTGATTCGCAAAGACCGCGAAGAAGAGGACGGGATAGGTCGTGAGAAGAAGATAGTGATTCATGTGCCGATAACCCGCCAGCCTTCGGGAGATACCATCTAGAAATGCACGGTTGGTTCAACGGACATTCCTGGGCGGACCTTTTCGATTCCGTCCTGATGCGGGTCCAGGCGAATCCGTACCGGAAGACGTTGGATCACCTTCACGTAGTTTCCCGTCGCGTTTTCGGCGGGTAGGACGCTAGCTCGATCGCCTGTTGCGGCCGAGAGACTTTCTACGTCTCCATTGAAGGAACGGTTGAGGGCATCAATCTTCACCGTGACCCTTTGACCCACATGCATCTTGCGAAGCTGCGTTTCTTTAAAGTTCGCGGTGATCCAGGGTGTGTTCACCTGAGCGACGATCAGCAGCTGCGCTCCTGCCGCGATTCGCTGCCCGAGCTCTGCGCTTCTCTGCATGACGATGCCGGAAGTCGGAGCTGTCACGTGGCAATACGCAACGTTAAGCTTCGCCTGCTCCAGTTGAGCCTTGCTCGATTCGACGCTCGCCTCCCGCGTTGCCAGATCAGCTTTCTTGATCTGTAGCTGACGCGGAGCGTTGCTGGCGGTCTGTGTTAGCTTCGCCTGCTGCTCGTCCAGTTGTGCTTTTCGCTGATCAATTGTCTTGGCTGAGGAATCGGCACTGGCAACGGCTGCGTTCACGTTTGCCTGCTGCGAACGCGCATTGGCAAGATACTGGTCGTAATCGGATTGCGCAATCTCCCGTTTATCGAGGAGCTGCTGATAGCGGCCAAGATCCGATTTGCTCTTCTCATTATTGGCTTCGGCTTGCCGCACCTTTGCCACAGCCGTCTGATAGTCACTCTGTGCGGCGCTCAAAGATGCCTCAGCGGTCATGACCTCTGCTTGTTGCGCCGAGATGTCGCTGGCATTTGTCGTTTGGGTGATGGGCATATTCGGACCTTCGGCATGCAGTTGCGCTACCGCCTGATCGTAGTTGGCCTGAGCCTCTGCGAGCGATACCTCGACATCTTTCGTGTCAAGATCGACAAGCGGTTGCCCCGCCTGCACCGTCTGATTGTCTTCCACATAGACAGCGGAAACAGTCCCTTGCACCCGCGCAGCGACCGGGTTCAGGTGAGCGTCAACCTGAGCATCATCGGTCGTCTCATAGGTACTGGAATGGATCCACCAAGCGACGGCCCCGATGACAAGGACTAGGGCAATGACGATCCCGATAGCGATACTGCGTCGTCGTTTCGCCGGATCGACTGGCGTCTTTTCGGGCTGATTCTGCTCGGAATCGGTTTGCTGCGGTGCCTGTTGCTCATCCTGCTTCGCTTCGGTTTGTGTAGCCATGGTGTATCCCTTTCTGAGCTAGCGCTCGGGACTACTTGAGGAGGTTGGGGATCGTCTGTTCGGCCTGTCCGATCGCACGGGCGTACTTGATTCGTCCAACATTGAGTGAGAAGAGGCTGTTTACGTAATCGAGTTCAGCGGAAGCCAGACTTTCCTGCGACTGTACGACCTCAACAGAGGTGGCGACACCGGCTGCAAAACGATCCTGGGACTGTTTGAGGGTCTTCAGAGCAAGCTGGCGGTTGCTGTCGGCGACCGTCACCTGCTGTGCGCAAACCTGCAGATCTAAAACGGCGGTACGGATGTCGTTTTCAACGGCACCTTTCTGGTCATCTAACTCCGCCGTTCGTTGACTGATGGCCGCCTCCGCTTGCTGGACCTGTGACCTTGTGCGTCCGCTCGACCAGATGGGAATGTTCAGGGTTGCAGAGGCCTGGAAAACACCTGCTCCCTTGTTGGGGTTGACTCCTTCCAATCCATACGAGCCGTTGACGCTGAGAGAGGGCAGGTATTCAGCACGCGATGCCCGCAGCGTTTGTTGCGCCGCTTTGAGCTGAAGTCCGGAAGCCTGAAGATCGGCGCGATGGTCGAGACCTTCTTTGAGCGCCTGCTCCGCAAGGGGAAGGTCAGACACATTCGCCGGCAGCGTCTCTGAGAGTAACAATGGCCGGTCAAGGGGCAAGCCGACAACCCGTGAGAGCGACATCTGATCTTTGAGGAGCTGTGCCTGCTGTGAGCTCAGCCGTTGTTGCTGAGTCTGTAGTTCGACAAGGCTGCGGGTGGCTTCAATCTCCGCTTTTGTACCAGCCTCGGACTGAGCCTTAGCCTGGTCGTACGAGGCTTGGGAATACCGTACCTGTTCCACCTGCGACGCCACCAGGGCTTGCGTTGCAAGAACGCGCAGGTAGGAGCCACCAACCGCCAGGATAATTAGCTCGCGGGCATCCCGCGCGCTCAAGAGCGCGGCGTTGCTGAGACTCTCGGCAGACCGCAGACTATGCAGGCCTGTCAGACTAAGCTGTTCCGAAACATTCGCCTGGGCGCTGTAGTAGTGGTATGGGCCTACGGTGGTGGGAAGAGCAAAGCTGCCCCCGAAAGTTGCGCTGCTGAGGCCAAGCGTTTGCAGATCGGTTTTGGCGCCTGTCTCCGAAAGAGTAGCGTAAATGTTGGGCAAGAGTTGGCTCAGGGCACTCAGTCGTTGAGCACGGACCTGCTTGACGGAAGCCGCAGAACCGAGGGCGCCGAGGTTAGATTGAAGGCCCCGTTGCAGAGCCTCGGGAAGGGTGATTGGGATCGGCCCATTGCCCGGAACAGCTTCCGTAACACTGCCCTGATATGCGCCCTGCACCTGGACTGTCGTATTGACGGTATTGACGCTGGAACTCGAGCTTCCGGAAGCAGTCTGCTGCGCTGACACCGACGCCCCGCCTTGAGCTCGGCCTGACAGGGGCAACTGCTGAGCTTGTGGACTTTGGCCAGAACTGGACGAGGAGCTTTGAGCAAGCACAATCACAGGGGCGCAGAGAACAACGGTGCCGACGAGAAGCTTGAAGCGAACTGGAAAGACTTGCAGCATGGATACCTTTCTCAATGCATCACCACTTCGCCGCCCTTGACGGCCTTTTTCATTAGGAAAGCGACGGGGATCATGCAGACGCAGGCCACACCAAAGAACGAGATGATATCCAGGTAGGAAAGCAGGCTGGCCTGCTGCTGCACCCGCTGATAGATCTGAGCCATAGCTTGATGAGCCCCGTGCTGCTGGGTGAGCGTGTTCAGTTGGTTCCTGAAAAACAGGTTGCTCTGGACGGCGTGCTTGACCAACACATCCTGGTGGGTTTGCTGATGACGCATAAGCATGGTCGTGAACAATGCCGTCCCGCAGGAACCCCCAACGTTTCGCGCAAGGTTGGTCATGCCGGCCACGTCGTTGTTCTTCGAAGCAGCGGTGCCTACATAGGACATGGTGGAGATGGGGACAAACAGCAGCCCGAGGCCGGCGCATTGGAAGAAGCGCAGCTTGGCCGCATAGCTCATGCTCATTTGCAGATCGAGCCCGGTCATGTAGATGAGCCCGCCGGCTGTCGCGATGAAGCCAAGCGCAATCAGTTTGCGAGGGTCCATCTTGCC
>CAZZYO010000121.1:0-10874 GCA_964658255.1 Candidatus Babeliales bacterium
AAGCTGCATGACAAGGTGGCGGCGTTCATTCGCGCGTCGGCCAGCCCACAGTAGCGGGTGTGCCCCTGCGCAGGAGGCGCGCTCTGCGAGGCGCTCCCTGCATCCATCATGGCTGGCTCTGGTTTCTTTGAAGCGCAGGGTTAGCACGCGCAGCCCGTTCGCTCGCGAAACGCCGAGCCAGTTCACATCCACCGGAGACGCAAAGCACGTGACCCCCGACACGATCGAACGCATCACCCTGCAATCGGATTCGCTGCGCGCCGTTGTCATGCCGCAGCTGGGCGGCAAGATCGCCTCGCTCGCGCTGTTGCCATGGGCCGGGCAGCTGGGTGGCTCGCTGCTGCAGGGCCCGCTCAAGCCATATGCGCTGCGTACTCCGGAGATGGGCTTCCCCGAGGCAGACGGCAGCGGCTGGGATGAGTGCCTGCCGACGGTTGGCGGCTGCGTGGTGACCCACGATGGCAAGCAGGTCGAAGCGCCGGACCATGGCGATTTCTGGCGGCTGGTGTGGAAGGTCGACGAGCATACCGACGAGACCCTGCGCTTATCTGCGAGTGCTCCGGAGGGCGCTCTGCCGCTCGCCTTCGAGCGCAGCATTGAAGTGGACGGCGAGCGCATGCTGCTCGAGTACACGGTGCGCAACACCGGGGCCAGCGCGGTGCCGTACCTGTGGTCAGCGCACCCGCTCTTCGCGGTTGATCCGGGCGACCGGATCATCCTGCCGCACTCGGTAGAAGAAGTCGTGACCGAGTACACCGCCAACGGCCGCCTTGGTGAGCGCGGTAGCACTCATGGATGGCCCTTTACTGGCGACGCGCGGCCGGGCCGTGAATTTGAACCTGTGGACCTGACCACGGTAGGCCAGCCGAACGATGGCGTCGGCGACAAGATCGTAACTCTCGCGCCGAAGGAAGGCTGGTGCACGCTCGACCGCCGGACGCTTGGCGTGCGCGTCACGCTGCGCTTTGATCCGGAAGCCTGCCCGTGGCTGGGCTTGTGGCTCTGCTATGGTGGCTGGCCCGAGTCTATCCCCGCCCGCAAAGGCTTTGCGGTTGCGCTCGAGCCCTGTACAGCGCCGGTTGACTCGTTGGCAGAAGCGATTGCGCGCGGCGAGGCGAAAACACTTGCGCCGGGCGAGGAACACCGCTGGCAGCTGCTGCTTGAGGTGACGGCGGGCAAGGTGTAAAGCACGGCTTTGAGTGTCTCTTCGTCCGCATACCCTGCTGCCAGCCAGGAGAAAAGATGAAGAGCCCGCAAACTGCCCCCTACGCCGACTACCCTTTTCTGAAACGCCTGGGCCGATCATCGTCCGGGTCCAACAAGCCGGAGAACGCACACCCCAGGTAGCTCTTCACGGCAACCCCGACCGTAGCCGGATCAGTATCCCTCGACACCGGGCCAGCAGCCTTGCAGCTTTTCTGCTGGGCGTGGCGGCCTGGCTTGAGTCGACAATCTCCAAAGGAATAAGGTAGAGCCACGTTTACCGAGGGTGTATCGAGCAATGTTGGACAAGGCAGCACTGATCAAGGAACACACGCAGCACTTCGGCGCCGAGCCGGCGGTCTTCATCGCGCCGGGCCGCGTCAATCTGATCGGCGAGCATACCGACTATGCGGGCGGCTTTGTCATGCCTGCGGCGATCAACTTTGCCACGCTTGCGGCCGTGACCCCGCGGGAGGACGGCAAGATCGTTCTCCGGTCAGGCAATTTCGGACAGACGGTCGAGTTCGAGCTGAATGCGCTGCCACCCAAGGGCTCGCATCAGTGGAGCGACTATCCGGTGGGCGTAGTTACCGTGCTGCGCGATGCGGGCATTGCGGTCAAGCCGTTCAGCATGACGCTCTTTGGCGACGTGCCGCTTGGCGCAGGTCTGAGCTCGTCGGCTTCGATTGAAGTGGCGAGCATGCTCGGCGTGTTGCACATTGCCGGCGCGACGCTGCCGCGTGAAGAGATGGCGCGGCTCTCGCAGTTGGCTGAGAACAGCTATGTCGGCGCCAATTGCGGCATCATGGACCAGTTCATCGCCTGCTGCGGCGCAGCTAATTACGCGCTCCTGCTCGACTGCCGTTCGCTCGCCTTTCGCCTTGCGCCGATACCAGCCGACCTGCGGCTGGTCATCTGCAACACGATGGTCAAGCACTCGCATGCGGGCGGCGAATACAACACCCGCCGGGCCGAGGTGGAGCAGGCGACCGCCATCCTCAAAAGCCACCGCCCGGAGGTCGAACTGTTGCGCGATGCGACGCCCGAGGACCTGGCTCAGTGGGGCCATGAGATGCCGCCGAACGTGCTTAAGCGCGCCCGGCACATCATCACCGACTCACTGCGGGCGGTCGCCCTGGCGGACGCGCTCGAGGCAGGCGACCTGGCCCGGGTAGGCAAGCTGATGGCGGAGGCGCATGCCAGCTACCGTGACGACTTTGAGGCGAGCTGCCCGGAGGCGGACACGATGGTTGAGCTCGCAAACAGGCAGCCTGGGCTGATCGGCGCCCGGCTGACCGGCGGCGGCTTTGGCGGTTGCACGGTCAACCTGGTCGAGCAGGAGCATGCGGATGCATTTGCCGAGGCTGTTGGTAGCGCGTATCAGCAGGCAACCGGCATCAAGCCCGAGATCTACCAATGTCAGGCCTCGGACGCGGCTCACCAGGTATAGCGCATGGCCTGCCGCGTTCGACTCCCGGCCCGCGGAGGCATCAAGATCGCGAACCCAGACGCAGTGGCAGCTCTCGGAATAGCTGGCGACAAACTACGAGTCGCAGCACATGAGCTACCGAGCTGCCCGCACGTTAGGTTAAGGGTCAATGGGAACCAGAACCGGATCAGGAATACCTACCCGCGACCGACTCAGTACGCTGCGTCGTGGACGCAAGTCCATCCCACGTCTTTTCGCGTCGACCGAACCAGAGTGCGAGCAGTGGAGCCTTGACCACCGGGCCACTACCGCAGCCTGGCCAGCTCTGCCTTGAGCCGGGCAAAGCCTTCCTCCCGCGCCTTCTTGTTCTCGGGCGAAGCATCCGGTGCCTCGCCGGCGCGCATAAAGCCGTGGCCAGCGCCGTCGTAGGTGACCGGCTCATAGGTCTTGCCGGCTTTTTTCATCGCTTCGACCGTCCCCGGCACGGTCGCTCCGATGCGAGCGTCGTTGCCGGCGTAGAAGCCGAAGACCGGAGTGTGAATTGCGCCCATGGCCTCTGTCTCCGGTGGCGGGCCATAGAAGACGAACGCCGCCCTCAGGTCCGTGCGCTCGCTCGCAAAGGCGAACGCCTTCCCCCCGCCCCAGCAAAAGCCCACCACGGCGAGCTTGCCATTGGACGACGGGATCTTCTTGCCATAGTCGGAGACCGCGTTCAGATCCGCTATCACCTGCGCCGGGTTGAGGCTGGAGACCGCTTTCACCGTGGCGTCGGTGTCCATGTGGCCCATCTGGCCACCTGGTCCGGGAGACGGCGGAAAGCTGCTGCTGCCGCCGCCATTCGGGCCCATGCCGGAAAGCAGGTCTGGCGCGACCACGATGTAGCCCTGGGCGGCGAGCTCGTCCGCCATCTCGCGCGCCCAGTCGCTGAGTCCGAAGATCTCGTGGATCAGCACGACGACTGGCGCCTTGCCCGAGACCTCCGGGTACACAACGTAGGTCTGCACCGTGCGGCTACCCGACTGTACGGAGACAAACTCGCGGTGCCGTGGCGAGGCGTCGAGCCGCTGCCTGGCCCAGTCCTGGCCGTGCGCGCTTTGCGTGTGCAGTCCAACGAGCATCACCAGGAGCAACGCAGCAGACAAACGCACAAGGCGCTGACCGGTACCCCAGCCGCGACCTGAAGTACGGCGAAATGCAGGAGTCTTCATGCAGGCAGTCTACCTTGTACCGCATGCAAACTGCTCTGCAGGCCCAGCCGACACTGCCGATTCCGCTGCGCCTTCTCATCATGCTGCTTCATCCAATAAAACCGGAGGCGTTTGCCTGATGACCCCGTCCCAAAGTCGCGCCGAAAACATTGCTTTGCGGCTCTCCGTGCTGGATCAGGCGCCCGTCGCCTCAGGCCACACGCCGGCGGACGCGCTGCAGAACGCGATCGCGCTGGCGCAGCACGCCGAGCGGCTTGGCTACCACCGCTTCTGGATGTCCGAGCACCATGCCATGGACCTGCTCGCCTGCACGGCGCCGGAGGTGATGCTTGCACGGATCGGCGCTGAGACCTCGACGATCCGCATCGGCTCCGGCGGGATCATGCTGCCGCACTACAGCCCTCTCAAGGTAGCGGAGTGCTTCCGCACCCTGCACGCGCTCTATCCCGCTCGTATCGACCTTGGCATTGGTCGCGCCCCTGGTGGCGGGCCGATCGAAGCACAGGCCCTGCGCCGCGACCGCACCTCGCTGCCGGTTGATGATTTTGGCGAGCAGCTGCCAGAGCTGCTCGGCCTGCTCGATGGCACGCTGCCGCCAGGCCACCCCTTCGCGCGCATGACCGTGGCTCCGGCGATGCCCGGCGGTCCGGATGTGTGGCTGCTTGGCTCAAGCATGTGGTCCAGCGCAGCAGCTGCGCAGCTAGGGCTGCCGTATGCGTTCGCGCACTTCTTCAGCCCGGTTGCCACGCGGACTGCCATCGAGTCTTACCGGCGCACCTTTGTGCCCAGCCTGCACCGGCAACACCCGCAGGCGATGGTTACTGTGGGCGTCATCGTCGCTGATACGACTGAAGAAGCCGAGTACCTGCATGCCAGCGTGCGCCTGCTGCAGCGCCGGATCATGCAGGGCGATCGACGTCCCGTGGCCACGCCCGAGGATGCATCGCGTGAGCTGCGCGACAGCTTCCGCCTTGCCGGCCCCCCGGAGCAGGGCGAGTGGCCGCGGTACTTCGTCGGCACGCCTGAAACCGTTCATCAGCGCTTAACGGCTATGGCTGCCGCTCTCGGCATCGAAGAGCTCGGGATTGTCACGATCACCCACAGCCAGCAGGCACGTCTTACCTCCTACAGGCTTCTGGCCGAGGTGTGCGGGCTGGCTGCGGAGGCGCTGGTGCCGCTGATGGCGAGTGCCTGAGGGGTCACAAGGCAGCCATTCACCTAAGGGTTAGACACTGACCAAGGAGCACAGCAATGCTGAGAGAACGCGAAGGCCAGCCGAAAGTGAGCATCGTGCTGGTACATGGGGTCTGGTGCGATGGCTCAAGCTGGCGGGAGGTGCTGACGCCGCTCGCCCACGCCGGCCACAAGGTGTACGCGGCGCAGATGCCGCTGACCTCGTTTGACGGAGATGTGGCAGCGCTCGAGCGCCTGCTTGACCACGTGGTGGGTGACGTGGTGCTGGTCGGCCACTCCTACGGCGGCGCTGTCATCTCGGCAGTAGGCGGGCATGAGAAGGTCAAAATGCTGGTGTACCTGGCCGGCCTGGCGCCCGATGCAGGCGAGTCGATCGGCTCAGGTCTGACGCGCAACCCGCCCGCAGCGCAGATGCACATGGGGCCGGACCAGCACGGGTTCGTCTGGGCTACGGCTGAGCTGGTCAGCGATGCGATCGCCCAGGACATTCACCGCGGGATGGTTCATTTTGCCGTTGCGGTGCAAAAGCCTTACGCGCACAAGCTGTTTGAGGCCCGCCTACCCAACCCGGCATGGAAGCTACGGCCCACAGCGTACCTGGTGGCCACGGAAGACCGGATCCTGAACCCTAAGACGCAGCGCGCGTTCGCTGAGCGCATGGGCGCCAAGACGCGGGAGGTTGCGAGCAGCCACCTGGTCATCGTGTCGCACCCGGATGAGGTGGTGGACTTTATCCAGGATGCGGTGGCCGGGCTTTAACGCACCGGCCTACCTGGGCCGCACCAGCAACGCACGGGCAGCCTGGTAGCGGTCTGCTGTCGATGCTTCGCCGAGCGCCGCCCGGGCAGCGTCAAGCCGGTCTATCGCCGTCCTGCCCTGCGCATCGCGCACGGAAGGATCGGCCCCCAGGCTAAGCACGGTGCGCAACAAGTCGCCGCTCGGGTACGCGTCGGCTGCCAGCATCAGCACAGACGTGCCATCCGAGCGGGCAGTCGTCACGCCTGCTCCAGCACGAGCTAAAAGCCTCAGCTTGGCAACTGGATTATCAGTACTTGCTACCGCGGCAAACAGTGCGTTTTCCCCCGCAGCGGAGCGCCGTCCAGCATCGGCTCCTGCATCGAGCAGCACCTGGACCTGGGCGAGCGTTCCAGCGCCGGCGGCGTACATCAGCGCAGTCCACCCGCTTGCGTCTGCCTGGTCGACCACGGCGTTTTGCCCGAGCAGCAGGCGCATGGCTCCAACGCCCTGGCCTCCTGCAGCCCGCATCAACTGCGTGCGCCCAGGCTTCGGCAGGCGGGCATCGGCAGAAAGATGGCCTGCGCCGAAGAGCTCGCGGGCGGGATCACCGTGCCGCCACCGGTGCGTGTCCGCTGTCCCATCTATGTCTGCGTCGAAATCCCGGATCCAGGCTGGCGCGCTGTCGCTGTCGTCGCGGACCTCATGCACAACGCCTGCGACGCTGATACGGGTGGCGGTCCACGGCGCTTCAAGCCCCTGCCGGGTGTAGCGCTGGCAAAGCGCCTCGAAGCCGTGGTCGCGCATGTGCTGGATCAGGTTGGCAACCTGGGCCGCGTCTACCTGCCCTGTGGCTGATCGCGCGACCAGCACCTGCGCCATGCCGTGCCATTCGACCGTGCCGTTTGCATTCAGGCGGACCCGGTAGTCGGCGCAGGCGCCCGCACAGCCGTTACGTTCGAGTTCGACCCAGTCGCCGCTGCTTACTGTGCTTCCTGGAGTGATGTGCGCCAGGGGCTGCGGGCAGCCGACAAGGCGGGTGCCCGCAGGCAGGACGAACGGGTTCTCTGCCTGCGCACCACGCTGCTGCGTCGTCGTGCCTGCAGGAACCGACGGGTACACGGTGCCGCCCGGCTGCTGCTGCCCGAGGGTCGTCGAGGGAACGACAGGGGTCTGCGCCAGGACTCGGTCGGAGGTTGCGAGCCAGATCAGCGGGATGACCGTGGCAAGCACACCCGCGCGGGATCCAGGACGGGCATGCCTGCGCAGACACTTCATCCCGCGAGTCCTAACTTGCCGTGGCGACGGGTATCGCTGCGGCAAGAGACGGCTCCTCCGTTGTCCGCTCAACCGGCTTCTCTGGATAGTAGGCGTTGAGTACGTACTGTTCCAGCATCCGCTGCGTGTTGAAGAACGAGCCATTAAGCGCGATGGTGGACCGCATGATGCGGCGCCACTGGTCGCGCTGGCCGTGGTAGAGCGGCAGGATTGCTTTTTCAAGCTGGTCGTAGAGCGAGGCGGACTCGCCTGTTTCTGACTCGTAGTCCTCGATCTCCCAGCCGGTTACGCCCTCAATCCAGCCCTCGATCCACCAGCCGTCCAGGATGCTGAGGCTTGGGACACCGTTGAGTGCCGCCTTCATGCCGCTGGTGCCCGAAGCCTCATACGGACGCTTGGGCGTGTTGAGCCACAGGTCGACCCCGCCGGTGAGCAGGGCACCAAGCCGCCACTCGTAGTTCTCGAGATAAAGGATTTTCAGCAAACCGTCTGACAGCTCGTGCGCAAGCTCAATGACGCGCTTGATCTTGGCCTTGCCTGGTTCGTCGGCCGGGTGCGCCTTGCCTGCATACAGTATCTGCAGCCCGCCAAACTCCTTGGCCAGGGCGACGAGGCGATTTGGATCGGTAAAGAGCAGGTCCATGCGCTTGTAGGTTGCCGCCCGCCGGGCAAAGCCGATGGTGAAGACATCCACATCCAGAACGGTGCCGGTGCGTGCCGCCACCTCGGCCAGAAGGATCTGCTTGGCCGCGTGGTGCGCATCCTCTATCTCCTGCTCCGGAATGTCGATCGCGTAGCGGAGGGTGACGTTGTCCTGCCGCCAGCGGGGCAGGTGCTTGTCGAACAGGTCGAGAAAGGGTTCTGAGGTCCAGGTCGCCGCGTGAACCCCGTTGGTAATCGCGTCGATAGCGTAATCAGGGAACATGCTGCGCGAAACGATACCGTGCTGCATAGCGACTGCGTTGACGAATCGAGAAAAGCGCAAGGCGACATAGGTCAGGTTCAGCAGGGTCTCGTGACAGCCGCCTACCCGTTCGAGCAGCGAGGCTACTTCGTTGCCAAGGATGGAGTAAGCCTGCTCCATGGAGAAGCGGTCGTGCCCGGCGGGTACAGGTGTATGGGTGGTGAAGACGCATCGCTCGCGAACTGCTGCTACATCCTGGTCGGTAGCCGTGGCCAGATCACGACCGGACACCTGCTCTTTGAGCAGGGCTACGGTGAGCAGCGCCGCGTGGCCTTCGTTCATGTGGTACACCGTCGGCGTGTAGCCCAGTGCTGACAGGATGCGCGCACCACCGATGCCGAGGATCGCTTCCTGCCGGAGCCGGTAGTCACCATCGCCGCCATAGAGCCGGTCGGTGAGGCAGCGATCCGCGGAGTCGTTTTCCTCCAGGTCAGTATCGAGCAGGTACACCATGATCCTGCGACCGGTGACGCCATGCATTTCATGGCGCAGTGCACGCACGGCAACCTGGCGACCTTCTACTTCCACCACTACCTTCGGCTGCTCGGCCTCGGTGTAGTGCGCTACATTCCAGGGCTGGGCATCTTCTGACTGTCGGCCGTCGGCACTGAGGTGCTGCTGAAAGTAGCCCTGACGGTGTGCCAGGGTGACTGCAACCAGCGGCAGGCCCATGTCGGCTGCGGCCCGAAGTGTGTCGCCGGCCAGTACGCCCAGGCCACCCGAGTAGGTGTTCATCTCAGGGTCAATGGCGATCTCCATGGAGAAATAGGCGACTACGGAACGCTCCGAGTTTGCAAGAACAGAAGTCCGGTTCAGAAAGCGCATTATCGATACCCGTTTCTCATACGCATGTGGCTCATCTCAAGCGTCATTGCGCCTGATGCGTTGCCCCCAAGTCTAGCAAGTGTGAGGAGAAGCACACAGCGCTAAATTCTTGAGAAGGAGGAGAAGAGAGTTCAACGCGCTGAAAAGAAGCAGGTTACGAGTGTAACACTCGTAACCTTGCACCCCCACCCGGACTTTAGGCTCACCGGCCGACAGCCGCCAGTCAAGGAGCCATCCTAGCTGTCGTCGTAGTCTTCGGTGATCGACACCAGGAAGGCGACCAGCGCATCCACATCCTGTGCGGAGATGGACATGTTGGCGAACTCCGCGGGCGCATTGCGCAGTTGACCGGCCCTGGCCAGCGCGGAGCTCTTGATGTAGAACGCGATGACATCGTTGAAGGTCGACCGTGAGCCGTTGTGGAAGTACGGTGCGGAGTCGACCAGGTCGCGGAGCATGGGCGTTTTGAACTGGGCGATGGTCGAGGCGAGACCCTGGTCCACCGAGCAGTCCTTGCCAGCGGCGCAGACAAAGCTGGCCAGGTTGGCTTGCGGGTTGGGGTAATCAGGATTCTGGTAGATGTTCCACAGACCCAGGTCTGCGAAGCGCGGATTGTCAGGTGAGGCAGGGCGGCGCATGGCTTCGCTAGCAGAAGGGTGCGTGAGCGTCTGCGGCAGAAACTGGTCAGGGTTCGCGCTGCGCTCGGACAGCCCGGGAACGTGCATCGCCAGGAACGCACCGGCGCCGTGCACGGTGTCGTACTCATCCTGCGCTACGCCGTTGTTGTGGAAGGCGAAGTCGGTGAAGTCTGGCGCTGTGTGGCAGGAGGCGCAGTTGCCGGCGTGCTGGTCGTCCCCCGAGCCTGCAGCGGCCGCCTTGAGAAAGATCTTCAGGCCGGCAAGCTCCTGCGCGCCAAACTGGAATGCAAACGGGTGGTAGGCGTAGCTGCCATCTGCTGCCGTGACGTAAACCGGGTTCTTAAGCGCCAGCACCTCCTTATAAAGGCGCTGGCTGTAGGCCAGGTTTGACTCGCCGGTGAGCGGCTGCATGGGCAGGTGATTGTTGTTCAGAAAGATGTCGTAGGGCGAGGTGACGTAACGCTGATATTGGTCCTGCTTGAACTTGAGATCCTTGAAGTACTGCGCCACGCAGAGCGCCACCTCGGCCACGATCTGCTGATCGGTCGCGGTTGCGACATTGATGCGCTGCGAGGCCGGCAACAGGATGTCGGAGGGGATGCGCGAGTCCAGGCCCTTGAAGAGGATCCCATACGAGAGGCCACCCGTGCGGGCGGTGGCGAGATCATCGGAACCGTCATCCTCGCGGATCACCCGTGCGATATGGGCAATGGCCTGCTGATTCTGCTGGACGTTCCAGCCGAAGTTGCGCCCGGTGAGCGTGGCCATGACCAGATCTTCGCCGGTGGCAAACTCGCCGTCGAAGTGCAGGAACTGCGGCCCGCTGTGCTGCTGAAAGGTGCCGACCATCTGCATGGAGTTGCGCGGCGTATCGGTAAAGCCGTTTGAGGGCAGAGGAAGCTGGCTGCGCTCGGTGAAGTCGGCATAGGTGCGATTGCCGCCGGCGGCGACTCCCTGGAACTCGGTAACGAAGTGGCAGGAGCGGCAGTTCATGGCCTTGCCGGCGAACGGTCCGGGAAGGGTGCCGGTGAGGGTTGGCACCGTGTCCACGACAGGGTCGCCCGAAGGCAGCGGCTGGTTCACGCCGGTCATGTGCGTGGCGAAGAACTGCGAGAAGCGCGTGTCAAGGAAGAGCCGCTCGCCAATGGGATCGGAGGGAGGCGTGACCTTGGTCGCCTCCCCGCCGAGTGAGGGTGCGGAAGCGCTTGATCCCGGCCCGCTGACGCTGCCGCAGCCTGACAGGAGCACGGTGATGAGCAGGGCAGCGGTGGACCCGGCGAGAGCGCTCGCCCGAGCTCCGGTTCGCCCCCCGATGCGCGGTACAAACCCCACGTGGGTGCTGCTGGCTGCATGGCGATCGTTGCGTCGCCTTGTGGTGCAAGTCACTGAGGCTTCTCCTG
>CAZZYO010000122.1:0-10791 GCA_964658255.1 Candidatus Babeliales bacterium
CGCGCAATCGTGCCGTCTGCGTTCAGCCGCTCGGTATAGCGCACCCCGGACGCCGCTCCAGCCACAGCGGGCGCGGCAACCGGCACGGCAACCTTCGTTACAGTCCCATCTGCGTTCGTGCGGTTGACATAGTGCACTGCTGGCGCCGTCGAGCCCGGCGGCAGCGCCACCCGCGCAATCGTGCCGTCGGCGTTCAGCCGCTCGGTATAGCGGACAGCAGGCGCGGCAGGGGAGCCTGCCGCCGCATCCCCGGAGCCGGCAGCCTTCGCCGCGGCAGCCTCGGCTGGATGCAGCGCGGCATAGCTGCGCGCTGCCTCCGCATTCTTCGCGTCCTCTAACGCCTTGTGCCGCGCGGCCACAGCCGCCGAGGCCGCCGCAAACGCCGGGTTCGCCTCAACCGGTGCATTATCCGTCGCATTCACGTTATCAGCGCCTGCCCCCTTGGCCCCGCGGCGCTCCGTGGCCGCGCTGCCCTCAATCAGCGGCGCATAGCGTTGCCCCGGGGTCAGGTTCTGTGCTGCCGGCACATCGGTAGGGCTGTAGTGATCGGGGTGCAGCGGCGCAGGGGGGTGCAGCGGCTTGGCCTCGGCTTCCGAAGTAGCCGGGGACGCGTCCGCGGTCGCGTCCGGCGCGTAGAAGTCCGCCTGGTCATAGCGGCTGGGCAGGCGCTGCGCCAGCACATCCGAGGCTCGCTGGGAGTCATCCGCATCCTGCTGCGCCTTGGCCTCCCTGGCTGCCCGTACCCCCGCAGCCATCAGCTCACTCTTCGAGAGATCGTGCCGTGCGCGATCGGTCGGGGCCGGGCCGGTCCCCGTGATCACCAGTACCTCTTCCAGGCGGCTGAGGTTGGCCGCAGGCTTCAGCACCACGTCGACCATCGGCTCGTTGTCCTTGTCCGGGCTGATGTGATCGACCACGCCGACGGGCAAGCCCCGCGGGAAGATCTGGTCCCCGCCCGAGGTCAGCACCACCTGCCCGGGCTTGATCCGGTCGTCCGGCATCAGGTTGACGATCTGCGGCTGCCCCTGCGCATTGCCCCGCAGGATGCCGCGCGTTCGCGTCTCTTCAAGCAGAACACCGGCTGCGCTCGTCGGATCCGAGATCTGCAGAACCTGGGCGGTATGCGCGTACACCTCGCGTACCCGGCCTACAATCCCATCCGGGGTAATCACGGGCTGATCAGGAGCAATGCCGTCGTCCGAGCCTTTGTCGAGGTAGATCACGCGGGAACGATCGGTTCCGGAAGTCCCAACCACCTGGGCCGGGACAGTCGTGTTGATGTAGTGCTGCCGAAAGGCCAGGAGATCCTGCAGGCGCTGGCCTTGCCGCGCGTCCTCTGCCAGGGCAGCCTGCTCCAGGTGCAACTGGTCCAGTTCCTCCTTCAGGCGGGCGTTCTCCTCGCGTACACCAATCAGGTCCAGGTAGCTCGACCAAACGTCACGCACGCTCAGCCCGCCCCGGTGCAGCACGCTCTCCGGTGGCGTGACGACCGAAGTCATCCCGAATCGCAGCGCACGCACCCCGTCCTGGTCCACCCGCGCGGCTGCCGCCGGTAAGGGACGGCGCACCTGCACAGCCAGCAGAAAGAACTGCGCGACCAGAACCAGGCCCAGTACCAGGGAATTCTTATAGCGGGAGAGAAAGGTTTCCATCGTGTCGTCTTGCCACCACTCCTGCTTTGCTGTCGGAAGCCGCCGTGCGCTCTTTACGCCGCTGGCGCATCCGCCGGACGGCGCGTCCTGGTCGATGAGTTCTAGTCGATCTTGATCTTACGCAGCAAGCGGAAGTCGGAGAGCATTTTGCCTGTGCCGAGCACCACGGATGCCAACGGGTCGTCGGCCACGGAGACTGGCAGGCCCGTCTCCTCGCGGATGCGCTTGTCAAGGTTCTTGATCAGCGCGCCGCCACCGGTAAGCACGATACCTCGATCGGAAATGTCAGCGGAAAGCTCCGGCGGGGTGCGCTCGAGCGCTACGCGAATGGCATTCATGATGGTCGAAATGGACTCTGCCAAGGCTTCCCGTATCTCTGAATCCTCGATCGTGATCGTCTTTGGCACACCTTCGATCAGGTTGCGGCCCTTGATCTCCATGGTCAGCGGCCGCTCCAGCGGGTAGGCAGAGCCGATCTCGATCTTGATTTGTTCCGCGGTGCGCTCGCCGATAAGCAGGTTATATTTGCGCTTCAGGTAGTTCATGATGGACTCGTCCATCTGGTTGCCGGCCATGCGGACCGACCGCGAATAGACGATGCCGGACAGAGAGATGACGGCGATGTCGGTGGTGCCACCGCCAATGTCCACCACCATGTTGCCCTGCGGCTCGGTGATGGGAAGCCCGGCGCCGATCGCTGCTACCATGGCCTGCTCGACCAGGAAGACCTCGGAGGCCTTGGCGCGGTAGGCGGAATCCTCGACCGCGCGCTTCTCGACCTGGGTGATCTCGGAGGGCACTCCGATGACGATCCGCGGATGCACCATCATCTTGCGGTTGTGCGCTTTCTGGATGAAGTAGCCCAGCATCTTCTCTGTGATCTTGAAGTCGGCGATGACGCCGTCCTTCATCGGCCGGATGGCAACGATGTTGCCCGGCGTCCGGCCAAGCATCTCCTTGGCCTCCTTGCCGACGGCCTCCACCTCGTTCGTGTTTTTGTTGATTGCCACGATCGAGGGCTCGTTGACGACAATGCCCTTGCCGCGTGCGTAAACCAGCGTATTGGCCGTGCCGAGATCGATAGCCAGATCGCTTGAGAAAACACTGAACAGCGAGCGCACGCCGTGCGAACGCGAAGAACGCGACTGGAACCCGTTGAATGCCATTGAGCGGTTGGTTTTTATCCTGGGAGAATCCTCATCATTGTAGCCCCTGCGTATCGACGAATGGTTACCAGCGTGCAAGGATGCGCGGAACGGACACCACAATGTAACCTCCGCCGCTCCCATTCTGTCTTGAGTACCTTGGTCACAACCACCTACGCGCTATGTTCGAGACGAGACACTGCAATGGTCTGCTCCTGCCGATATAGCCCACGAGCTGTGCAGTGCTTTGCTCATCGACGCAAAAGGCGGCGCTCCTGAACATGCTTTCGAAAATCCAGACGTTCAGACCCGCTCCGGCTAAGTTGAGCGGGTGCTTCGCCTGCCGGAGCGTGGCAGGCTTGCCCTTCGACTTCACCATGGCCTTCCAGCCTATCGTTCACAGGCCGACCGGGCAGGTTTTCGCCCACGAGGCGCTTGTGCGGGGGACTGGTCAGCAGGGAGCCGCCAGCATCCTTGAGCAGGTGGACGAGGCGAACAAGTACACCTTTGACCAGCTGTGCCGAGTCCGCGCCATCGAGATGGCCGCCGCCCTCAGCCCGCCTTCTCAACCTGCTCGCGTTTCAATCAACTTCATACCCGGCGCTGTCTACGAGCCCAAAAACTGTATCCGCAAGACGCTCGAGACTGCTTCCCGGGTTCAGATGCCGCTCGACCACATCATTTTTGAGGTCACTGAGAGCGAAAAGGTGGGCGACCGGGCGCACCTTATCAACATCTTCCGCGAGTACCGACGCAGCGGCCTATGGACGGCTATCGACGACTTTGGCGCCGGGCACGCCGGTCTTACCCTGCTCGCCGCCTTTCAGCCCGAGTTGATCAAGCTGGATATGGAACTGGTGCGCGATATCGACCAGAGAGTCGCATCCCGCCGTATCGTGCAGGGCGTCGTCGAGGTCTGCCGCGACCTGGGCGTGCAGGTGATCGCGGAAGGCATCGAGTGCAGCGCCGAGTACCAGGTGCTGGTCGATCTTGGCATCGAGTTGTTTCAGGGGTACTACTTCGCCAAGCCCGCATTTGAAAGCTTTGTCGTGCCCCGGCTGCCGGCGCCAATGTGAATCGATATTCCGCGGCGCATTTGGCGGGGGTGGACTCCCCATGCCCGTCTCGACAGGCTTCCCCCACTCGTCTGGCCGACTAACCCTTCGCTGCTCGCTTCAGAGCCTCCAGGTAGCTGTAGCCCCAGGTCGTATCGGGCAGCAGCACATGGTCCTCGGTCCACTCGTTCCATGCCGAGATGTAGAGGAGGAGCGGAGTCTTCTCGTGCCCGGCGGCTCGGCCGCCGCCGACAAGATGCCGGCCGGCCCGCACCAGCCGCTCGAACTGGTCGGGTGAGCGGTTGATGGCGATCGCCGCGTACTCTTCAAAGCGAGGACTGTCATCCCAGCCCACCGAGCAGGCCGGGAAGAACGGCACGCGCAGCCGGCTCTGCTTCTCCTGCCAGGCGGCGATCGCCTCACGCGCGCCCACCCCGTAGGGAATGCGCGACCCTGGCGGCTTGGCGCCGTAGGTCCAGGCAAAGGTCCCGTACATGGTCGCGCTATCGAAGCCCAGCTCCCCCAGGCGGGTCTGGTAGCGATCGTAGCCGTTGCACACCTGAAGATGCAGCTTGGGGAAGCCGAGCTTCGAAGCCCGCTCCCGCACACGCGCCAGGCCAGCCCGCAGCCCGTCCTCGCCCAGCTGATCGACAACCTTGCCCGCGTCAAAGAGCGCGAAGACAGGGGCATCGTTGATGCGCAGGTAGTTCGGCTGCGAGAAATAGTGCTCGGCACAGTAGTTTGCGACCGCCGCAAAATCTTCAGGGCTGTGCACCTGCGGCAGCAGAATGGCCGCCTGGTCCGGCGAGCGAGCCGGGTACACGTTCTTCCAGTCATGGTTGGCCCACATGACGGCAAACTTCAACCGGTGGCGATTGGGCGCCTTCAGCAAGCCCTCTTCCAGCTGCTCCTGGTAGAACTGCGTGCCGTTGTGCCAGTACCAGTCGATCATCCAGGCGTCCACGCCATAGTCGGCGGCCAGGTCGATCTCGCGCGCAGCCCAGGCCGGGTCAGCCTCGTTGTAGTAGCCCCAGAGCGGGTAGTGCGGCATGGTGTGCCCAGGAAAGAGCGGCCGCGCATTGCGCAGCGTGTCGAACTCGGTCCAGCCCTTGCCGAAGCGCTGCTCCATGTAGGGCGAAGGGTGCCAGCTGGGAAAGTTGAAGGCCACCACCTGCACCTCCGGCCGCCGCAGCTCGCTCGTGCCCAGCGCCTCCCGCAGCCGCTGCTCGGAGAAGTAGCTCTCCGCGGCCACCTCGCCGATCAGCTGCTTTGGCAGCAAGCGCGGCTCGCGAATCGGTGCAACCGTGCGGCTATCCGAGCTTTGCGCCCCTGCGCCGAGGGCCGCCGGAAGACCTGCCCCAGCACCCAGCGAAGTGCTCAGAAACCTGCGACGATTCATGACGTTCGACCTTCGCGTCTCGTCCGGGCGTGCCAACGGAACGCGCAACATAGTATCCCACCCGTGAAGTGAGCTGCTCGGTGGTTGCGCTGCAGTCCTCTGCTGGTACGACCCAGCTATGCTGAGAAGCGACAGCTCGACCAGCAGGCCGGCTTCAAAGGGAGCACCCAGAACAATGTCCACGCACGTCTACAGCAACCTGATCGGCGGCGCCTGGGTCCCGGCCCGCACCGGTAAGACCTTTCTCAACACCAACCCGGCCGACGGCGACGACCTGATTGGCGAGTTCCAGGAGTCCGGCGCTGACGACGTGGCAATGGCCGTCGAAGCGGCTGCCGAGGCTTACAAGACCTGGCGGCTCACCCCCGCGCCCAAGCGGGCCGAGATGCTTTTTCGTTGCGGTGAAATCCTCACCCAGCGCAAGGAAGAGTACGCGCAGGCCATGACGCGCGAGATGGGCAAGGTCATCAAGGAAACGCGCGGCGACGTGCAGGAGGCGATCGACACGGCCTACTACATGGCCGGCGAGGGCCGCCGACTCTTCGGTCAGACCACCCCGTCCGAGCTGCAGAACAAGTTTGCCATGAGCCTGCGCCAGCCTGTCGGCGTGATCGGCATGATCGCCCCCTGGAACTTCCCCATGGCGATTCCCTCCTGGAAGCTCTTCCCGGCACTGGTGTGCGGCAACACCTGCGTCATCAAGCCGGCGGAGGACACGCCGCTGTCGACCATTCACATCGTCCAGGCGCTGATGGACGCCGGGCTGCCACCGGGCGTGGTCAACATCGTGACCGGCTTCGGCCCCGAGGCGGGCGCGCCGCTGGTCGAGCACCCGGGGGTTCGCGCTGTTTCCTTTACAGGCTCGTCTGAGGTAGGCCGCCAGGTCGGGCAAAAGGCCGCAGGCCTCTTTAAACCCTGCTCGCTTGAGATGGGCGGAAAGAACGCCATGATCGTCATGGATGACGCGAACCTTGACCTGGCGCTGGACGGCGCGGTGTGGGGCGCCTTTGGCACGACCGGCCAGCGGTGCACGGCGACCAGCCGCATCCTGGTGCACCGCAAGCTTGCAGGCGAGTTCACCGACAGGCTGGTCGCGCGGGCGACCGGGCTTCAGGTCGGCAATGGTCTCGACGAGTCGGTCGACATGGGCCCCCAGGTAAACCAGACGCAGGTCGACCGCTCGGCCCACTACTCCGAGATCGCGACGCACGAGGGCGCCCACCTGGTCTGCGGCGGGGGCAGGCTGGAGGGCGGCAGCTACGAACGAGGCCACTTCTTCGCGCCAACCGTTTTTGCCGGCGTCAAGCCTGGCATGCGCATCGCCCGGGAAGAGGTCTTTGGCCCGGTGGTCAGCGTGCTCGAGTTTGCTGACTTTGACGAGGCGATCGCTATCGCCAACTCCATTGACTACGGGCTGTCCACTGCCATCTACACGCGCAATGTCAACCAGGCCTTCCGGGCAATGCGCGACCTCGAGGCGGGCATCACCTACGTGAACGCACCGACGATCGGCGCGGAGGTCCACCTGCCCTTCGGCGGCGTCAAGCAGACCGGCAACGGCCACCGCGAGGGCGGTACCGGGGCGCTCGACTTCTACACGCAGTGGAAGTCGGTCTACGTTGACTACTCCGACAAGCTGCAGCGAGCGCAGATCGACACGGGCGAGTAGCGGTTGCCGGGATCTGCTGTAACGGCGGCCGGGATTTCGCTGGAAGCTGCAGCACCTGACGGCAGAAAGGACCCATGGCCTAAGGAGCTGACAGCCATGCAGCTTGGCGAAAGCCCACGCCCCTTGAGGCTTTCGCCCCTGCCTGGCTCAGGAGAAGACCCTTTCCAACGCAGAAGGGTAGCGATTCGGTCCGATGCGGTACGCCTCCAGGCGCCCGCTGGATTGAGGGCGCGCTGACCTCTCGTTCCATCAAGCCAGTTACTGAAGATTCCCTGCTTTTGAGCTTTTCTCCGCCGATACACCCTGTACATGGTTCTTCGCAGGCACATGATCTCGATACGAGCGGGGGTACGTCTTCCGGGGGCCAGGTGCCGAAGGACGTGGCGCGGGAAGACGTTGAGCTGGGCAGGCGCGATTCCGGCCTGGCGCGGCAGACTGCTCGCGCCGCCCGCCGCCGGCCTGGTGGCACGGTGCGCGGCCCTGTTTCTCCTCGTGGCCTGCCTGGTGCCTGCGCTCCGCGCTCAGAGCTTGCAGGCGCGCGTTTTTGACGAGCAGGATGGACTCACCAGCCTGATGGTCACAGACATAGCCCAGGATCATACCGGCAACCTATGGGTAGGCACCGACAATGGCCTGTTTGAGTACGACGGCACCCGCTTTGAAGAGTTCAGCCGCGCGGAAGGCTTTAATGAGCCAGCCATCAACTTGCTGGTCGTTGACCACCGCGGGGTGCTCTGGGCAGGCACACACACCGGTCTGTTCTGGTTTGACGGCCGGCGCTTTCGTGAGGCCCAGTACCGGGGCGAGAGCCTCCACATCGGGATCAACACGATGCTCGCGCCCCGGGCCGACGGCGAACTGATCGTCCAGACAGCCAAGGGCACCTTTTCCGCAATTCTCGACCCGGCGAGCAAGACCTGGAAGATCGAACTCTACAAAGACCGGCACACAAACTACCCCAGGGTGAAGGACGCCGACGGGATCGGCCTTACCGCCGCAGGCCAGCTTGCCATCGGGTGCGATCAAGGCATCTGCATCGGGCCGCAGCGCTTCGGGCCGAAGCAGGGCGTTCCGACCGATTACTACGTGTCGTTTTTCTCGGCCGGGGATGGAACCCTGTGGGTGCGAGGCCGCAGGCACATCCTGTGCTGGCGCCAGGGTCAAACGCGCATGCGCGATTGCTCGGCGGGCTTTACCGCGACAGAGATGCAGACCTTGCAAAGACGCTTCACCGAAGATGCCCATGGCAACATCCTGACGCCTACGGCCTCCGGCTTCGCGTCCTGGGACGGCCATGCCTGGACCGAGACCAGCCGCACCAGCAAGGGGGCTCTGCACAGCGTGAACAGTATCTTCTGCGACCGTGAAGGTTCTATCTGGATCGGCACCGAGGGCCAGGGCCTGATGCAATCGCTCGGCTACGGGCACTGGAGCAACTACACGACCGAGGAGGGTCTGAGCAGCTCCTCGATCAGCGGGCTGGGCGCAGACCGTGCCGGGCGCGTCTGGGTGGGGAACAATCAGGCTACAAACCTGATCTTGCCCGGCACCACGAAGACCGCCCACGGTGTGACCCTCACGTCTCTTGGAGAAGGCGACGCCGCGCAGAACGACAGCTCCTTTGCTGCGACTCCGGATGGGGGCATGTGGGTCGGGAGCTACATGGGCGCGCTCGTGCACACAACCGCGCGTGGCCAGGTCGATGTCCGCACCTTTCTCGATGGCTACCTCACTGGACTCGAACTGGACCCCGACGGAACCTTGTGGATTGCCACCAGCGGCGGACTGTATGAGGCTCGCTGCACCGCAGGCAGAGCGTGCACGCCCACTCTGCTTGCGAGCAAGAGCTCGGCCGGGAACCTGGCCGGCAAATCGATCCACGACATCGCACCCGATGGCTCGGGTGGCTTCTGGATCGCGAGCGAGCAGGGACTCGATCACCTGCAGCATGGCGGCGTGACGCATGTGCAGGTACCGGGTCTGCGCCAGGACTTTCGACGGTTAGCGCTGGCTGGCCCGGACCAGGTATGGCTTTCCGGGATCGAACCCGGGTTGGTCCGCGTCCAGGTGCATTACACCGTGGGAGCCATTGTCGAGCGGCACACACGTGGCGAACTTCTCTCAGACCGTATCCAGTTCCTCCACGTTGACCACAGACACCGGCTCTGGATCGGCACAGACCATGGGGTCAATGTCCTCAGCGGAGATCAGATCACCGGCATCACGACCGAGGACGGCCTCTCCTGGAACAATGCCATCTCGCTGCTTGAAGATCGCGATGGCTCCTTCTGGATCGGAACCGCGCACGGGCTTTCGCACCTGCTCAACCCGGATGCTGTCCTGAGCAGGCTGCCCTTTACCACCCATATTCAGGAAGCTTCCTTCGGAAGCGCGGACCTGCTTTTGCAACACCAGCCGCGCTGGCACTGCGAGGAGACCTCGTTCCACTTCGCAGCGGGAACCTTTCGCGAAAACCGCGCGCTGGTCTACCACTACCAGTTACTCGGTTCTGAGACGACCCCGCTTGCGACCCGGGCAGCCAGCGTGCGCTTCCCGCAGCTTCCGCCCGGCAGCTACACCTTCCGCGTGGTGGCCGAAGACCCCGTGCACCATATGTTTGCAAGGCCAGCCGAGGTGCACTTTACCCTGGTGGCCCCTTGGCAGAAGTCCTGGATCATGGTCCTGCTGCTGGTGGCCATCTGCTTTGCCGCCATCAACCTGGTCTGGCACCTCAGCCACCGGCTGCTGCTGGCGCAGCAGGTCAGGCTTGCGCGCATGGTTGCGGAGCGTACCCGCGAGATCGAGCAGCTTTCCCTGCGCGATTCGCTCACCGGCGTGCTCAACCGCCGGGCGATTATGGCTCGGCTTGAAGAAGAGATCGACTACGCGCGACGCCACGAGACGGCGCTGTGCATCGCCCTGCTGGACCTCGATCACTTCAAGCACATCAACGACACCTATGGGCACCTGGCCGGCGATGAGGTGCTGCGGCAGTCGGCCGCCCGCCTCGCCGATTGCGTTCGAGGTTCGGACACGATCGGCCGCTATGGCGGCGAAGAGTTCATCCTTCTGTTTCGCAACGTCGATCGCAGCTTCGGCCTGGAACAATGCGAGCGCATCCGCACTTGCCTATCGGGCAGCCCGGTGGCCTACGACGGGCACCAGCTGCACGTGACCTGCAGCATGGGCCTGGTCTGGAGTAGGGAGAGCACGGCCCTTGGTACAGGGCTGCTGGCCAGCGCCGACCGCGCCATGTACCAGGCCAAGCGAAAGGGTCGCGACCGGGTCGAGTGCGCGAACCTGGAGGAGGAGATGGCAGGCATGCTGGTGCTGGGATAGTTCAGTTACGATAAAACCAGTTCACCCCAGAGGCAGCAGACGGATGATTATCGGCGTACCCAAAGAAGTCAAAGACCATGAAACACGCGTGGGCGTCACCCCGGCCGGCGTGAAGGAGTTGAAGACCGCGGGACACACGGTTCTGGTGGAGCAGCACGCGGGCGAGCTTTCTGCCTTTCCTGACCAGGAATACCAGGACGCCGGCGCTGAGATCGTCGGCCATGCGGCTCACGTCTGGGATCATGCTGAGCTGGTGGTCAAGGTCAAGGAACCCGTTGAGAAGGAGTACGTCTTCTTCAGGCCCGGGCTTACGCTGTTTACCTACCTGCACCTTGCGCCCTTGCCGGCGCTTACCGAAGCCCTGCTGACGAAGAAGGTCACCGGCATCGCCTATGAGACGATCCGCGACGCGGCCGGCACCCTGCCGCTGCTTACCCCCATGTCCGAGGTCGCCGGACGGATGTCGGTGCAGGTCGGCGCGTCCTATCTAGAGAATTCTAAGGGCGGCCGCGGCCTCCTGCTGGGAGGCGTG
>CAZZYO010000123.1:0-10666 GCA_964658255.1 Candidatus Babeliales bacterium
CGCGCCTGGACCCGCGCCTCGAAGCCTGCCCCGGGCGTTGAAGCGGCTGAAAACGCGCGCATTGCTTCGGCAAACTCGGGCACTTGGTAGAGGGCGTCCAGCTCTGGTCTCCGGCTCTGCTCTGCGTCGTTCATCGCGCAATCCCTCCTGGCGCCTGCCCTGGTGCAAGCATGCGCGTCATCATCTGCCTTGCCCGAAAGAGCCTCGATCGAATGGAAGACTCGCTCGTCGTAAGAACCGAGGCAATCTCCGCCGTGGTGAGCTCCTCCACCGCCGAAAGCAGGAGGGCCTCGCGCTCCTTGGTTGGAAGCATGTCGATCAGCGCGAGCAGCTTGCTGTACCCTTCGGATGCGATTGCGGCTGCTTCTCCGCCTGGCTCGCGGCACGGCAGCGTGCGCTCCAGGTCGGCTACATCATCGGTCTCAGGACGAGTCTTGGTACGGCGCTTCCGGTCCAGCACCACGTTCCAGGTAATACGCACCAGCCACAACCGCGCGTCTCGAATCGCAGGCAGCTTGTGCCGGTTGCGAAGCACGCGCACAAAGGTCTCCTGCACGGCATCCTCTGCCTCAGCGCTGTTGCGCACCACCGAGAATGCCACCCGGTAGAGAGAGGTCGCGTATTGCACGACCAGCGCTGCGATGGCTTCGTCGTCGATGAGGTCGGCCATATCGGTCGTGTTGCCTGGCGAAGCCTTGGCGGCAGCAGAGTGCGCTTGCCCGCGAGCGTCCTCGCTTACGTCCTGCCCGGTCCCATGGCGTGGTCGCGCACCCCAGCCGCCACCTAGATATCCCTCAAACGAACTCATAGGCCTCTAGAACACAGACGCAGCCGAGCGGGATTGTGCTCGCATGCGGGACACGCCGTGACGAAAGTGCCCTTCAAAGCCAGGCATGTCGCCGCCACGCGATCGTAGGAGCTTACTTCAGGCAAGGTCAACGCGCCTTACTTCCGCCTCCAGCGCACCCCGTCTTTCGCGTCTTCGATCACGATCCCCCTGGCCAGCAGATCATCCCGGATGGCGTCGCCGCGGGCGAAGTTTCGCACCCGACGCGCCTGCGTGCGCTCCTCGATCAAGGCATCGATCTGCGCGTCGGTCAGCGCCCGCTGCCGCAGCAGCTCAGCCGGCACAAGGTCGAGCCGGCCCTCAGCCTCAGCCCAGTCAAGCGCAGTCGCGGTAATCGCGCCATCGCGATCGCCGAGCACCTGGAAGACCGAGTCGAAGGCCGCCAGCACGTCCAGGATGGCGTCCCGGTTGCGCGTCGAGAGCACCCGCGCCTGCGCGCTCTTCTCATCAAGCGCGCTGTTCGCCGCGCGCACCAGATCAAAGATCGCCGCCCGCGCTTCGGCCGTGTTCAGGTCGTTCTCAAGAGCAGCGCGGAAGGCGCGGCCTGCCTCTTCGGTCAGGTGCAGCAACTTTTCGTCCGCGGGCTCGGTCGCCTCGACGACCGTACGGTGCAACCGCGACGCGAAGGCGCGTAGACGGTCGACCGCCGCCGTCTCCGCGGACAAGCCATCGAATGTGAAATTGAGCGGCTGCCCGTAAGGCACCGAGATCAGCAGCGACCGGATGGCTGACGCTTTGTAGCCCTTAAGCAGCAGGTCGCGGAGCGTATAGAAGTTGCCCTCCGACTTCGACATTTTGCGCCCCTCGACAAGCAGGAAGCGTACGTGGAACCAGTGGCGGGCGAAGGTGCAGCCGGAGGCTGCCTCGGACTGGGCGATCTCGTTCTCGTGGTGGGGGAACATGAGGTCTTCGCCGCCGGCATGCAGGTCGAAGGACGGGCCAAGATAGGCCGCAGCCATGGCAGAGCACTCGATATGCCAGCCAGGCCGCCCGGCCCCAAGCGCGGTCTGCCAGAAGTGCTCGCCGGGTTTGGCTGCCTTCCACAGGGCGAAGTCCCGCGCGGCATCCTTGTCATACTCATCCACGTCCACCCGTGCACCAACCGTGATTCCCGTAAAGTCCTTTTTCGAGAGCTTGCCGTACTCCGGGAAGCCGGAGATGCGGAAGTACCAGCTGCCATCCTCCGCCTGGTAGGCCAGGCCGCGGTCGCGCAGTTGCTCCACCAGCGCCACCATCTCCGGGATGTGCTCGGTTGCGCGCGCGACGGTGCCGGGCTTCTCAACGCCGAGTGCAGTCAGGTCCTCGAAGAAGGCTTCCTCGAACCTGCGGGTGTAATCGGCAATCGGCAGCCCTGCCGCAGTGGCATTGCGAATGATCTTGTCATCGACATCGGTGATGTTCATGACGTGGTCGACAGCAATGCCCTCAAGCTCAAGCGTGCGGCGCAGCACATCCACGTGCAGGAAGGTGCGAAAGTTGCCGATGTGCCCGTAGTCGTAGACCGTCGGCCCGCAGGCATACAGGCGCACAGCCTTGCCGTCTGCGGGCACGAGCGGTTCTGTTTTGCTCGAGAGTGTGTTGAAGAGATGAATAGGCATGGGCAGCGTTCCCGCCATTCTACAAGCATGGCGCGCCGAGGCAGACAGCACGCGGGGAATCGCGGTCAACCCAGGCGGAGGCCCGGCTCGGCCGAAAGTTCAGCCGCGGCGAAGTCTCGCGCGAGATACCTGGGCCAGGCCGCGGCAGCAATCATCGCGGCATTGTCGGTGGAAAGTGCAAGCGAGGGGAAGGCGATCGGGATGCCACGTCCGGCGGCCTCGGCAGTAAAGCGCACGCGCAGCTCGCGATTCGCGGCGACTCCGCCCGAGACCAGAATGCGGCGTGCGCCCCATCGCTCAGCCGCGGCAAAGGTCCGTCGTCGCAGGTTGTCGACGACCGCGTGCTGGAAAGAGGCGATCAGATCCAGCACCTGCGTGTCGCACAGCGTGAGGGCGTCTGCGGTGCTCGGATGCGGGAGTGCGGCGAGCGCCAGGCGCCGCGCTTCCGCAGCAGGCGCCAAGCCGTGCGCTTCGACGTGGCGCAGGACGGCTGTCTTGATCCCGCTGAAAGAAAAGAGCGTCTCGGCCGTAGCGGCTTCCGTTGGGTGTCGCGTCGCGCGGGACTTCTGCCGCTCGGGGCGTGGCCGCACCTCGGCAAAGCGGAAGGGCACCGCCTGTCCGTTGCCATGAGCGGCGAGCGCATCCATCCACGGACCGCCAGGATAGGGCAGGCCAAGCAGCTTCGCGACCTTGTCAAAGGCTTCGCCGGCTGCATCGTCGACCGTGCGCCCGACCGTGCGATAGAGCCACCCCTCGGCGCTTCGCCGAGCCAGGTAGAGGTGCGTGTGGCCGCCCGAGACGACCAGCGCAAGTGCTGGAGCTGCGCCGCCCGCGGTAGGTGCCTGATCGGCCTCTCTATCCCCCTGCTGACTTGACGAAGCGTAATTATCCCGCTGGTCCGTGGCTGCTGCTCCAGCAAGTTCAGCTTCCTGGAGCAACACGGCGTGAATGTGCCCTTCGAGGTGGTTGACCGCGATCAGCGGCTTGCCGAGCGCGAAGGCGAGGGACTTGGCATAGGTGATGCCAACCAGCAGCGCCCCAGCCAGTCCTGGACCTGCCGTCACGGCGATCGCATCGAGGTCCTGGAGCGAGATAGCTGCCTCTGCCATGGCGGCGCGCAGAACCGGCGTGATGTTGCACAGGTGCTCGCGCGAGGCAAGCTCAGGCACAACGCCGCCAAAGGGCGCGTGGGTCGCGATCTGCGAGGCGACCACGTTTGCAAGCGTGTGCCGCCCGGCCGCGACTACTGCTGCCGCTGTCTCATCGCAGGAGGTCTCAATGCCCAGGATCAGGCCGCGGCTCGCACTCAGCTCCGCCATGCGAGCCACTTGTCTCCGTCGCAATTCATGTCCCTATGATAGTGGTGAGCTTGTTGGTATCCGGCGTCGTGAGAGGCAGCAACAGTATCCCGGGGCCGGCCACTCCAATCGGCATGGATCGAAACTCTGAAGGGACCTACCTGATGCTGGACACGCCCGCTGCTCGCGCCGCCACTGCCATTGTCGAGCAACTGCGCAGTGCAGGCCACCAGGCTTACTTCGCGGGCGGCTGTGTGCGGGACCTGCTGCTCGGCGCCACGCCCAAGGACTTCGACGTGGCCACCAGCGCGACGCCCGACGTTGTGCTCGCCACCTTCCCGCGGACCTTTGCCGTAGGGGTCCACTTCGGTGTCATTCTCGTGGTAAGCGAAGGACCTGCAGGCGAGGAGATCCAGACGGAAGTGGCAACTTTTCGCAACGATGGCGCTTACGCTGATGGCAGGCACCCGGAAGCGGTCCGCTTCTCGCAGAGTGCGGCTGAAGATGTCGAGCGGCGCGACTTCACCGTCAATGGCATGCTGCTTGACCCGCTGCTGGTAGCAGCAGGATCGCCCGTGGAGGCAGCGGTGCTTGACTACGTGGGTGGCCGCGAGGATCTGTCAGCAGGGGTGCTGCGCGCCATCGGCGACGCGGCCCGGCGCTTCGCCGAAGACAAGCTGCGCATGCTGCGAGCGGTCCGGTTTGCTGCCCGCTTCGGATTTGTCATTGAGGCGGTTACACAGGCAGAGATACGCCGCCAGGCCACAGCCATTCATCAGGTGAGCGCCGAGCGCATCCGCGATGAGCTCACGCGCATGCTTACGGAGGGTCGAGCCCGCCAGGCCTTTGAGCTGCTGGAAGAGACTGGCCTGCTTGTCGAGTTGCTGCCCGAGGTAGCCCGCATGCGCGGTGTCGAGCAACCGCCCGAGTATCACCCTGAAGGCGATGTGTGGGTGCACACGCTCATGCTGCTGGCCATGCTCCAGCCGGGCACGTCCACGGCACTTGCCTGGGCGGCGCTGCTGCACGATGTCGGCAAGCCGCCTACGTTTGTGCGCGCACCCGACCGTATCCGCTTCAGCGGCCACGCTGAGGTGGGTACCCGCATTGCCGAGGCAATCTGCCGACGCCTGCGCTTCTCAAACGAGGACACGGCGCAAATTCTCGCGCTCGTCGCCAACCACATGCGTTTCGGGGACGTCGAGAAGATGAAGGAGTCCACGCTTAAACGGTTTCTGCGGCTTGCACGCTTTGACGAACACCTGGCGCTGCACCGGATGGATTGCCTGTCGAGCCACGGCATGCTGCGGTTCTATACGTATGCAAGAGCACGCTATGAGCAAACCCCGCCGGAGGAGGTGCGCCCGCAACTCCTCCTTACCGGCGGCGACCTAATTGCAGCAGGCTACCTGCCTGGACCCGCGTTTAAGCAGTTACTGGCGCTGGCCGAAGACGCACAGCTGGAAGGCCGCGTGACTACCCGCGAAGAAGCACTCGCGCTGGTGGCGACTGCTGCCACCGCCCCGGCGCAGGTCAGGTAATAACAGCCGTGCCCTAGGACTGCGGTGTCGCCTGCGGCCCGCCCTGCTGTGGCGGCACCTGCGTGCTGCCGGGCTGCTGCGGAGCCTCTCCCGGTGGTGGCGGCGTTGGTGCCGGGTGCTCCAGCAGCTTGAACCCGTCGCGCACCACATCCAGATTTTGCGCGTTCAGGTCTGCTTCCAGCAGTTGGCCATCGACGCTCGCATAGATCTCGAGCGTGACCGCGTTCGTATCGCTCAGAGCAACGCTCGTGTGCTTGACGTCGATCGCCGCGCCATTCAGCGTGCCACGTACATCCGCGTCGCCCTGGTAGCCGGCCGGCACCAGCAGGCCATTCTCCTTGGGGATCACCGCCCACGCGGTGGGGGGCTGAGCCATGGCGATGCGCGCCATCAGCATGTAGGCGCCGGGGTCGAGATCGGGCACAAGCACCGTGTTGCGATGCCGGTCAACCGTGTTTGTGGTGTCCTTGCCCTGCGCCGAGACCTGGATGTTGAACTCGCGTCCACTTGCGTCGGTGGCAGTGTTGACGGCGATATTCGAGCCGTGTGCCTTGGCACCATCAACTGACCCGGTGAGCGCGTCCCGCACCAGGTTCAGCGAGGCATCAAGCGTGGCCTGGTTGTGGAAGCTGTAGCTGAACTTGGCCAGCCTCATGTGCCCGGTCGAACTGATCGAGTAGCCGCCAGGGATTGTCGTGACGGTGTACTGCGCCTCGCCCAGGGTGTTATTGCCCTGGACGATGGAGTAATGCGCCCCGCCTGCGGCAAGCGAAGCCTGCGCATGGAGCGCAGGAGCGGCGATCAAGAGAGAGCCAGCGGCGGCGAGGAAGATTCGGACACGCGGAAGTGCGCTTCGCAACGAGATCATTGGTAAAAGTTCTCCACCAGTGAGAACCCGAAAGCGCCAGAAAAGTCGCCGCGCTTGCGGCATGCGTAAGCAGCAACCTCTGTCTCGTGCCCGGGCAGCAACCTGGGCCAAGCCCAAGCTGCTACAGGCCAACCACGTTGTATCCGCAGTCCACGTACAGCACCTCGCCGGTGGTGCCGGTAGCGAGATCGGATGCAAGGTAAACGGCCGCGTTGCCAACCTCGGCCTGTTCTACGTTGCGGCCGAGCGGAGAACGCTCTGCATGGGCGCGCAGCATCGTTCCCAGGTCGCCGATGCCGCGCGCGGCAAGCGTCTTGATCGGCCCGGCCGAGATCGCATTCACCCGGATCTTCTGCTTGCCGAGCGAAGCCGCAAGGTAGCGCACGGTGGACTCGAGCGCTGCCTTGGCGACACCCATCACGTTGTAGTTCGGGATCACCTTCTCGGCGCCATAGTAGGTCAGCGTGAGGATGGTACCCCCGTCGGTCATCAGCGGCGCCGCACCCCGGGCAAGTGCGATCAGGGAGTACACGCTAATGTCATGCGCCATGCGGAAGCCCTCGCGGGAGGTCAGCAGGAAGTCGTTCTTCAGTTCGTCAGCAGGGGCAAAGGCTAACGAGTGCACCAGCACGTCGAGCTTTCCATAGCGATCCTTGAGCGCGGCAAAGACTGCATCGATCGAAGCATCCTGTGAGACGTCGCACTCAAACGCCTGCGAGCCGGGCAGCAGCTCGGCAAGGCCTTCCGCCTCGGCCTTCAGCCGCTCATTCTGGTAGCCGATGGCCAGGGTACACCCTGCTTCGTGCAGCTTCTGGGCGATGGAATAGGCAATAGACCGCTTGTTGGCAATGCCGAAAACCACGGCAACGCGGCCTTCCAGGTTCAACATGGACATCCGCTCGTTCTCCTTACAGGGACAGAAAGAAGAGCATAGCAGCCGGGTGGGTCGCCGTGCCCGGGTTCGTGCTGGCGGCGCGCGCGTTGACCAGACTCTGCTAGGCTGGCAGCGCAGCAGGCTGGTTTGCGTCGGGTTAAGGCGGCCGGCCTGCACTCGTATCAGGCAAGGGAGACAGAAAACCGATGAAGGCACCCATGAGGATGCTCGCTGTAAGCTGCGCCATGCTGGCGCTGCCGCTATGTATGGCCGCGCAAACGAGCGCCAACATGGCGTCGCCTGCGGACATGTACAGCGCCATGCTGAGTGCCGAGGAAAAGGACGTTCTCTCCGCGGCAGACGCCATGCCCGCGGACAAGTTTGACTACGCGCCGACCTCAGGCGAGTTCAAGGGTGTACGTACCTTTGGCGGGCAGATCAAGCACCTGGCCGAGGCGAACTACTACTTCTTTGGTAGCTGGAACGTCCCGAACGGCAGGAAAAGCGCTGACATCGAGAAGCTGACCGGCAAGGACGACATCATGAAGGCCTTCCGCGACTCGCTCACCTATGAGCACGCGGCGCTGAGCATGATCACTGCGACCAACGGCTTTGAGCAAATGGGAACTGAGAAGTCTACCCGCATTGGCACTGCCACCCACGCGCTGGCGCACATGATGGATCACTATGGGCAGATGGTGGTGTACCTGCGCCTGAACGGGATTGTGCCACCTGCCAGCCGCAAGGGCGGCATGTAGCCCATGTACGTTCGGAGGGGCAGAGCACGCGCAAGATGGCCGGGGCGTCTGGCCTGGGGTGTGATCGCACTGGTTGCCATGGGCGGGTCAGTGCGCCTGCCCGCGCAGGCAGCGAGCGCGCCGGACGCTCTCGCCGGGTTGCGCAGCGCGTGGACCCAGGCGCTGCAGCAGCATGACCTCGAAGCAGCGGTGGCACTTTACGAGCCGGACGCAATCTTCCTGAGTGCTGATGGTGGCCGATATCCGGATCGTGCGGCCATCCGCACGCTCTACCGCAGTGTGTTCGGGCTTTACCGTGCGACGGTGACGATGACGAGCCAGAAACAGGACTGCTCCGGCGTGCTCTGCGTGGACACCGGCACCTACGGCGAAAAGGTTAGCGAGACTGCCAGCGGCAAGCGATTTACCGACGCTGGCAGCTATGTGCTGGTGGCCCGCAGGCAGCCATACCACTCCTGGAAGATCGCCGAGATGGCCTGGACCGGGCGAGGCCCGGCGCCAATCCAGTAGAGCGTTACCGCTGGTCGACCGGAATGTAAGGCGCCGGGTAGGCCGGCCCGAGATACTCCGCGCGCGGGCGGATCAGCCGGTTGTCATCCAGCTGCTCGATCACGTGTGCCGCCCAGCCGGAGACGCGGCTGATAGCGAAGATCGGAGTGAAGAGATCAATCGCGATGCCAAGTGTGGTGTAGGTCGAGGCTGAGTAGAAGTCGACGTTGGCGTTCAGCTTCTTTTCGTTCTTCACAAACAGCTCAATGGCACGCGACATGTCATACCACTTGGGATTGCCATCGGCGTGGCCCAGCTCTTCTGACATGCGCCGCAGGTGAGTCGCGCGCGGATCTTCAGTGTGGTACACGCGGTGGCCAAATCCTGAAACCTTTTGCTTGGAAGCAAGCATCCCGCGTACATGCTCGACCGGATCCTCGCCAGCCTTGTCGATAGCAAAAAGCATGCGCATGACTGCCTCGTTTGCGCCGCCATGCAGCGGACCCTTCAGCGCGCCGATCGCGCCCGTAATCGCCGAGTGCATGTCAGCCAGCGTTGCTGCGATGACGCGTGCGGCAAAAGTAGACGCATTCAGCTCATGGTCGGCATGCAGGATCAGCGCGATATCAAACGTCTTGGTTGCGGTCTCGGAAGGCTTTTCGCCGCGCAGCTGCCACAGGAAGTGACCCGCATGCGAGAGCGACCTGTCCGCCTCGACCACGGACCTGCCGTTGCGGATGCGCTCGAACGCCGCGACGATCATCGGGATTTGCGCGGTGAGTGCAAACGCCTTGCGCAGGTTCGACTCGTGATCAACCGCCCGCTCGTCCGCATCATGCATGGAGAGCGCCGACACCGCGGTGCGCAGCACCTCCATCGGGGTCGCGGTCTTTGGAAAGGCTGCAATCATCTCGAGGATGGCAGGTGGCAGCACGCGCGCCTCGGCCAGCCTTGCAGAAAACTCCTGCAGCTCTGCAGCGGTAGGCAGCTTGCCGAGCCAGAGCAGGTAGGTGATCTCCTCAAAGCTCGAGTGCTGGGCAAGCTCGTGGATGTCAATGCCGCGGTAGGCAAGCACGCCCGCATCGCCGTCGATCCAGCAGATCCCGGAGTTGGTTGCGACGATGCCTTCGAGTCCCTTGCCAGCTACTGCTGTCGACATATCACTCCCCTGGTTGGTGCGCGCTTGTTGCCCTATGTGGCAAGGTTCAGTTATAGCGTAGCGCGGAAACGCTTGTCACCAGTGGCCCCTGCAGGCCTGAGCGCTCAGCGTCGAAGCGGTCCAGGCGGAACGGAGACAGATCGATCTGTGGCGCTTTGCCGAGGACGAGCTCGGCCAGAACGCGCGCGGTTCCCGGCGCCAAAAGGATACCGTTCCGGTAGTGGCCCGCCCCAATCCAGGCACGAGGCGCCACGGCGTCCAGGATGGGCAGCGCGTCCGGGGTGGCTGGCCGAAGACCACACCACCGCTCCACCACGCGACCTGTGCGGATCGGCGGCCAGAGTTCTGCAGCGGCATCGAGCAGCGTATTGGTCGCGGCCGTGCTGATCGAGCGGTCAAACCCAACCCGCTCCACTGTCGCGCCGACAACAACCAGACCGTCGCCACGGGGCACCAGGTAGAGCTCGGGCGTGCGCACCACGCAGGCGAGCTGCGGCCCGGCAGCGGGCATCATCGTGGAAACCATCTGGCCCTTGCGAGGCTCGACAGGGATTGTGACGGCAGGCGGGCCGTGGCCCGGAAGCAGGCTGCTCCAGGCTCCGCAGCAGTGCAGGTAAGCGCTTGCCGTAAACTCGCCGGAGCTGGTGCGTACCTCTACGGCGCCCGGTGAAGAACGTAGCTGGTCGACGCGCGTGTG
The DNA here is from genome assembly GCA_964658255.1 of Candidatus Babeliales bacterium. Classification (GTDB taxonomy): domain Bacteria; phylum Acidobacteriota; class Terriglobia; order Terriglobales; family Acidobacteriaceae; genus EB88. The sequence goes on from CAZZYO010000123.1 coordinate 10,130, forward strand.
CTCGATAACCCGCACACCAGCAGCGGCGACCGCGAGTGGCAAGGCACGGCACAGGTCCCGTGGGTCAAGACTCTCCTCGTCCAGGCGGGTGAAAGCGCGCGTACCCGGACGAAGGTCAGGAAGCTCCGCGACCAGGCCTGGTGCAGGCTCAACGAGCTGGCCCGCATGTGCATGAGACCCCTGCCACGTGAACGCAGTGCGCAGTGGAACAGGCAGCCTGCTTAGCCGTGCAACGTCAGCCAGGAACACGGGGTAAAGTGACAGGCTCAGCGCAGCCAGTGCATCCAGTGCGCGCGGATTCTCCGGGTCATGCGCCGCCAGCATACCCGCAGCTGCCCAGGAAGCCTCGCGCATCGACGCGCCCTGCTCAAGCACGATGACCGAAAGCCCGCGCCGCGCAAGCTCCAGCGCTGCCGACAGGCCGATGATGCCCGCGCCTGCGATCACCACATCGCAGCTGCTTTGCCCGGCGGAGCTCGATGCTGGCGTATTCACCCTTCTATCTTATGCAAGCACTGTGCCGGTCACAGCGCGCGT
>CAZZYO010000124.1:0-10624 GCA_964658255.1 Candidatus Babeliales bacterium
AGAACACCGACCATGAGAACACCGCCCGTGGCGTCCTGTTCTCATATCTTCCGACCCGGCACAGGCGTTGCAGACATATCGCGCTTCGTTCGCGGCGCTTTGCTGCTCGTTCTGCTCCTCGTATGCCTGCGAGCTCACCCGCAGCAACATGCGAGTAGCGGCGCGACGCTCGACACTCTCTACCGCTCCGGCTATGCGGCTTTCAGCAATGGGGATCTCCCGACTGCACACGCCAGCTTTGCGCGCCTGGTGGCGCTGGCGCCGAAGGTAGCCATCGCCCATACAGCGTACGGAGAGGTGCTGCTGGCCGAGGGTCATCCTGCGGCCGCCCTGCGCGAGTTGCAGCTTGCAGCCCAGCTCGATCCAAAAGCACCCGACACCTCCATCGCGATGGGTCAGGCATTTTTGCAGACCGGCGACGCGCCCCGCGCGGCCCAGGCCTTTGCGCGGGGGGTCGCCAGCGGCGCAGCGCTCTCGGCAGAGGAGAGCCGCGCGTATGCGGCGGCGCTCGTCGCTACCGGCCAGCCCGAGAAAGCACAGGCAGCCCTTACCGACGCCTTGCATCCGGCGCCAGGCCAGCCAGCACTTAGCGCTGCGCAGACTGCTCTGGTCGAGGACGCGCTTGGCTCGCTGCTCGCGCAGGGCGGGCAGATGGATCAGGCTGCAGAGCACTTCGCAACGGCGATTGCAGCCGACCCGGAGCTTGCCAGTGCGCATGCGCATCTCGGCGCGGTTGCGCTCGCCCGGCAGCAGCCGGAGACAGCCCTTGTCGAGCTACGCCGAGCCTGCGAGCTCGCGCCGGCTGACAGTGTCTACGCGCTGCAGCTTGGACGCGCGCTGAGCGCCTCCGGGAAAAACGCTGATGCCATTCCAGTGCTGCGCCACACGGTCGAGCTGGCGGCCGCAGCGTCGTCGCTTGCCTTGCCTCAACGAGAAGCGCCGCCAGTTGGCGCGCCTACCAGGTCCCGCTCGACTGCTCAAAGCACCGGGCTGGCGGCAAACACGGGGAAGGCTCCCGCTCAGGGACCCACTGTAACCGCTCTCGCGCTGCAAGCGTTTCTCGAAGACGCCCGCTACGCGCTCGCGCTTGCGCTGCAGGCGGGCGGCCAGCCGGCCGAGGCGCTGCCGCTCTTCGCCGGCTATGCTGCCACGCACCCTCGCGACAGCGCCGTGCTGGTCAACTACGCGCTGGCGCTGGTGCAGACAGGCAACGCGAAACAAGCAGTCAGCCTCTATGAGCAAGCGCTCGCCGCCGGGCCGGAGTCGGTCACCCTGCGGGAAGACTACGGGGTAGCCTACCTGCAGCAGAGCGACCTCGATCATGCGCTCGCGCAGTTTCAGGCCGGCCTGCGGCTCGAGCCTGAGAATCCACGCCTGCACTACGATCTCGGCCTGGCCTATAAGCTCAAGGACAATCTGCCCGCAGCGATCCCTGAGTTTGAACGAGCCGAGGCGCTTGACCCAACCCTGCCCGACCCTCCCTACACCCTGGGCGTGATCCACATGCAACAGGGCGACTTCCCTGCTGCTGCCGGGCAGCTGGAGCAGGCGGTCTCGCTGCGTCCGGAGAACGGCGCTGCCTGGGCTGTGCTTGGCAACGTCTACAAGGAAAACAATCAGCCCGACAAGGCGGCGGACGCACTGCGCAAAGCCATCGCCCTGCAGCCCGAGCAGCCGAGCAACCACGTGTCACTTGCCGCGCTGCTGGCCCAGGCAGGCGACCCCGCGGGTGCGGCCGCGGAGCGTCGCCAGGCGGCTGACCTGAGCCGGGCCGCGGTGAGCCGGCAGCGATCGTCCTTTGCGCTTAAGAGCGGGGAGGCGCTGCTGGCGGAAGGCAAGCTAAAGGAAGCCGAGACGCAGCTGCGCACTGCCGTCGACGCAGCGCCGAGCGATGCGGCGCCGCATCTCGCGCTTGCGGAGGCGCTTGATCGCGAGGGCCGCAGCTCAGACGCGGCGCTGGAGCGCAAGCAGGCAGCCGCGCTCGCCGGTCCCACATCGAGCCGCTAAACTGTTCAGGCTCGCGGGATGGTGAACGCAAAGGTCGATCCCGCGCCGGGCGTGCTTTCGACGGTAAGTCTGCCTCCATGCGCTTCCACGATGGCGCGTGAGATGGCGAGCCCCATACCCGTGCCGGGTGCCGTATAGCGCGTAGCCGGGGAGCGGTAAAACTTCTCAAAGATGCGCGCCTGCTCACCGTGGGCGATGCCAGGCCCCTGGTCGCAGACCGCCACCGCAAGCCACCGCCCCTCCGGACGCACCGTGATCGCGATGGGGGTGGCGGGCGCGGAGTACTTCACGGCGTTCTCAATCAGGTGCAGCAGAACTCTGGCAATCAGTTGCGGATCGACAGCCGCCTCGGCCAGCTCGCTTGCTACCGTGACCTTGATGGGGCGGGCTGGCCAGCGGCGCCGGGCACTCTCGAGTCCATCCTCCAGGAGCAAAGCCACCTTGGTGCGGCGTGGTACCAGACGAATCGCCCGAGCGTCCAGCTCGGCCATCTCGACCGCCTGCGCAATCAGGCGGTCGAGCCGATCGCTCTCCTCATCAATAATGGTAAGCAGCTCTTCGCGCTGATCAGCCCGCAACGCTGTCTGCGAAAGAAGGCCTGTCACCGCCGCCTTGATAGAAGTGAGCGGCGTGCGCAGGTCGTGAGTCACCGCGTCGAGCAGGGTAGCGCGCAGGCGCTCGCTCTCGGCATCCGCCTCGACGTGGACCAGGCGTTCGACAGCAGCCGCGCGCTCAAGTGACAGCGCAACCAGGCTGCTCATCGCCTCCAGGGTCTCGTCCGCAGGCAGCTCTGCGGCACCCGCAGAAGCAACGCCTGCCAGATAGATGGTGCCGACGGGCCGAACGCCGACCGCGAGCGGTATCAGCAGCGAGCCGGGTGCGGGGCCGGCGTGGGGCCGCGAGGTGGTCGATGCCTGGCGCAGCAGCTCGCGTGGCAGGTCGAAGTTGATGGAAGACGCGTGCAGCTGATCACCGTCGACGAGGTACACCGCAGCCTGGCTGCAGCGAAATGCTGAGGCGATCGAGAAAGGGAGTTCACGGAGCAGCTCGGCCGTGCTACCCGGGGTAAGCAGGCGCTGGCCGAAGTCGTAGAGCAGCTCAAGCGCGCGGCCACGACGATCACTGGCAGCACGCGCGGCGTGCAGACGCCCCGCAAGGTTGCTGCCGATCAGCGCCGTGGCAAGGAAAGCGCCGAGCGCGACCCAGTTTTGCGTATCGCCGATGCTGAAATTACCGATGGGCGGCAGAAAGAAATAATTGAAGCAAAGAGTGGCTGCGACGGAGGCGGCGGCTGCAACAGCCAGCCCCCAGCTGGCAGCCAGCCACTGGATCAGCAGCAGCAGGGTGAGCGCGACCGTGGTTGGATTGGCGTGAACCCCGCGTGTGTAGAAGAGCACGATCGCGGCCAGCAGCAAGGCTGCTGCCGCGCCGCGCGCCAGGTTTCTCGCTACACTTGATCTCACCTGGAGATTGTACGCACAGGCTGGCACCAGTCGCGGAGAGTAGAACCGGATGCACGAGACCATCCTGGTGGTGGATGATGAGCCGCAGATAACGCGCGTGCTGCGCACCACGCTCGAGAGCAGCGGGTATCGCGTGATCGTGGCACGTCATGGCCTGGAGGCGCTTGAGAAGCTGCGCACCGATCCGCCGGCGTTGATCATCACCGACCTGGCCATGCCGGAGATGGATGGCGTGGAGTTGACGCGGGCCGTGCGGCAGCAGAGCCAAACGCCGATCCTCGTTCTCTCGGTACAGAACCAGGACGCAGCCAAGGTACGGGCGCTCGATGAAGGCGCTGACGACTACGTGACCAAGCCTTTCAGCATCCAGGAGTTGCTCGCCCGGGTGCGTGCCCACCTGCGCCGAAACGCGACCGAGGAGCAGGCGCTGGAGCCGTTGCTGCGGGTAGGCGATTTCGCAATCGATCGTGAAGCGCATCGGGTCTCGCGCGAGGGGGAAGACATTCACCTGACTCCGAAAGAGTTTGACCTGCTGCTCCATATGGCGCGCAACCCGGGCCGCGTGCACACCCACAAGTCTCTGCTGCGCGCAGTGTGGGGCGCGGCCGGCGATGATCAGCCCGAGTATTTGCGGGTGCTGGTGGCGCAGCTTCGACGCAAGATCGAAGTGACCCCGGAGCCACGCTACATCCGCAATGAGCCCTGGGTTGGCTACCGATTTACGCCGGACGGAGACCCTGCGTAAGCTCTCTTACGCTTTCTTTACGGGCTTCCTACGGCTTTCCTATGGCCCGGGGCTTTCTACTCGCTAAGGAGTGGAAAGCCTATGACCCGCACGTTTCCTGTTCGCCTCGCCTGCATCCTGGGCATCGCCCTTTGGGCTTCAGCCAGCCACGCGCAGCAAACCGACGTTGCCGTTACGACCTTGGCTCCCGAACCGTTCGCCGCGGACGTCTCCGGCCAGGTCTCGGCGGCGCAGGCTCCGGCGGATAAAACCGCCGCCCCCGGTGCCGCGGCAGGCGCGCCGCCCACGGCAACCCCGCAACGCGGCTTCATGACAAGGCTGGGCCATGCCTACCTTGATGACTGGACCGTTGATTCCAGTGGCGCTCCGGCTGCGCCAGCCGCCGAACGCCGCGGCTGGGCTGCGCCGCTTAGCTCGCCTCCTTTTCCAAGCGCCGACTGGCCGATTGGCGGCACGGTTGTGCTGGGCGCACCAGACTACCAGACGTATCCACTGATGCAGGCCATCAACGAAAACAAGACGCGCTTCAAGATGTACGGCTGGTTTGACATAGGCGGGAACGCAAGCACGTCCAACAAGGGCAAGTACGCAAACAACGTCACCTCGTATGACATCATCCCGAACTCGGTGCAGCTGGACCAGACCGCACTGTACCTGGAGCGCCTGCCAAACACGGTGCAGAAGGATCATGTGGACTGGGGCTTTCGCCTGACCAGCCTATACGGGCTGGATTATCGCTACACGACAGCCAAGGGCGTCTTCAGCCAGCAGTTACTGGGCCATAACAATACCTATGGTTTCGACGAGGTGATGTACTACTTCGACCTTTACTTTCCCAAACTAGGTAAGGGTGGATCCGATGTTCGCGTGGGGCGATACATCTCCTTGCCGGACATCGAGGCGCAGCTTGCGCCGAACAACTATACCTATAGCCACTCGATCCTCTACACGTACGACTGCTACACGCAGCACGGCATCAACTTGACGACCAAGCTGAGCGACCATTGGACGGTGCAGGCCGGTGTCTCTGGCGGGTGCGAGATAGCGCCCTGGGTCAAGGGCGCCAAGGTTACCGGCAACGCCTGTGCGGCTTACACCTGGCACACGGGCGGCGATAACCTGTACTTCTGTGCTAACTCTCTGAACTCGGCTAAGTACCAGTACAACAATGTCTCCGCCTACTACCTCACGTACTATCACAAGATCAATGCAACCTGGCATACGGACACCGAGGGCTGGTACCAGTACGAGCGCGATGTACCCAACAATAACTATCCTGGCGCTGTAACCTCGCCGGCTCCAATCACCGGCGCAAACGGCGCGTTCTGCAACCCTTCTGCCCAGCATTGCTATGCCCCTGATTACGCCGTGGTCAACTATGTCGAGCACGAGTTTGACAATCACCATGCCTCGCTCAACATCCGCAACGAATTTGTGGATGATATCCGCGGCCAGCGTACCGGTGTCGCAACCAAGTACTCCGAGCACCTGGTTGGCTTCAATTTCTGGCTGGGCAGCACCGTGACATTTCGCCCGGAGCTTCGGCTTGAACATTCCTATGATGGACCGGCTTATGACAGTCCCTTTGTCAATGGCGTAGCCGGTGCGCCGACCAAGACAACGCAGCTTACCCTGGCGGGTGATCTGATCTACCACTTTTAACCAACGCGCACGCGCACGGCCTGGACTTGCAACAGGCCGCCGGAGTCAGGAACCAGCTATGTTTGACTTACTCACCATTCTTGGATCGACAGCCTGCTTTGCCGTTGCCCTTCTCTACATGCACGGGTGCGAGCGCCTGCGCCGGAGCCGCCACCATGATTGAGACAACCATACTGCTGATCCTTTGCGCCCTGCTGTTGGTGTACCTGGTGTATGCGATGCTGCGTCCGGAGAAGTTCTAATCATGAGTGCGAACGGTTGGCTGCAGATTGCCTTGTTTTTTGCTGTCGTGCTCGCGCTGACCAAGCCCATGGGGCTCTACATGGTGCGGGTGTTCGAACGGCGCCGCACGTGGCTTGACCCTGTACTCGGTCCGGTGGAGCGATTGCTTTACAGAGCGACCGGAGTTCACGAAGAGCAGGAGATGCGCTGGACCGAATACTGCGCTGCACTGCTCATCTTCTCGCTTGTCACGCTCATCCTCACCTACCTGGTAGAACGACTGCAGGGCTTGCTGCCCTTCAACCCGCAGCACCTGCCCGCTGTCTCGCAGGCGCTTGCCTGGAATACGGCACTCTCATTTACGACCAACACGAACTGGCAGTCCTACTCGCCCGAGACAACGATGAGCTATCTCACCCAGATGCTCGGACTGGCGACGCACAACTTCTGGTCGGCTGGCGCAGGCATGGCGCTTGCCGTCGCGTTTATTCGCGGCATCGCGCGGCGTGAAGCCAAGACACTTGGCAATTTCTGGGTAGACACCACGCGCGCGATCCTGTGGATCCTGCTGCCTGTCTCGTTGCTGCTTGGAGTAGCGCTGATGTCCCAGGGCGTGATCCAGAACCTGCGCGCGTATGACACGGCAACGCTGGTGGAACCGCAGACGACAACAGGCGCCGATGGAAAGACGCAGACCATTACGACTCAGAGCATCGCTCAAGGGCCGGTTGCCTCGCAGGAGGCGATCAAGATGCTCGGCACCAACGGCGGCGGCTTTTTCAACACGAACAGCGCGCACCCGTTTGAAAATCCCACGCCATTTTCTAACTTCCTTGAAATGCTGGCTATCTTCCTCATCCCGGCAGGACTCACCGTCACCCTCGGGCAGATGGTCGGCTCACCGCGGCATGGCTGGGCGGTCTTCGGCGCCATGGCGTTTTTCTTCTTCGCTGGCGTCGTGGTGCTGTATCACGCCGAGTCCCAGGCCAACCCGCTTTACCACGGGGTAGCCCAGCAGATGACTGCCACCCAGACGGGCGGCAACATGGAGGGCAAGGAGGTCCGCTTCGGCATCGCAGATTCTGCCTTGTTTGCCACAGCGACCACCGATGCAAGCTGCGGCGCGGTCAACGCCATGCATGACAGCTTCACCCCGCTCGGCGGCATGGTGCCAATGGTCAACATCCTGCTCGGCGAGGTGGTCTTTGGCGGCGTCGGCGCAGGAATGTATGGCATGCTCGTCTTCGTCGTGCTTGCTGTCTTTGTCGCGGGGCTTATGGTTGGTCGCACGCCTGAGTACCTGGGAAAGAAGATAGAAGCCATCGACGTGCAGTTCGCGATGTTATACCTGCTCATCTTTCCAACGCTGATCCTGGCCTTCACTGCGATCTCTGTCCTCGCGCCCAGCTTTGGCCTCTCCAGCCTGACCAACCATGGCCCGCACGGGCTTTCTGAAATCCTGTACGCCTATACCTCGGCTGCTGGCAACAACGGCTCGGCGTTCGCTGGTCTCAATGCGAACACGCACTGGTACAACATCACCCTTGGCATCACGATGTTTGCGGGACGTTTCCTGATGATTGTTCCCATGCTCGCGATTGCAGGTTCGCTGGTTTCAAAAAAGATTGCGCCGCCATCGCAAGGCAGCTTCCCCGTCACGACGCCACTCTTCGCCATGCTGCTGGTCAGCGTGATCCTGATCCTGGGCGCGCTCACCTTCTTTCCCGCGCTCTCGCTCGGACCTATCCTCGAGCACCTGCTGATGCATGCCGGCCACACCTTCTAGGAGCACGTTGATGTCCAGCTCTCGCCAGAAATCGTTGTTTGATCCGCAGATCCTGCAGAGGGCCAGCGTGGATGCGTTGCGCAAGCTAAGCCCCAAGAGCATGATGAAGAATCCCGTCATGTTTGTGGTGGAAGTTGGCAGCGTGGTCACCACCGTGCTCCTCGTGCTCGGCGCGGTGCGCCATCACGCCGGCTTCGGCTTCAACTTACAGATCACGCTATGGCTGTGGTTCACGGTACTGTTTGCCAATTTTGCCGAGGCCATGGCAGAAGGCCGCGGCAAGGCGCAGGCGGATACTCTCAGGAAAGCGAAGTCCGAAACTCGTGCGCAGCGTTTGAGTAAGGACGGGTCGGTGGAAGAGGTAGCAAGCTCTTTGCTACGCGTTGACGACCGCGTCCGCGTGCTTGCAGGCGAGATGATTCCCGGCGACGGCGAGGTTGTCCAGGGCGTGGCGTCGGTTGACGAGTCGGCCATTACAGGTGAGTCAGCGCCAGTGATTCGCGAGGCAGGCGGCGACCGCTCGGCAGTGACCGGCGGCACGCGCGTGTTGTCGGACGAGTTGATCATCCGCATCACCTCCAACCCGGGTGAGACCTTTCTTGATCGCATGATCGCGCTCGTCGAAGGAGCCGAGAGACAGAAGACGCCGAACGAGATAGCGCTCAACATCCTGCTGGCCGGGCTGACCATTGTCTTTCTCCTGGCAGTCGTCACGCTGCAGCCACTCGCGCTCTACTCCGGCGCACCCCAAACGGTCTTCGTGCTGGTATCGCTGCTGGTCTGCCTCATTCCAACCACGATCGGTGGGCTGCTTTCAGCCATTGGCATCGCCGGCATGGACAGGCTCGTGCAGCACAACGTGCTGGCCATGTCGGGCCGCGCGGTCGAGGCAGCAGGCGATGTGAACACGCTGCTGCTCGACAAGACTGGCACCATCACGATCGGCAATCGCCAGGCAACGGAGTTTTTGCCTGCGCCAGGGGTGCGCGCGGAGCAACTGGCCGACGCAGCACAGATCTCGTCCCTGCCGGATGAAACGCCGGAGGGTCGCTCGATCGTTGTCCTTGCAAAGGAGCAGTACGGCCTGCGCGGGCGCGAGTTATCGACGATGCATGCCGAGTTCATTCCTTTCTCGGCGCAGACCCGCATGTCAGGCGTCGACATGGATGGTCGCATCGTGCGCAAAGGTGCTGCCGACGCAATTGAGAAATACCTGCAGGGATTAGGCTCGAGCATGCCGCGCGAGGTACGCGAAAGCGTGAATGAAGTAGCGCGTTCCGGCGGCACGCCGCTGGTGGTGGCTGAGGGCGATCGCGCGATGGGCGTCATTCACCTCAAGGACATCGTCAAGGGCGGCATGCGCGAGCGCTTTGCCGAGCTGCGCCGCATGGGCATCCGCACCATTATGATCACGGGCGATAATCCCTTGACGGCAGCGGCGATTGCACGTGAGGCGGGGGTCGATGACTTCCTCGCCGAAGCGAAGCCGAAAGACAAGATGGACCTGATCAAGCGCGAGCAGGCCGAGGGCAAGCTGGTCGCCATGACTGGCGATGGCACCAATGACGCACCGGCGCTCGCACAGGCAGACGTGGGCGTCGCGATGAACTCCGGCACCCAGGCCGCCAAGGAAGCCGGCAACATGGTGGACCTTGACTCGAACCCAACCAAGCTCATCGAGATTGTCGCCATCGGCAAGCAGTTGCTGATGACGCGCGGAGCGCTGACAACCTTCTCGATCGCCAATGATGTCGCGAAGTATTTCGCGATCCTGCCCGCGATGTTTGCCGGTGTCTTCCCGGTGCTGCAGGCCCTCAACATCATGCACCTCAAGACGCCGGAGTCGGCTGTTCTCTCGGCTGTCGTCTTCAACGCGCTGGTGATCGTTGCGCTCATTCCGCTCGCGCTGCGAGGGGTGAGTTACAAGGCTGTCTCAGCCGAGGCCCTCCTCAAGCGCAACCTGCTGATCTATGGCGTTGGCGGCGTGATCGTCCCGTTTGTCGGCATCAAGCTCATAGACCTGATCCTCACCGGCGTCGGTCTCGCCTAACTTTCTTGAGTCACTCAGGAGCAGACATGACGATCAAGCAGACACTGATTACCTCGACCCTCTACACCCTGATCACAGCGGTAGTCCTGGGGCTGGGCTACCCGCTGCTGATGATCGGGATCGGCCACACCTTCTTCCGCGACCAGGCGAGCGGAGAGTTGATCACCAACGGGGACAAGCTTGTGGGGTCTCGACTGATCGGCCAACCGTTTGCCGGGCCCACGTACTTCCACAGTCGCGGCTCGGCAGCGGGCACCGGGTATGACGCGGCAAACTCCTCCGGCTCGAACCTGGCGCCGACGAACAAGACGCTGATCGACCGCGTGAACCAGTCCGCAGCTCAGGTGGCTACTGCCGAACAGAGCAAGATGGAGGTGCCGGTTGACCTGGTAACCACATCCGGCTCAGGCCTCGACCCGGATATCACTCCGGCAGCCGCCTACTACCAGGCCGGGCGCGTCGCGCAGGCGCGCGGCCTTTCTGAGGCCTCCGTGCGGCAGCTGGTTGCGCGGCATATCGTGGAGCGGCAGTTTGGCCTGTTGGGCGAGGCGCGGGTGCCAGTTCTGCTGCTCAATCGAGACCTCGACACCATGACCGCTCGCCGGTGAGCTACCCGTACCTCCCCGGCACGGCCGTGCCCTGATTTTTCCCCGGCTGTGCGGTGGGAACGATGTCTGGGAACGTGTCTC
>CAZZYO010000125.1:0-10604 GCA_964658255.1 Candidatus Babeliales bacterium
ACTAGCCGTCCAGGCTGTTGCGCCTTCGGCGCCGTGGGGCCAGCCGCGACGTCAATCAAGGGCCCCAGTCCTAGAGGGTACCTGCAGGGCGCCTGACCTCCGGCGCTTGTTTAGAGCTCGATTCCAGGAAGCGGCCCAGGTGGTCGCTTCTTGTATTTTCCGGGTACGCTGCGCGCAACCTTCCGCCGTGTCCCGTGTTCTTGCGAGTGAGACAGTTAGCTTCACAGGAGTCGACGCACCATGATGAAGGATCAAGCGACACAGCACGGACACACCCAGATGCTGGCGCGGGCGACCCGCGCCCTGGCAGGCACACTCCAGGCAAGTCTGCTTGTAGCAGGAATGACTCTCGGCACCAGCCTGGCTCATGCGCAGTCGAGCGATGCGCAGCTGCAGACTTCGGTCACGTCAGCGCTCGCAGGTGACGCGCAGCTACGCGGCCAGCAGGTCACTGCGTCGGTCGCACAGGGTGTGGTGACGCTGAGCGGTTCAGTACAGGACGAAGCGCAGCGTCTGGCCGCAGAGCAAACGGTTGCCCAGGTAAGCGGGGTCAAGTCGATCAACGATAGCCTGGCGGTCGGCGGGCAGACCAATACGGCGCAGCAGACCAGCGCCTCGGCAACTCCGCAGAATGACACCAACGTCGGCAATCAGCCCTCGCAGGACGTCACGAGCGTACCGCAGCAGCAAGAGGCGAACATGCCGCCCCCACCTCCGACTGACACCATGCCTCCGCAGGAGGCAAACCAGCAACAGAACCAGCCCCAGGGCGGACTTCAGAGTGCAGGGCCGGGCGAGCCTCAATATCAAGACCAGCCCCAATACCAGGGCCAGTATCCGGGCCAGTACGCACCCTACCCCGGACCGCAGGCCCAATACGCGCCGCCGCCTCCACCCCGGCCCTACCTTGCCGGTGTGACGCCGGAGAGGCAGAACACAAGCGGACCGGTGACGCTTCCTGGCGGCTTGCTCTTGAACGTTCGCACAAGCGAGCCACTAAGCACGGGTCAGCTGAAGGCAGGCCAGTTCGTTCAGTTCACCGCCGCCAGCGATGTGTACGCCAATGGCGTGGTCGCAATCCCGCGTGGAGCTGTACTTGCTGCCCAGGTGGTGGAAGCAAAGAATGCAGGCCCATTCGGCGGAAGTCCCAGGCTTGATCTCAAGCTGACCACTGTCACGCTTGGCAGCCAGACCTATCCTCTGGCCTCTGACGTCTGGTCGAGCCAGGGCCCAAGCAAATCCGGCTATACGGCTGCGAACACGGTCGGTGGAGCAGCCTTTGGTGCGCTGATTGGCGCTGTTGCCGGTGGCGGCGTTGGAGCAGGCGTCGGTGCGGTTGCCGGTGGCACGGGCGGGGCGCTCATCTCGGGCGCGACCCATGGCCCGCGGCTTGACCTGCCGCCTGAAGCGTTGCTGCAGTTCCATCTTGCCGCTCCCTTGACAGTGCAGCCGGTGAGCTACAACGAGGCGGAGCGGCTTGCCGCCAGTGTGCCGCAGCAGCCTGTTCTCAGGCAGCGGACGATGTATGTGCGTGCGCCGTATCCGTATTACGCACGCCCGTACTATGTATATCCATCGCCCTACTACTATCGGGCGTACTAACCCTGTTGGTAGCTCCAGCGCTCGACGCCGCACACCCTTCGCATAAGGATGTGCGGCGTTTCCCGTGATAGACGGTACTGTCGGCACCCGCCGGGCGACAATCCGGTGCCCCGCCTGCCAGTATGATGGCGTTTATGGATCTCCTCGCCCCCGAAGCGACAACCGAGCACTCCGCGAACGAGGAGACAGGTGAGGAGCGTCGCAGGGAGGCGCCAGCGGCCCCGCCCGCCTTTTTGACGCGTCGAACCTTCCTGGGTGCAGCAGGCGCAGCGGTGGTCGGCATGGGCCTCTACGCGGGAGAGATCGCTCGACACGAGCTGGTGATCGAGCGGCGCTCCTTTCGCATCGAGAACCTGCCCGAGGTATTCTCCGGCATCCGTATCGCGCAAATCTCTGACCTGCACTATGCCGCCTACACTGAGCCCTTCTTCATCGAGCACGTGGTGAGGCAGGTCAACGCGCTCAAGCCCGACATCGTCCTGCTTACGGGGGACTTCGTCAGCATGGCCCCGGTGCGCGCCAGGCGCGCAATGGAATATGCCCCGCTATGCGCCGAACTGCTCGCGCGGCTGGAATGCCCCATGCGCTTCGGGGTGATCGGCAATCATGATTGGATGGTGGGGCCGAAGGTGGTGCGCGAGGCCATGACTGATGTCGGCATCCGCATGCTTTACAACGAATACCTGCCCATCGAACGTTCGGGGCGACGCATCTGGCTCTCTGGCCTGGCTGACGCACTCAGCCCGGATATCGACATCGACCTGGCAGTGCCGCCGACGGCGCTCGCCGACCGCGAGCCAGTCATCCTGATGGGTCATGAGCCGGACACGCTCCCCGCGGTGGCAAAGTATGGCATCGACCTGATGCTCTCCGGTCACACCCATGGAGGACAGGTGCGCCTGCCGTTCACCCGGCCCTTGTTCCTGCCCCCGCTGGGCATGCGGTATGTAGCCGGACCTTTTAGCCTTGGCCGCACCCAGCTTTACGTGAACCGCGGCATCGGGGCGGTAGGTCTGCCCTTTCGCCTGAACTGCCCGCCTGAGATCACAGAGCTGACCTTGCTCCCAGCCTGAGCAGCTATACTGGGAGGGTTATCTTGACTGCGCGCCGGCCGTAACTCTCGTGCTGGCCGAGAACCAAGCGCCGCTCACGTCAGAAGGTTGAACCTACATCCATGATTCGTATTCTGCAGCAGCAAAATAACCGCGTCGTCAAAGCGGTGTTCATTGTCATCATCTCGGTCGCCTGCATCACGATGGTCATCACGCTTGTGCCAGGCATTTTCAGCGACGCGACCGCGTCTGCCGGTACGTACGCGACCATCCGCGGCGGGAACCTCTTCAGCCGCATCTTTGGCTCGAGCGACGAGATTCTCACCTCCGATGTGCAGATGATGTCGCAGCGCATGTTGCAGCGTCAGCAGCTGCCGGATTTCGTGCTGCCGTACATGATGCAGCGCGTTGGCCAGCGCATGATCCAGCAGCAGGTGGAGTTGAACGAGGCGAACCGCCTCGGGCTGAGCGTGAGCGATGATGCAGTGCGCCACTTCCTGCACACCGGTCCGCTCGGCGCCGCGTTGTTTCCGGGCGGCCAGTACATCGGCGACCAGCAGTACGCGAACCTGGTGCAGTCAAACTTTGGCATCACGCGCGAAAAGTTCGAGGGCGAGATCAAGAAGGAGTTGGAAGAGAACAGGCTGCGCGACCTGGTCACCGGCGGCGTTACGGTTTCAGACGCCGACGTGCGCGCGAGCTACATCACGCAGGCGACCAAGATCAAGTTCGAGTACGCGGTCGTAAGCGCGGATGAGATCCGCAAACAGATCAACCCGAGTGATGCTGAGCTGCAGGCGTTCTTCCAGCAAAACCAGTCCAAGTACGCCCAGGCCATTCCCGAGACGCGCAAGCTACAGTATGTGGCTTTTGGCGCGAACGCCGCGCCGGGCGGTACGCCGCAGGTGAGCGAGACCGAGGCCCAGCAGTACTACCAGACGCATGCGCAGGAGTTCCATGTTGATGATTCGGTGCGCGTCCGCCACATCCTGATCAAGGCCGACGCCGCTGCCGGTCCACAGTCCGATGCAGCCGCCAAGGCCAAGGCACAGGGCATTCTTGACGAGCTGCACAAGGGTGGGGATTTTGCCAAGCTGGCCAAGGAAAACTCTGACGATCCAGGCTCAAAGGAGCAGGGTGGCGAGCTTGGCCCGCTGAAGCGTGGGCAGACCGTCCCCGAGTTCGACGCGGCAGCCTTTTCTCTGCCGGCAGGTCAGACCTCAGGATTGATCCACACCAAGTTCGGTTACCACATCCTGCAGGTGGAGGATAAGCAGACGGCGCACAACCGCCCGTTTGATGAGGTAAAGACGCAGATTATCGCCCGGATGACCGAGCAGAAGGAGGCCGCCCAGCAGCAGGCGTATGCGCAACAGCTCGCTGGCGAGGCTGCGAAGAACGGCCTGGACAAGACAGCGGCCGCGCATGCTCTCCAGGTCCAGACGACCGACTTTATCGCGCAGGACGGCACCGTGCCTGCATTGGCTGATAGCTCCAAGCTGCTGCTGCAAGCTTTCAGCGCGCGCAAGGGTGGCGCACCGCAGGTAGCAGCAACCGGCGACGGTTTCGCCGTCTTCACCGTGGCAGACGTAAAGCCTGCCCATGCTCCTGACTTCGCGAGCTACAAGGATCACATCCTGGCTGACTACCGCGAGCAGAAGACGCCGCAATTGCTGGCCTCAAAGACCGCTGAGCTGGCTCAGAAGGCGAAGGGCGGCGACCTGGGCGGGGCTGCGAAACAGGTCGGGGCGACCATCAAGTCGAGCGACCTGGTAAGCCGTGACGCGCAGGTGCCCGACGTGGGCGCACTCGCAACCGCCGCGCCACAGCTGTTCAACCTGGGCGTGGGCCAGGTAAGTGGACCGATCAACAGTGGCCGCACTGGCATTGTTGCCAAGCTGGTCGACAAGCAGGAACCAGGCGCGGGCGACATAGCAAAAAACGTTGAGACGTCGCGCGAGACCATGCTGAACCAGCGGCGCGAAGAGGCTTTTGCAGTTTTTGTCACCAGCCTGGCGAATACCTACCAGAAGCAGGGACGCATCGTGATGAACAAGGCAGCCCAGCAGCCGCCGGGTGGATCCGGAGCGGGTGGACCTGGTGGCGGCGCACCGACAGGCGGAGCGCCTGGACAGTAATCGTTCGGCTGCCTCGATCGCACGCATCCAAGAGAATCAGTTTGGCCCGCCTACTGGCTTGCTCCACACCGGCGGGCCTTTTCTCTTTCGATAACCGAAATACGCGGATATTCCATGCCTTTTGAACGTTCTTCCGGTCTGTTGTTGCACATCACCTCTTTACCAAGCGCCGGCGGTATCGGCGACCTTGGACCTGCGGCCTACGCGTTTGCCAACTTCCTCGCGACAGCCGGACAGCGTATCTGGCAGGTGCTGCCACTCAACCCTGTCGGGTATGGCAACTCGCCGTACGGCGCTTTGTCTGCGTTCGCCGGCAATCCTCTGCTGATTAGCCTCGATGTGCTTGCCGATTGGGGTTGGATCGCGTCCGAGCGGCTTGCGGGGATTGCCTCAGCGGACGGCCCGGTCGACTTCGCCAAAGTCACGCAACTCAAGCAGCCCCTGCTTGAGGAGGCTGCGCGCAACTTCTTGGCGCACCATGCACCCGAGCAGTGGGACCGCTTCCAGCACTACTGCACCGAGCAGGCTGCTTGGCTGCACGACTATGCGGCCTATGTCGTCTTACGTCGCAGCTTCGGATACAAGTTGTGGACCGAGTGGCCGGCCGAGTTCGCGCGTCGTGATGCAGACGCAATGGCGCGCTTCAAGCAGGAGCAGGCGGACGAGCTCGCCGTGGTACAGGCGCTGCAGTTTGCCTTCGATCAGCAGTGGGCGCACCTGCGGGCATACTGCACCGAACGCAAGGTCCAGCTCATGGGGGACATCGCGATCTTCGTCAGCTACGACAGCGCCGACGTCTGGACACACCCTGAGGTCTTCGAATTGCGCGACGATCTTACGCCGATCCACGTCTCGGGTGTGCCGCCGGATTATTTCTCCGAAGATGGGCAGATGTGGGGCAATCCGCTCTACCGCTGGGACAGGCTCGAGGCCCAGAACTTTGACTGGTGGGTGGCGCGGGTTCGCCGCGCCACCCAGTTGTATGACATGACAAGGCTCGACCACTTCCGCGGCTTCGAGGCTTTCTGGTCGATCCCTGCGGAAGACAAGAATGCAAAGAACGGAACCTGGATTCAGGCACCAGGCCGCGCACTCTTTGCGCAGTTGCAGAAGGAGCTTGGCTCACTCCCATTTGTCGCCGAGGACCTCGGGGTGATAACGCAAGAGGTCGATTCCCTGCGGCGCGAGTTTTCATTTCCCGGCATGCGAATTTTGCAGTTCGGCTTTGGTAATCGTGGTGCGCACAACTACCTGCCGCATCGTTTCGAGCAGAATACGGTCGTGTACACAGGCACACACGACAACGACACCACGCTCGGTTGGTGGAACAGCGGCGCTACCGAGGCAGAGAAGAAAGCCGTTATCACCTACCTCAACCCGGGTGAGGACGGCGTGGTCTGGGCGATGATCCGCGCTGCTATGACCTCGGTCGCCGACGTCTGCCTGATCCCGGTGCAGGACCTGCTGGGCCTCGACTCTGATGCACGGATGAACGTTCCATCCGCGGCAAACGGAAATTGGAGCTGGCGTTGCAGCGCAGACGCGCTGACCCTGGAGGTGGCGGAAAAGCTTGCGGCACTGGTGGTTGCATCAGACCGCGATGGCGTGCCGGTAGAGCCGATGCCCACACATGCGGAAGCGTCCAGGGTGGAAGCGAAGTAAGACCGCATAGGACATGGTCGCTACTTGAGTCCTTGCGCTGTCATCCCGAACGAAGGAAAGGATCTGCGTTCGCCGTAACGCTGGTCGAGGCAATAGCAGATCCTTCCCTTCGTAAAAAGGGACGTGACTCAAGATGACTGCGACTGTTACGAATCGCTCCGCACGAGCACAGCCACGGGAAAGCTGGCAAAGACCTCGCTCAGCTTCAACTGCCCGCCGGACGCACTGACTTGCTCGCCTGTAAAGACGTTGGTCCAACGCGATGCAGCATCATCCGGGAGTGCAAGCGCAGTATCGCTCCACGCTGCGCCAAGTGCTAGCGAGTCTGCGGCACGCTCCCCTGCGACGGTGTAGCTGAAGCGTGGCAGGACCACTGCCACATCGCCGCCACGCAGGTATGCAAACACATGCTCCTGCTGCTGGTCCGATGACACGCTGAGCGGCGTGTACTCTCCCTGCTCAAACGTTGCCAGTCGCTCATTCCGAGTCTGCAACACGCGATGCATCGCCCATAGCTTGATGCGGCCATCTTCCAGCGAAGAAGCGGTTTTCGCTGCGACCGAGCCAAGCCCCTGCGCTTCGCCTTCGCTGATCATCTGCGTGAGTGCCTCTTCGCGCAATGCGTAATCCACCGGCCGCCGATTATCCGGGTCCACCAGCGAGAGGTCCCACATCTCCGTCCCCTGGTAGAAATCAGGCACGCCTGGCACCGTCGCCTTCAGAGTCATGAGCGCGAGCGAGTTCACCGCCCCAAACCGCTTCACTGGCTCCATGAATGTAACCAGGTCAGTGACGAATGGAGTCTCCTCGCCATCGTCAATAGAAGCAAGAATGTTCCCGATGAATTCCGTCACTGCTTTCGTGTACTCGGGGTTGGGCGTCACCCAGCTCACGTTGACCTTGGCCTCGCTCAACGCCTTGGTCATATACGCCTGAATGCGTTCGACAAACTCTGTCTGCGCCTTGCCCGTTGGCGTCTCCCATGGCCACGCACCCACGATGGTCTGGTAGATCAGGTATTCCTCATTGGCATCAGGAGCAATCTGTCCGCCACCAAGCGGGGTTTTGTGCTTCGCGTTCATCTGTTGCCAGCTGCGCACGCGCGCCGCCCACTCATCCGGCATCTCGGAGAGTACGTTCAACCGGCAACGCACGTCCTCTGCGCGCTTGGTGTCGTGCGTTGAGGTGGTTAGCATCGTGTGCGGCGTGACCCGCTGGCGCTCAGCATTGGCTTTGTGCAACACCTCCGGCTTGATGCCGAAGGCCTCCATCGACGAGCCGACTTCGTTTGAAGAGATGAAGCGGTTATAGACATAGAACGAGGTATCTTCCACGCTCTTTGCCATCACCGGACCGGTAAGCTGCTGAAACTTGAGCGCGAAGTACAACTCGGCATCGGCATACGGGCTGCCCTGCTCAAGGGTCTCGCGCCCGCTTAGCAGCAGCACGCGCTCCAGGAAGTCAAACGCAGAAGGATCAAGCGTAGGCGCCTGACGTTTGGCCTTGACGATCGCCTCGTGAATCACGTGGCGGTCGTGATCTGAGTAGTGGCCGCGCTCGTCGATGTAGGTGCGGTAGACAGGGAAGCTCGCAATGGTCTCGCGGATCACGCCCTCGAGCAGCTTGTCAGTAAAGTCGCGTGCGCGCCGGTCAGCCCCGGCAAGCTGTGCCAGCAGGTTGCCCAGCACATGCGCTTCACTCGAGAGCGAGGTGTCGAGAATCATGCGCTTGGAATCAATGAGCACCCGTTCAGGACGCACCCGCTCACCAAGCAGGTCGGCGTAGAGCGTGTTGAAGCGCTTCTCATTCCTGGGCTGGATGAAGAGCTGGTTTGCGAAGTGAACAAAGTCATACCCTGAGGTGCCCTGTACCGGCCAGTCGCGCGGCAACACTTCGCCCGGCTCGAGAATCTTCTCGACGACGCAGTAGAGCGGTAGCCTGGCATCGGTCCAGTTCTGCCTGGTCGCGGCGTCAGCTACCTCCTGCTCAATCCCGGAGGCGGTCGCCTCCTTTGCCCTGGGTCCGTAGCATCGGCTTGCGACAAACAACTCCTGAAGACGGACCAGGTACTCGCGCGGGTTAAACATGCCATCGCAGTGATCGATGCGCAGCCCGGTAATCTGGCCCTCACCCAGCAGTTCACGGATGAGCGAGTGCGTCTCGGCAAAGACCTCAGGGTTCTCCATGCGCAAACCAACCAGGTCGTTCACATCAAAGAAGCGCCGATAATTGATCTGCTCAGAAGATGTCTTCCACGAGGCCAGGCGGTAGGGCTGGATCTCAAGCAGCGCGTGCAAGGCGTCAAAGCTGTGCACATCACCGCCATCGGCTACCTTGGTACCGTTGATCGCTGCTGCTGCTTTTGCAAGCACCGGCGCCAGCTCGTTCGCGCTGAGCGCTGCAGTCAGCCTGGGCTTCAACTCGGCCAGCTTTTCGCGGCGCTGTTCAGCAAGGGTGGGCTCGGTGGTCTCGTGCGGCGGTAGTGCGGAGAGCTCATCGAGGAGCGAGCGGAAGCTTGCCGGGAGGCCAAACTCTGCATCGCGCTCGGCTGGAAACACATAAGGGAGAGTACGCGGCGCAATCGGCATCAGGTGGTCATAGTAGGCAATGCGCGCCCTGCCTTGCTCAAATTTGACCTGGATCGATCCGTCCTCCAGCTCCTCGCCATACTGCTTGCCCAGGATCGGCAAGAGCAGCTTGTGCTGCATCTCCTGCTTGAGCGGCGTCCAGTCTATGTCGAAGTAGCCGGAGTACTTTGAGGCGCGGCCGTTTTCAAGCACGTCCTGCCACCAAACTGAATCGTTGCCGACACCCATGTGGTTCGGCACGATATCGAGCACCAGGCCCATGCCTGCATCCTTCAACGCAGCCGCGTACGGGTTGAAGGCCTCGCGGCCACCCAGTTCCGGGTTGAGCCGGTCATGGCGCGTCACATCGTAGCCGTGCTTTGAGCCGGGACGCGCCTCAAAGATCGGCGAAGCGTACGCGTCCCCGATTCCAAGCTGCTTCAGGTAAGGCACGATCGCCTGAGCGTGGGCAAAGGTAAAGTCGGCGTGCATCTGGAGACGGTAGGTGGAACGGGGAACGCGGGCTTCGGTTTCGAGTGTCTTTTCTATGCAGTCGGACATGCGGGTGGCTTCCATCTTTCTTGTGCGGTAGGGGCTCAGGGCCTTGGCTGCGGGTGTCTCGGTCACAGGATGAGATGCCGTCAGCCACAGCAGGAGCAGCGGCTATACTAAGGACGAAAGACCGCGCCGCTTGATTCGTTCGACGGCAGCGGCAAGAACGATACAAGTGAGGAACGCCCCATGCCGCTTTCCGGCGAAGCCATCCGCCTTATGAACTACGTTGACGATGTATCGACGACCCTGCGCCGCATCCTTGCGCTTGCTCCCACGCTTACCGCTGATGAGCGCATCCGCGTGAGCGAGCACTTGAACAAGAGTGAGCCGAGCGTGACCCAGGTGCTCACCGCGCTCGCAAAGTAGGGTGATTGCGCCGACAGCCCGGACGATTGGACGCATCGCCATTATCGGTGCCCTCGCCGAGGGCTGTTGGCTGGCTGCTCAGGCGGCGCGAGCCGGCTACCAGGTGACGCTTGAAGACCTGATGCCAGGCAAGCGTCGTGTTGCCGCATCGATCCTCGGAGACCAGGCCGGCTTTGCTCATCCCGTCACGCTGGCTTCAACCGTTGAAGAGGCAGCGCGAGATGCTGACCTGGTCATTGACTTTGTTCCCGACGAGCTCGAGTCAAAGCTTGAGATCCTCAGCATGCTCGATCGCATGGCACCGCCGCATACGATCTTCGCGACGCCTACGCGTGTGCTAAGTATTGCCGACCTGGCCTCCTGCACCTACCGCGCTGAACGCTGCCTGGCCGTTCGACTGCCCTTGCACTGGACGGATGAGGAAAACCTGGCAGTTGAGATCGTATATCCTCCGCAGGCTCTTTCTTCATGCGTGGAAGCGGTGGCTGATCTCTGGCGAAGCCTGGGCGCGCGCGTGAGCCTCTCAGTGGACCAGGCGCCGCTGCCATAGAGCGGAGGCTTGCCAGGAGGGAGCCGCACGCCCTGAAGAAGCAAGGCAAGTAAGGCTGCAAGACAGAGAGCGCGTACTTCGCCCGGCAGTCTGTCTCATAGCTTGTTTTCTG
>CAZZYO010000126.1:0-10453 GCA_964658255.1 Candidatus Babeliales bacterium
TGTTCCCGATGCACCTGACCACGTTTGCTCGTCCACTCACTGCGGCTATCTTCCTCCTGGTGGCGGCAGGGTCCATTGCCGCGCAGCAGGCTGCACCTTCAGTGGCCGAATACCAGGGCCAGTCTGCGCAGACATTTCCTGCCACGCCAGACACAAGCCAGCAGGGCGCAGGTACTCCATCGGCGACGATGCCGCCGGCCCCGCCGGCAGACCAGGTAGACCCGGTACGGCTGAGCGATGTGGAAGGACAGGTACGCCTGTTTGACAACAGCGCCGCCGGCAGCGCGGGAAAGCTTTTTGAGCAGGTACGCCTCAACATGGCGATGCTGCCCGGGATGCGTATTGAGACCGGCAATGATGGCCGCGCTGAGCTACAGTTCCCGGACGGTTCCATTGCGCGCGTGGCACCGAACAGCGCCCTTGTCTTGGTGTCGATCGTTCGCGAGAACGAAACCCGCGCCCGCATCACGCTCAAGCCTGTCAAAGGTCTGACCTACTACGAGCTGCCGCAGAGCATGAGCAGCTACTCGATCCAGGTCGGACCCTTCTCGGCCTCAGCAGGAGTGGTAAGCACGGCTGAGAGTAACCTGCCTTCCATACTGCGCGTGAGCCTGGACAGCACGCCCTACGAGGCTGCTGTGTTGCGTGGCGCGATCCATTTTGAGGATGCAGGCAGGAACGTCTCCTATGACGTGGACGCGAACCAGACAGCAAAGATCGATCCAGGATCGGCCAGCGCCTACGACGTGCAGTTAGTTGTAGCCGGGGATACGTGGGACGCGTGGAATACGGATCGCGATGGAGTGCTGGCACAGGTGGCAAGCACGCAGCCGGCGGGTGACGCACCTGGCGGGCCAGGCTGGAGTGATCTCGACTACTACGGCAGCTGGTACAACATTCCGGGCGAGGGCATGGCCTGGGCGCCCGATGGCGTCGACCAGAACTTTGACCCGTACGGCGCCGGTGCGTGGAGCTACTACACCAACACCGGCTACAGCTGGACTTCGGCGTACCCGTGGGGATGGCTGCCGTACCACTGCGGAGGTTGGAGCTACTACAACCACTATGGCTGGATGTGGCTGCCCGCGAACTGCGGCTGGGGCTATGGACGGGGCTGGTACCCGTACGCTGAGGCCAGTGGCCTGAATGGCTATCGGCTCCCGCTGCGCCCGGTACCGGCGCGGGGACTTGTCCATCTACCGCCGTCCCAGGCAGTCCTGCAGGTTCGTCGCGGCACGCCGGTGCGTTTCCGCGCCATGGGCGAGCCACGTCCCGCGCCACGCTCGCTGAACATCGCCGGAGAGGCACTGCAGCCGCAGCCGGCGCAGGTACGCCCTGCCTATAGCACGGGTTCTGGCGCCGGTACCGGCTTCGTCGGCAGTCCTCAGGGCGGCGGTCCAGGTTACGTGGGCGCATACCGCACCTCGCAGGGTAACCCTGGCGCACGGGTAAATCAGGGATCCGGGTTGCAGCCGGGGCGGCCGGGTTACGGCAGCACGATGCACATTATCACTCCCGCCACCGGGCTGCACTATGTGCCTTCGCCTGCACCCGCGCCCGCGCCGCGCATGAGCCTGCCTGCTGCGCCTGTGCGCTCCTTCACGCCCGCGCCGGCTGCGCCGGCCCCGCACATCTCTGCCCCTGCGTCGGCGCCTGCAAGTCCGCATCACTGACGCTTGTCTGACAGAACGCATGCCCCCGGCAAAGAGGTTGGGAGAGGCTAGCAGCAAAAGAGCGGCGATACAGCATCTTTCTCGATAGCACCACACAGAAAGGACTTCGCTCTCATGGCTACTTCCCCCAAACCTCTGCAGGACCCACGTTCACGTTTTCCGCAGCCTCCTTTCCCGGAACAGCAACAGCCAGCACCGGGCGACGAGCACAAGCTTGATCCGCTTGCCGACCACGGTGTCGACAGCTACACAGGGTATGGCCGGCTTGCAGGACGCACGGCTCTCATCACGGGTGGCGACAGCGGCATCGGTCGCGCTATCGCCGTATGCTTCGCAAAAGAAGGCGCCAATGTGGTGATTGCCTGCCTGCCCGATGATGAGAAGGATGCCAGGGAGACCGCCACACTGGTCGAAGGCATCGGCACCAAGGCTGCCGTCATCACCGGCGACATTCGGCAGAAGTCGTTTTGCCAGAAGATCGTAAACGACACCGCGCAACAGTTTGGCTCGCTCGATATCCTGGTGAACAATGCTGCGTTTCAGCGCACCTACGAGAAGCTTGAAGATATCCCCGAAGATGAGTTCGACGCCACCTTCCGCACCAACGTGTACGGAACGTTTTTCACCACGCAGGCGGCTGTCTCGAAGATGAAGCCGGGCGGCGTGATCCTGAACACTGTCTCGATCCAGGCCTTTGAACCAACTGACCAGCTCGCCCCCTACGCTGCCACCAAGTCAGCGCTGGTGAGCCTGACCAAGACCTTCGCCAAGCTTTGCATCAAGAACGGTATACGCGTGAACGCGGTGGCGCCTGGCCCGGTTTGGACGCCCCTGATCCCCGCAACCATGCCTGTGGAGAAGGTCAAGAACTTCGGTCAGACCTGTGCGTTCGAGCGTCCAGCGCAACCGGTCGAGATGGCAGCCATCTTCGTCTTTCTGGCCTCGGACGACGCCAGCTTTGTGACAGGCGAAGTCTACGGCGGTACCGGCGGAAGGATGCCGATTTAACGCACGGCAAACCTTGAAGGCGCCCGGCATGCACTCGCGCGGCGCCTGAGGTCGTATACTCCGTCAGGAGCCCCGCGCATCTTGTCGACCAGCTATCTCAACCGCATCGCTACCCTGGTTCCCAACCACGATGTACATGCGGCCTTCGTTGACTTCGCGGAAGATATGCTGCTGGACGAGCGGACCCGCCTGCTCTTCCGACGCATGGCGGACCGTGCAGCCATCGAGCACCGCTTCTCATGCCTGCGCATGGATGATCAGCCCAGAGAACCGGACGCGCCAGACCTCGTCCGCAGTGTGCATGCAGCCGACTTCTACGAGCGGCACGCCTTTCCGACCACTGCCGCGCGTATGCATGTTTTTGAAGGCGCGGCGCCCGTGCTGTTGCGGCAGACGCTCGACCGCTTGCAACTGACTGCCGAGGAGCGTGACCGCGTGCGTCACGTGATCGTGACCTCCTGCACCGGCCTTTACGCGCCCGGCCTTGATTTCGAGATCATCGATCACCTGGGCCTCGACTCGTCAACCGAGCGCACCATGATCGGCTTTATGGGCTGCTATGCGGCTATCAATGCGCTCAAGCAGGCGCGGCACATTGTGCGCTCGGAGCCAGGCGAGAGCGTGCTGGTGATCAACCTGGAGTTGTGCACGTTGCACTTCAAGGAGACCCAGGATCTGGGCGAGGTGCTCTCCTACCTTGTGTTCGGCGATGGCTGTGCGGCAAGCCTGATCAGCAGCAACCCCGTCGGCATTGCCATGGACGCGTTCCGCGCCGTGCAGGTGCCGAACACGCGTGACCTGATTACCTGGCACATTCGCGAACTCGGCTTCGACATGCTGCTCTCCGGTCGCGTGCCACAGGAGATCAGCAGGGCGCTTGCCGAAAACGCGCGCCTCATTGCCGGCCCGGAGGCTGCACCGGTTGAACTGTGGGCGGTTCACCCGGGCGGACGGTCGGTGCTGGACGCGGTAGCCGAAGGGCTAAAGCTGCCGCCGCGAGCGCTTGCTGCCTCGCGCGACATCCTTGCTCGCTTCGGCAACATGTCGTCAGCGACGGTGATGTTTGTGCTGCAGAAGCTGATGACCGAGGCCCATGCAGGACAGCGCGGATGCGCCATGTCCTTTGGTCCGGGATTGACTGCGGAGACCATGCGCTTTCATGCCGTCTGAGCTGGACTTCTCGCGACGGGCTCAGCTCTCGGAGCGAATGGACGAGGCATGCAGCTATGAGCAGTTCCGATCCTGCCTGCGCGACCTGGCCCGCGTAAACCGCATGACGCTGGCCTATCGTCCGACGCTGAGCTGGCTGCGGCGCCTGGTAGCGCAGGGGCGAAGCCGGGGTGAGTTCGACCGGAGCAGCCCGCTTCGGATCGTAGATATTGGCAGCGGACAGGGTGACATGCTGCGCGTCATCAGCCGGTGGGCGCGCAAGCAGGAGCTCGCTGTCGAACTGACGGGCATCGATCTGAATCCGTACGCGGCACGAGCAGCGCGAGAACAAAGCTCTGCCGAGGAGTCCATCCAGTGGCTGACAGGCGATGCTTTCTCCTACGCGCCAGCCACAGGAGTGGACGTCGTAATCAGTTCGCTGCTGACGCATCACCTGTCTGACGCTGGGATTGTCCGATTGCTCGCCTGGATGGAGCAGAACGCGCGTCGCGGCTGGTTTGTCAACGACCTGCATCGCGCTGCGCTGCCTTTCTATGCGTTCAAGTTGATGTCTCGCCTGGCGGGCCTTGACGTCTTTGTGCAACACGATGGCCCTGTCTCGATCCGGCGCAGTTTCCAAAGAGCCGACTGGGAACAGTACCTTGCTGAAGCAGCCATCCCCTCGGCAGCGGCGTCAATCGAGAGCTTCAGGCCAGCCCGGCTTTGCGTTGGACGGATACGAGAGATAGGCGCGTGAGCAGCCCTGCTGACGCGATTGTAGTAGGAGGCGGTCTTGCCGGCTCTGCGGTGGCCATTGCACTGGCGCGAGAAGGCCGCGCGGTGACACTGATCGAGAAGAGTAAAGCAGCGCATCCCAAGGTCTGCGGCGAGTTTCTGAGTCACGAGGCCCTGCACTATCTTGCCCGGCTCGGCCTGGATGGCGAGCGACTCGCGGCGTTGGGTGCCTGGCCCATCGAGGGCGTACGCCTGGCGACAGAGAGGGTGCTCGCCAGCGCCCAGCTGCCGTTTCCGGCTCTCTCGCTCTCACGTGAATGCCTGGACGAAGAACTGCTTCGCCAGGCGGTAGCCGCCGGTGTGCGGGTCGAACGCGGCGATCGGGTGCAGGCGCTCGCTCGCCGGGGCAGCGCCTGGAGCGTGGCAACGGTGGGTGGTGCGTGCTTCAAGGCGGGTGCCGCTTTTCTCGCGACAGGCAAGCATGACCTGCATGGCTTTGCTCGTCCGGCAGGGAAGCAATCCGGACTGCTCGCCTTCAAGATGTATTGGCAGCTGGCGGGCGGGCAGCAGGAGGAGCTTGGGCGCACGGTCGAACTGGTGTTGTATCCAGGTGGCTACACCGGGTTGCAGCTGGTCGAGCAGGGTCGCGCGAACTTGTGCCTGCTGATCGAGCAGGAAGTGTACCGGCGGATTGGGAGTAGCTGGCCTGCCCTCCTGGAGCACGTGCAGCACCATGCGCACCACCTGCGGCACCGTCTGGCTGGCGCGGAGCCACTCTGGGAGCGTCCACTCAGTCTCTCGTCGATTCCGTACGGGTATGTTCGGTCGGGAGCCAGCGACGGGCTGTGGCGGTTGGGCGATCAATCCGCGGTCATCCCGTCCTTCTCGGGGGATGGGATGTCCATTGCGCTGCACAGTGCATGCCTCGCGGCGGATGTCTTCGAGAACGCCGGCACGGCTGCTGACTACCAGCGACGGTTGGCACGCAGCGTCAGCCGGCACGTTAGCCTGGCCACCCTGCTCTCCCGTGCCCTGGTGCGGACGCCGCGGCTGGCGAGCCTTGTCGCGGAACGGTGGCCCGGGCTGTTGCCCGGCATCGCGCGCAGTACACGCATCCGGGCCCGGGAGCTGTTGGATTAGGCGGGCATCGATCGATCCGGGTCTGCATCATTCCATAACGGCAACACGCCTCGCATTGCTGCGAGGCGTGTTGCTGCGGGCTGGTTGGCGCGAGGGCTGGTGGCCTATTCGGTGATCAGGATAGGGTGGCCTGTGACAGTGAGCTGCCCGCCCTTGTAAGGTGCCGTGTTGCCGTACATGTCGACCTGCTTGGAGGGCGTCCATGTGAGACTGGGCGTCACCTGCGTGGTTCCAGTGGCGCTCCAGTAGATGCGACTGTGATCGCCAGCCATGTTGGTCACATTGCAAGACCAGAGCATCCCTGTGACGACTGCGCAGCGGCTTACTTCCTTGTTGGCGGTCCAGTTCTCGAGCGTCACGTAGGCTTTGGCTACCTGGGTGGGCGACTTGAAGTCAGGCGTCGACATCACGACGGTGACCCAGTTTGCATTGTCCCAGGCGTACCACATGAACTGCTGGATGCCTGCGCCCCAGCCCACCAGGAGGCTACGCATCAGGTACGCGGACTGGTCATCGACGTTGTTAAACGTGGTCGGCGCGGCCCATCCGAACTCTGTATTGAAGAGTGGCTTCACGTCGGCCTTGTACTGCTGCAGCAGGGTCTCGGTTGCCTGCACGCTCGGCAGGATCGCCTCCGGCGTCTTGCCGAGAACATAGAAGTGCACGCCCACCTCGTCAATCGAGCCCGCCAGGCCTACATCGAGCAGCTGCTTGAGCCAGCTGAGTGAGCTCGGGCTTGCATCGCCGATGCTTGGGCTGATGATGCGCGCAGCGGGGTCGACGCTTTTGATGGCCTTGGAGGCAAGCGACGTCAGTTGCACCAGTTCGGTCGGTGTACCGGTCCAGAGTGTTTTGCTGTTGGCTTCGTTCCACACCTCGTAATACGCGATCTTGCCCTTGTAGCGCTTGGCGACCGCGGTCACATAGTTGGTCCAAAGGGTATTGCTCGTCGGCTCGGCGGCGGCACCATTGCCCATCGCGCCAGCCTCGTTAGGACGTGCTGAAGCCCACTGCGGCGTCTGCCCGAGCACGAGCAGGATTCCGACACCCTGCTGCTGTGCCAGCGCGACATAGGTATCAAGCGTCTGCCAGTTGTACGTGGTGGCTGTTGGCTGAAGTTGTCGCCACGCAACGCCTGAGTCCCACAGCCGCCAGGTGCCGAACTTCATCGCCGGCCACGCGGTCCCGGTCTGCAGGTGTAGAACGTGCATGCCGAAGTAGCTTGCCGGAAGCACGGGGTCTGTCGCTGAGACGCCGCCGGTCGCGTGTATCTGAGCGGGTGCGCCGGCGATGCCGATCTTGACAGCGGCAGGCGCTGCGGGCAAGCTCACGCGCAGTTGCGCAAAAGATCGGTTTGCCTGGAGCGGAGCCGAAGGAGCCGGCGCGGCCGCCATCGGCAGGGTCGCCGTGGCGAGTACCACGATCAGGAAAGAGAACAACTGCTTGCAGGTCATGCAGTACACCTCAGAGGTGGCTTTTGCGCGCTACAAGGGAGACTTCGGCGCAATTGCGTTTCTCTAGAGCTTCTTCTCGAGATTCTTCATTACCTAAATACCGTGGCGATGAATCCAGCCTGACAGTATGCTCGGGCTAACAATTCCAGACACTCCTGTACCACTCGCCTTGACACGGCGCGACGTGACGATCGCGCGGCGTTGAGCCACATGTGCGCTGAAAATGCTTTCGCGTATGACGAACCCCTTGCCGCTCAGGACCTCTCCATGGCTCGGCGGTAGTCGTCCCACTAACTGTCGTTACCGGCCGACGGGTGCATCAGGCGCCTTGAAGCTTTTCATCCTGCGGCTGGCACTCGGTGCAGCCCTTAGTCAGGAAGCTCTCGACGAGGATCATGTCCAGGCAAACCGCAGCGACCAGCGCCGAAGCCGCTTCAAACTCCCGCTCTGACTCGCATGAATTGAGTATCGGCGAGATCCTGCAGATCTTTCTGCAGCGCAAGCGCGTGATGTTTCTGGCTGTGGGTATCGCATTGCTGCTGGCCGCCCTGTACCTTGCACTCGCTACGCGCAGGTACACTGCCACGGCGACCATTGAGATCAACAAGGACAACACCATGTCGCTTGGGCTGGATGATCTCTCAGGCATTGGCTCAAAGCTCGGCACCGGGACCGATCTGTTGACAGACATGATGACGCACCAGGCCGATCTTGAGAACGAGACGACCGCGCTTGACGTGATCACCCGCATGCACCTCTTGGCTGAAAAGCCGTTTGCCGTGGCGCCGGGCAAGGATCCGGTACTTGACCGGGAGCGAAACCTGCCGCTTGAACAGGCGCCCGCCACCCGCGAGCGCGCGATCCATATCTTCCTCGCCAACCTGAAGGTCACGCTGGTGAAGAACACCCGCCTGATCTCTGTCGCTTACACCGACACGAGTCCTGACCGAGCCGCAGCTATCGCCAATACGATCGTGGATGTCTACCTCGGCAACCACACCGAGGCGCGGTACGCCGCGTCGCTCAAGACCTCTCGCTGGCTTACCTCGCAGCTTGCCGAGCTAAAGGACAAGGTCAGCGAGAGCGAGCGCCGCGTCAGTGACTTCCAGCAGAAGCAGGGCCTGGTCGGGGTCTACATTTCGAGCAACGAGAAGGGAACCGGCGCCGCTGGAGGGCTGCCGCAGGTGAGCAGCCAGGAAGACGAGCGGCTGATGGCGCTCAATAGCGACCTGACGCGGGCGGAGGTCGCGCGTATCGCGAAGGAGGCGCTCTACCGGTTTGCGCAGACCGGGGACGCGAACGTGCTGGCAAGCGCGGGCGCAAGCACCCTTGCGGTCGATGACGCCGCAGAACCCGGGGCGAAAGCCTCTCCTGTCACCCAGGAGCTAGTAGCTCTGGGAGAGCTGCGCCAGCAACAATCGGCCCTGAAGCTGCGCTACGCCGCGGGGACCACGAAGTATGGACCGAAGAATCCGGAACTGCTTGAGGTTACCAACCAGATCACTTCGATCGACGAGCAGATCAAGACCGAACTCGCCCGCATTCAGGAGCAGACCCGGAGCGACTACCAGCTTGCGGCGATCGCGGAGCGCGACCTTCGTGAGCAGGTCGCGAGACAGGAGAAGGTAGTTGGCAAGCTCGATCAAAGCGTCGCAGGCCTTCTGGTGCTGGAACAGGAGAGCGCATCGAGCAGGCTCCTTTACCAGGATATGTACACGCGGCTGGAGGAGGCGAACCTGACTGCCGGCTTGGGTGCGGGCGTGATCACCATTGCTGATCCTGCCCGGCCAACTGTCAAGCCATCCTCGCCAATCCCGTTGAAAGTGCTGGCGCTTGCGCTTATCGGCGGGCTAGCCATGGGCTCAGCAGTGGCGCTGCTTCTCGATCAAACGCAGAACATCCTTTTCACCAGCGATGATTTTGCCGAGGTGCTTCCTGCCGCACAGCTAGGCATCATCCCGGACTTCGGCTCGCATCGCAAGCGCCGCTACGGGGGGCCAGCGCCTCCCACCGCGGCCCTCGGCGAAGGCGCCAAGGGCGATCTTGGGAAAGTGACCTGGCTCCTGAAGGACCCGACCTCGCCTATCTCTGAGGCATTCCGACAGCTTCGCACTTCTATCCTGATGTCGAAGAGTGCCCGGCCGCCCCGCACCCTGCTGTTTACCAGCGCTATCAGTGGCGACGGAAAGTCAGTAACCTCGTTCAATCTCGCTACTGCATTTGCGTACCAGGGTGCGCGTGTCCTGCTCATTGACGCTGATATGCGGCGGCCAACCATGCATACCCTTGCCGGCTGCTCGAGCAGCGTTGGGCTGAGCAACGTGCTCACAGGCTCGGCGAGCGTTGCCGAGGCGGTCTGGACGCACCCGCAGGTACAACGGCTTTCGGTGCTGCCCGCAGGCACCATTCCTCCCATGCCAGCCGAACTGCTGGGGTCAAGCAGGTTCAAGGATCTGCTCCATGAGTTTGAACAAGCCTATGACTATGTACTCATCGACACGCCGCCGCTGCTCCTGGTAACCGATCCGCTCCTGATAGCGCCGATGGTCGAAGGGGTAGTATTGGTCGCCCGATCCGGCCGCGACACCAAGCCTGCGCTGCGAACCAGTATGACCATGCTGAACAAGCCACAGGTGCGTCTGCTCGGCTATGTCGTCAATGGAATCTCGATGACCTCAACCTACTACCGCT
The DNA here is from genome assembly GCA_964658255.1 of Candidatus Babeliales bacterium. Lineage (GTDB taxonomy): Bacteria > Acidobacteriota > Terriglobia > Terriglobales > Acidobacteriaceae > EB88. The sequence goes on from CAZZYO010000126.1 coordinate 9,851, forward strand.
ATGACGCACGGGAGGAGTAGTCCATGAGACTCACAATGCTCCGCCTGCCTCTATGGATGTGCATCGGGATATGCATCGCCGCTGTTCTCTCGCTCGCCGCACTGGCCGGAGCGCAGCAGGCTGAACCGCCCGTACTGGCCAATCTGGAGCAGGCTTCGAATGGGCTGGCAAAGGGCATGGCAACGCTGCCCTCCACGGGTCAGCCAATCCTTGTGCCGGAAGATTTTTCCAAGGTGCCGCTTACGCCTGGCACGTTGCTCGACCTGCGGATTTACCGCGTTCCGGAGATGTCGGGAACGCTGCGCGTGGATGAGTCTGGCAGCATCGCGGTGCCACTGCTGGGCATGGTAAGTGTGCTCGGGAAGACCCCGGCAGAGCTGCAGCAGGAACTCGCAACCGGTTTCATTTCCCAGGGATTGCTGACCGCACCGCAGGTCAACCTGGATGTCCTGCAATATGCGACCCCCAGCACCACCGTCCTCGGCGAGGTGCAGATGCCGGGCAGGGTTATGCTGCAGGCGCCCAAGCCACTACCAAGCGTGCTTGCCATGGCTGGCGGAGAGACAATCGCCGCCGGAACCGATATCGAAATCGATCACCAGC
>CAZZYO010000127.1:0-10100 GCA_964658255.1 Candidatus Babeliales bacterium
AGAAGAGCTCCTTGAGCAGCTGAAAGCCACCGGCAAACCGGTGGTTCTGGTGCTGACAAATGGAAGCGCCCTTGCCGTGAACTGGGCTCAGAAGAACGTCAACGCAATTCTTGAAGCCTGGTATCCGGGAGAGGAGGGTGGCACGGCTGTTGCGGAGACACTCTCAGGGAAAAACAATCCATCGGGCCGGCTGCCGGTTACGTTTTATACCGGGGTAGACCAACTGCCGCCGTTTGCCGACTACGCCATGCAGGGTCGCACGTACCGCTATTTTGAAGGCGAACCGTTGTACCCGTTCGGTTACGGATTAAGCTATACCAGCTTCACGTATAGCAAGCTGCAGGTGCCAACGTCCCCGGTGCGAGCCGGCGACCCTATCACGGCCGAAGTCACGGTGACCAACGCTGGCAAGGTCGCAGGCGATGAAATCGCTGAGCTCTATCTGACCTTTCCGCCGAATCCAGGTGCGCCGCGCCGGGCGCTACGCGGATTCGAGCGTGTACACCTGGCCCCCGGGCAGTCGCAGGTCGTGCACCTTACTTTGAGGCCGCGGGATCTCAGCATAGTCTCAACCGCCGGTGAGCCCATCATTGCTGAAGGGCAGTACACCGTCTCAATAGGTGGCGGCCAGCCTGGCACTGCGGCGCCCGCAGTGGAAGGGCACTTTGCGGTCCAGGGTACGGTGACCTTGCCTGAGTAGGTGACCGAGCATGGCTCTAACTCTTGTCGCAGAGACCTGGCTTCGTCCGCCTGGGCAGCAAGGAGGCGGCTGCCGCCTGCTTACGCTTGGGTCCGCGTGGCATCCCTGACGTTGCGATTTCACTACTGCCGCAGGTAGCGGCAGCGGCCGCTACCTGCGGTTATCATCCGTCAGGTTGGAGGGGCCGCTCGTTGAACTATCAGCGGGTCGACGCTCCACCGTCACTTCCTCGCGAATTATCTGGATGACGCGTGTGTCACGCTTTTCGCTATCGACACGCGTAACACGCACTTCCTCCGTGAGAACAAGCTGCTTGCTTACAACCAGCCGCTCCTCGATCACCGGGTAGATTGTGGTGTCGCCTTCCTGCCGTGCAGAGGGCGCTACATCGACCAGCACGTTACACTGCACGCGTTCGACCTGGTATGTGGACACCGCGAGTGTCTCATCAATGGTTTTCGGAATCTCATGTCGATGCTTCTCTAAAATCACCTTCCCGGTCTCCACGCTTTGCTTGTGGATCTCTAGCTGTTCCTCAAAAACGGGGATGACAATTTGGCTTGCGAGTGGGTCCTCGGACTCGTTGGAAGGGCGAGTCATGCTCTCGAGCAGCAGCGATGTGGGAAGCCGAGAGATCCGCCCATCTGCCAGGCGAAGCTCGGTGAGTTCCTTGCCCGCGTCTACGTCTCCAGCGATGAAAAGCGTGTTGGTGGACTCGAGCTGTTCTCGATTGGCGTTAGTCAAGGCTTCGCTGTAACTCATAGTGACTCCCATGGCAAGGTTTTCAAGCAGCGAAACGGGGCCGATCCATCTCGGTTCGGCCCCATTCGTTGTTTTGCTCGGATCATCTTCCTAACGTGACGTTGAAGTGGAAGTTCCGGGTATCTGCTCGATCTCCACTTCGGTCTTGCGGACAGTATCATGCACCGCTTCGATATGTTCGCTTGCCTGCTTGCCTACGACGACTTCCTCCACCACACGACTGGTTTTACCAACCACGGCTTCCTCGCCACTGGCGCGGAGCTCAAACGAGCCTGCACCAGTCTGGAAGTCTGCGGCGGTTGCGGGGCGATTGACCGCATGACGTTCAACCTGGATCTGCTCATCGCGCAGCATCACGTCTGCTTCCGCTTGGCGCTCGACCAGGTGCGAGTACACCCGGACACCGCCGCGGTCCACTTCACGCTTTCCAACAACGAGCTCTTCTTCGACCACCGGAATGGCAGTCTGGTTCGCTGCCTCGCCAGCATAAGCGCTGCGCGAAACACTTGCGTCTGCCTCGTCGTTCTCGATCTGCTGGGCGCCGTGCTGCTTGAGCAGCGCCGCAATCTCGTACGCATCTTCGCCGTCTGTACGGACGGCGAGGAGTGCTCCACCCGCATTCACGCCATTTGCATAATGACTATGGGTAGACTTGTCGCCGCCTGTAAGAGAGTGGAAGAAGTTCCCAATCTTGTAGCCTATGCCCTCAACCGCGCTTGCTGCGCTGCTCGTGGTGGTTGCGGTGGATGCTTCATCATGATCGTTGGCAACGATGCTGATGCTCCCTGCTCCATAGCCCCTGGCGATAAGGGCCTGCTTTACTTCTTGAGCTGCTGCGGTGCTTCCGAAAAGACCTACGACTGTATGTGCCATGAAAAGCTCCTGTGTCCTTCGTGGTTTTACTGCTGTGAAAAAAGTTCGACGCGGCGATTGTCCGCTCTGCCCTGTTCGGTAGCATTCGTGTTGACCTGCTTCTCCGCTCCGAATCCTTCGCCCGTCAGCCTGCTTCGCTCAATGCCCTGACCTTCAAGAAAGCTTGCCACGGTAGCGGCACGTTGACCGGCAAGGTTGTCATTGTGAGTTGCGGTACCGGTGGTATCAGTAAAGCCTTCTACACGAAGGTGGATGTTCGGGTTCTGCTTCATTGCAACGGCGGCACGCTGAAGGGTGGCTTGCCCGGCTGGCGTCAGTGTCGCCTTGTCGGTATCAAAGTGCACTGTACCAAGATCAGGAAGCGCTGCCGCAGCCTGGTTTGAGGCCACAGGTGCCGGCGCGTCGTGATGACGGGTGAGCAGGAAAGCTGCAATTGCAAGCAAGAGCAACAGCGGAAGTAGCCAAGCCCACACCGGGAGGCCTTTTTTCTCTTCGTAAACCTTTACGCGTTCAGCCATGTCAAGATCTCCTGGGGAAAGTCATTTACATCGTTAACGAGCAGTGATCTCCCCGGTGCGCCGGTCGTTCGCTCGGAGCTCTTCCACATCCACCTCTGTCTTCCGCACTGTGTCCGACACGTGTTCCGTATGCTCAACCACTCCCTTGCTCACCACGACTTCTTCAACGACGCGGGCGGTCTTCGCGACAACGGCTTCTTCGGCGGTCTCGGACAACTCGATCCTCTGACTGGTCTGTGACAAGTCTGCCGTGGTCGCTGGACGATCGACCGGATTTCGGCTCACAACAACGTGCTCTTCGCGCAGGCCGATCGACTCCTCGACCGGAGTCTCGACGATGCGCTGGTACACGCGTACGCCACCGCGGTCCACCGTTCGTGTGCCTACCAGGAGTTCTTCCTCAAGGATAGGAATCGTCGTTGCACCCATCGCTGCAGTGGCGAGTGGCTCGGAGGCAACTGGAGCCAGATCCTCGCGCGTGACTGCTTCATCGATCTTTTTGGCTTTCTGCTCCTCGAAGATGCGCTCAACTACATTCTCATGGGAAGAGATGGCCGCAACCGCAACGACTACGCCCCCATTGCGAATGCCAGCTTGTAGCGTCTGGAGGTCCTTTGCAGGAACGCCAAGTGCATTGAGTGCTGCGGAGGAATCCTCGCCGGCATTGCTGTCACCGAAGAGAGAGATTGCGGATTCGGGGATACCAGCAGCGACCAGATGTTCGTAAGCGGCTTTTGCATGGTCGCGGTGGTGAAACAGACAGACGTGCGTCGTACTGTCGTTCGTCAGGGACATGGATACTCCTTCTGGGTCGTGGTTAAGCGCAGGATGAGCACTCCCGCTGCAAGAAGCAGCGTGGAAGGCAACGCATATGTAGGTACAAAACCGGGTGCGCGAGGGTGATAGGGGTGGCGGGTGGCCTTCGGTTCGATACCTGCAGCTCACTCGCTTTGTACTTCTGGAAATGTATGATGCCGAACATTTCTCCGCGACAGGGCTTCGGCCTGTTTTTCTTGATTTAACCGCACGACCGCGTTGATGCCAGGTAGGGGGATCCGCAGGCAAGGCACCCGTCCCTGCCGCGAATTGCCTCTCGTTCGCTACCTTTTGCCGGCCGCGGCGGGTGGGCCTACGAGATAGAAGCGATCTTTGGGGAAGACGGCACTAGCCGTAAAGCTCGAGCAAAGTGCTGCGGGTCGCCTCGTAACACGCGCAGGCCAGGGCCTCCAGGCCGCGTCGGTCCGAGATCCGGATCCTGCCGCGATTGTGGCCGATGACTCCCTTTTTTACGAAGTAGCGGGACAGGATACTGATCGTCGGCCGTGTGGTGCCGAGCACCTCGGCGAGGAAGGCCTGGGTGAGGATGAACTCGTCTGTCGCGGAACGGTCCTGGATGGTCAACAGCCAGCGCGCGAACCGGGGGCCGGCATCATGCACCCGATTGCAGGCCGCAGTTTGTCCCAGGTGTGCCATCTGGTGCTGGATGTACTGAAGCACGCCGTTGTGGAGATCCTCGACCGCGCCGAAAAGCTCAAGGAAGTCGCTGAATGCAAGACAATGGGCCTGGCCGGCGATCTGGATGAACGTCCGGGAGACAGAGGGAGAGCTACCCAGCAGATGAAAGCTTCCCGTGACGCCTTCCAGGCCGACCAGGCCTATCTCCACCATCTCGCCGTCCGCAAGCTGCACCACCTCGGAGACAAGACCGGAAATGGGGAAATAGGCGTGCTTTGGGAACGCCCCCGCTTCCGATATCACCTCACGAGGTAAGAGTTCGACCAGGGTAGTCCGTGCGAGGACCTGCTTGCGCGTCTTGGCCGAGAGATTCTGAAGAAGTCGATTCGAGCCATGCTTCTGCATCAGCGGCAATATCCGAACTCGCAGGAGACGGTGTGCAGGAGCGGCGAGTTTGCGCCCTGCCTTAGGAAGAGAACCGCTACAGGTCATCTGTGCAGAAGCTCAGCCAACCTCAGGATAGATCAAAAGTCTTGCACATAGCCTGCCGTATGTGAAATGTAATGCATCATACATTTCGAAAGCGGTGGAGTGTTGCAGGCATCGACCCGAATGCACATCCTCCGAGAGGCATCGCCGCTCCCTCATATCTACTACATCGTCCCATTCCCTGGGTGAGTCGCGTGCCCGGCTCCTGGCTGCCGCGGCAGCATTCGCTGCCAATCTCGCTGCATGAGTTTGGTACAAAGGCCGAGGCTCCGAGTCCCCGTATTGTTCCTCACGTACCACAGCACACAGGAGAGAGATACATGTTCATTCTTTGGTGGATTATCGTTGGCCTGATCGCCGGCTTTATCACTGGCAAGCTCATGAAGGGCAGTGGCTTCGGCGCTCTTATGGATATAGTAGTAGGCATCGTGGGAGCCGTTGTCGGCGGCTTCATCATGCGTAGTCTGGGATTCGCCGGACAAGGCGGGATGCTCTACACAATTCTTGTTGCCGTGATCGGTGCAGTGCTCCTGACTCTGATCATTCGCCTGGTGACTCGACGCGCCTAAGGGAGTTGCCGCAGTTTCCCTGACCTTTCTACTTCGCCTCGGCGTGCGGGCCGACACAACCAGCAAGGAGCTTTATGAAGAGTCTCATCCTGATGTTGAGTGGTGCCGGCATTGGCATTGCCGCGTACGTGTTGTTCACCCAAAACAGTCCACAGTCATTCGTTGCCGCACAGGCGGGCGCGTGGGGGACCGGCAAGCGCATCGATGGGGTCACTGACTCCGTTGCGGGAAGTGTAAAGGAAGGGTTCGGCAAGCTGACCGGCGATGAGTCGATCCGGGCCGAAGGCCTGGCGGACAAGGCCAAGGGCGCCGTTCAGGACGCCGCTGGTTCCATAGCACAGACGGTAAGCGATGTGGCCGCGCATGGCTAGTCATCCACCAAACTTCTCCGCACGTCGAGCCCCTGAAGGGAGCGACGTGCGGTCACCCTTTCCACTTCGTTTGTGGCATTGGACCACGGCGCGTGTGTTATATACGGCCACAATTTACCTGCTTATCCTTTACTGCTTCAGGGCTGCGCGTGAAACGCTAACCCTTTTTCTTTTTGCAATTCTTTTCGCATATTTTTTGCTGCCAGTTGTCAACCGGTTAGAGAAACCGCTCCGCGGTCGAGGCAAAGCCATTCTGGCGACCTATGTACTCCTGCTGACGCTTCTGGTCACGCTGGGGTTCCTTGTTCTTCCAAAGATCGCTCAGGAAGCACGTGAACTTGCGACATCGTTGCCGACACTGTTGAACCGCCTTGCCTCAGGCGAATTAATTCAAACGTTTGGACAGAAGCATGGATGGACCGCATCAAGAGTCACGCAGGCGCAAGGACTGCTTGTGGATCATAAGGACGACATCCTTGGTTATGGAAAGGCTTTTGCGTCGAAGCTCGCCACCCCGGTAAGTCACATCTGGTGGCTCATCCTGATACCCATCCTGACCCTCTTCTTTCTAAAACAAGGCCAGCAGATCGCTCAAAGCATCGCGGGCCTGGTAACGAATGGCCAGGACCGTAGCGTCATCGATGGTCTCTTTGCCGATGTGAATGTCATGCTCGGTTCATACATCCGGTCACAGATCCTGCTGGCGAGTCTGACGCTTGTGGCTTACACACTCGTACTTAGCCTGATGCGGGTTCCGTATGCATTCATCATGGGACCCATCGCAGGCTTTCTGGAGTTCATCCCGGTTGTGGGTCCTGCCATCGCTGCTGTTTCTCTCTTTCTCCTGGCGGTACTCGCCGGCTACCCCCATGTGGGCGGTCTGCTTCTGTTCCTCGGTGGATGGAGGCTAATCCAGGATTATGTAAATGCCCCGCGCATCATGGGAAAGTCCCTGGAAATTGACCCTCTTGTTCAAATCTTCTCGGTGCTTGCCGGAGGCGAGATCGGCGGCATTATCGGTGCGCTCATCTCCGTGCCGGTGGTCGCCATTCTCAGGATCATCTGGCGGCGTATGCATGCGGAAGCTTCGCAGAAAGTTACCGCCGAGGGAGAAACGTTCACAGGACCCACCAGCGGTTAAGTCGGCGCTTGTTGCTGCGACCAACTTTGCTCGGCGTGGTCGATACAAATGGGAGGGATCGCCTTGAAAGCCATGCAGCGCCGCCATGTGTTGAAGTTGCTGGCAGGCGCCGGAGCCAGCCTTGCTGCCGGCGTGGCGCTCGATCCACCACTTGTGCGAGGGCTCGAGCATGGTCCTTATCCTGCTTCTGACAGCGGCTCGGCGCAGGCAGGGCATGGGTCTGGTGCAGCGGCGGATCGCACGGCGAAGAGCGGGGTAGTCAAGAACCGGGCGCCCCTTGCGCCGAACGCCTTTTACACGCTGCCGCTTGGATCCGTAAAGCCGACTGGATGGTTACAGAGACAGCTCGCTATACAGGCTGCTGGTTTGAGCGGGCACCTGGATGAGACCTGGGCCGACGTGGGACCGAACAGCGGCTGGCTGGGGGGCACAGGCGAGTCGTGGGAACGCGGCCCTTACTTTGTGGATGGGCTGCTGCCGCTGGCTTACCTGCTGGACGATGATCGTCTGAAAGCCAAAGCGCAAACGTATATTGAATGGACGCTGACCCACCAGGCACCCAGCGGCATGATTGGCCCCGCCAGCAATGATGACTGGTGGCCGCGCATGGTCATGCTCAAGGTGCTGGCGCAATATCAGGAAGCGACAGGCGATCGGCGCGTGATCCCGCTGCTGTCGCGCTACTTCGCTTACCAGCTCAACACGCTTCCCAGTCGCCCCTTGCGCGATTGGGGTAAGTTCCGCTGGCAGGACAATGCGCTGGTCGTTCTCTGGCTCTACAACCGGACCGGCGACCCGAAGCTGCTGAAACTGGCGCGGCTGCTGCACGCGCAGGGCTTTGACTGGCAGGCGAACTTCGCTGACTTCAAGTTCACCGGGCCGATCACGCCGGAAGTGATCAAGCTGAGCGAGCACAACGGGCTCGGGGATGCGGCACTTGCCTCACACGGGGTGAATAATGGACAAGCCCTCAAGGCTGCTCCTGTGTGGTCCTTGATCTCCGGTGAGGATTCCGACCGGCGTGGCATAACACGGATGTTATCCATGCTCGACACATATCATGGCCTGCCGAACGGGATGTTCTCCTGCGATGAGCACTTCGCCGGCAGAAATCCCTCGCATGGCTCGGAGTTGTGCACGGTAGTTGAGACCATGTTTTCGCTCGAACAGTCGCTCGCCATTCTTGGCGATGCGAGCCTCGGCGACAGGTTGGAGATGATCGCTTTCAACGCGCTGCCGGGTGCCTTTACTGACGACATGTGGGCGCACCAGTACAACCAGGAACCCAATCAGGTCGAGGTAAGTTTGCATCGCAAGCCATGGACGACCGATGGCCCGGAGTCGAATATCTATGGGCTCGAACCTAACTTCGGCTGCTGCACGGCAAACTTTCATCAAGGCTGGCCCAAGTTTGCGGCAAGCTTGTGGATGGCCTCGCACGATGATGGTCTGGTTGCGGCGGCTTACTCCCCGTGTGACGTTCATACAACGCTCGGCGGCACCGCCGTCCACATAGCAGAGCAGACCGACTATCCGTTTAAAGGCGTCGTCCGCATGACGATCAATCCTGCTTCATCGCTGCGTTTTCCGCTGCGGTTGCGCATACCGGCATGGGCAGACGGCGCAACCATCCATGTGAACGGGCAGCCCATGCCAAGCGCTGCTACGGACGGGTTTGCGAAGCTCGAGCGGACATGGAGGGCAGGCGACATGGTCGAGCTGCAACTGCCGTTGCTCCCGCGAGTCTCGACAGGGTTCCTTAACTCCGTTTCCATCAGGAGAGGACCGCTGGTCTTTGCGTACCCGATCGGTGAAGACTGGGTCAAGCTCCGCACGCAGGGCATGACATCGGACTGGCAGGTGTTTCCCGCCTCGCAGTGGAACTATGCGCTTGCCGTCGATGAAGCGACTGCGCAAACAGTCAGTGTCGCTGAGCAGGCGGTGGGCGACCTTCCATTTGCGCTCGAGAAGACCCCGGTAAAGCTCCAGGTGACAGCGCGCAAAGTGCCTGCCTGGCGAGCTGTAGATGGTGTTGCGGATACGGTGCCGCAGAGCCCGCTTGAAAGCGCTGAGATTGACGAAAGGATTACGCTGGTTCCTTACGGCGCCGCCAAGCTTCGCATTACTGCGTTCCCGCGCTTGAAGGCCTAGCGCAGGGTAAGCCGAACTCTAAATCAGGATCGCTTTGCAGGACCACCTCCGCTCGGCAGCGGGCCGTGCGAAGAAAAGAAGTAGTTGGTTGGAAACACTTACTGCTAACGCCCTGCGACTCTGCTCGCCGTCATCCTGAGCGAAGCGATGTGCGACCATCATGGGCACGATGACTACGTCCTCACCCGCCGCCCCGCAATCTATCGGCATCGCCGGCCAGTCTGTTGCTTCGCGCGTGGTCTCGCTAGACGTCTTCCGCGGGCTCACCATGGCGACAATGATCTTTGTGAACGACCTGGCCAGCGTGCATGGGCTGCCCGCTTGGACCTACCACATGCCCGCGCAGGTCGACGCCATGACCTACGTCGACATGGTTTTCCCCGCTTTCCTGTTTATCGTGGGCATGTCGCTGCCGCTTGCGGTGCGCCAACGGCTCAGGCGCGATCCTTCCCTTGCTTCGCTCGCCATGCACGTCCTGCTGCGCTCGCTCGGGCTTCTGGCTCTTGGCCTGGTACTTGCCAACGCGGAGCAAGGCGACGCTACCCGCATGCATCTCCAACCAGGCGCCTGGGCACTGCTCGCGCTGCTCGGCGCAGTGCTTCTGTGGGCGGTCTACAGCCGCTCACTCCCCAGGCGCGTGACCCTGGCCTGCCGCGGCGCAGGTGGCGTACTCCTTGTGGGCGCGTTCGCGATGTTTCGCCGCGTGGCACCTGCCGGCCATGACGCCGCGACCGCGGGTCATACCCGTTGGATTGACTTTTCCTATCCGGAGATCCTGGGGCTTATCGGACTTACATACTTCGCTGTGTGCCTGCTCTACATTCCGCTGCGGGCTCGACGCTGGGCGCCACTCGGCTGCTTCCTGGCGCTTCTCGGGCTGAACTGCGCCTGCTCTGCACACTGGATATCCCTCCGGCATGTGTCGATCTACGCCTGGCCTTTTGACAACGGGGCGATGGCGGCTATCGCCATGGCGGGTGTGGTCTGCTCCGGCATCTTTCTCGAAGAAGCCCCGCAACAAACCGCCGCGCGCAGGCTCACGCTCGGCCTGCTCTTTGGCGCGGCCTGCCT
>CAZZYO010000128.1:0-10070 GCA_964658255.1 Candidatus Babeliales bacterium
GTGAAAGCCAGTGGCCACCAGGCCCTCGGCAAAGGCCCGCTCAAAGAGCACACGGTTGGTCTGCTGCAGCGAACGTGCGCGCTCATCACCACTCGCCTTCCATTCCTCGGTCGCGGCAGGTAACAGGATCGTGCGCTCGACAGTTGACTCGATCGAAGGCAGCAAAGCCGAACTGCGGCCATACTCTCCCATCTCGCGAAGCGACTGAACCCGGCTACACACCCTTGGTGAGCCAAGCCACCACTCGACGTGCAGGCGATCAGACGGCAAGCCGCCCTGTAGCCGAGACGAGGATACACCATAGAAATCCGCCGCATAGCGCCTCGAGATAGCGCCTAGCTTCTGCAGGTTCAAATTGGCATTCCTGGCTGCAGTGGGATCAAATGTCCAGGTCATTCGATCGATGCCGCGGGCCAGCGCGTCCTCTCGTTGCAGGAGCTTCAATCGCTGTCCGATGCCGCTTCCGCGGTGCTCGGGGCGAACCGCCAGCATGTGCGAGTGGAGGTAGGCTGCCGGCGGCTCGCTCGCGCCCACGTGTGGGCCTTGCCGCGGGAACGCGGCCATGGCCATGGCGAAAGCAACCAGCCGTTCGCTGGCGTCGAAGGCGCCGATGACCTGGCCGCCAAGCTCCTGGGCAAGCAGAAAGATCTTGCGGGGAGCCACCTCGCGGTCAAGGTAGCCCCAGGTCTGCTGCTGCAGGTCCACACAGGCGTCGAGCTCTGAGAAGCCGCGGCAATGCCGAAAGAGGATCATCTCGCCCGACGGTAAGCGCAGGGTCGAGCCCTCAAGACCTTCCAGGCGACCAGGCTTGTTCGCTACCGCGGTTTCAGGGCGGAACGCGGGAGTGCTCACCGCGTCGGGTCCCGCATGGCCAGCTTGGCGGCAGCCCAGGACTGCTCCAGTTGTTCCGGAGACAGGTCCTCAAGCAGCCGCGGACTGGACTGCTCCATGTGCTCGAATCGGCGGCGAAACTTGGCATTTGCATCGCGCAGAGCCATCTCTGCGTCGATCTTCACATGCCGGGCGAGCTGGACGGCCGTGAAAAGCAGGTCGCCTACCTCGTCTGCCAGTCGGGCCCGAGCGCCTGGATCGTCGCCGGCTGCAAGCTCGGCCTCCACCTCGGCTGCCTCCTCACGCACCTTTGCAAGCAACCCCTGCGCATCCGGCCAGTCAAAGCCCACCCGCGCCGCTGCTGACCCGAGCTTTGCAGCTTCTTTGAGGGCAGGCTGGCTCCGCGTTACGTCAGCCAAAGAGCCAGCATGCAAGAGTTCGAGTGGCGACCCGGCGCCCTCAACCGGTGGCTGATGTTTCTTCTCCAATTGCTTGATGGCGTTCCAGTTGGCAACAACACGCCCCGCCGCTCCTCTCGCATTCCCAAGACCAACGTCCAGCAGATCCCCTGCGCGGTTCCCAGCCTCGGCAGAAGCCTGCTCTCCGAAGACATGAGGGTGCCGGCGGATGAGCTTGCGATTGAGCCCGGCGAGTACCTGGGCCAACTGAAAGTGGCCCGCCTCTGTGGCTATCTGCGCATAGAAGAGCACCTGCAGCAGCAGGTCGCCAAGCTCTTCTGACAGGTTGGCCCAGTCCTTGCGCTCGATCGCGTCGAGCACCTCGTAGGTCTCTTCCAGGGTGTACTTGCGGATGGTCTCGGGCGTCTGCTCCCGGTCCCAGGGGCAGCCATCCGGGCCTCGCAGGCGCGCCATGATGGCGGCAGACTGCTCGAAGAGTGCGCCCAGAGACTGCTCGTCAGCCATGGCACCACTGTAAACCAAGGAACGCGCCGCGGGCCTGTGCTGCTGTCGCCGGGATGCAGCTTGGATCGAGCCAGGACGGAACCGCCGCTGACCTGTCTGCGTATCTTCGGTCATCGATGCCAGCTTGCCGCGAGGTATGCTGGGTGCGATTGATTTGACAGGAGAAGCGATGAACCAAAGTATGTGCAAGGCGCTTACCGTGATTTCCCTGGCGGCGCTGGCGACCGCGACAGCAAACGCGGCCGAGGGGAGCTTTGAGCGTAAGCTGACCGTCAAAGGCGCCGTGCTGCTCTCGGTAGAAACGGGGTCAGGCTTCATCCACGTGCAGCCTGGCTCCTCGGACCAGGTCCAGATCGTGGCGCATGTACATGCAGGGAAGAATGGCTGGGGCTGGGGCGACAACACCGGCTCAGCCGAGGATCGCGTCAAGCAGGTGGTCGCCAACCCGCCTGTCATGCAAACCGGCAACATCATCAGCATCGGCAAGCAGATGAAGATTGCAAACGTAGCGATCGACTATGAGATCACCACGCCGCGCGGCACCGACCTGCGCGCAAACACCGGCTCGGGCGACATTCGCATTACAGACGAGGGCGGCCCGGTGCAGGCGCATACCGGCTCGGGGTCGATTGATGCAACAGGACTCAGCGATCATGTGAACCTGGAGGCGGGCTCGGGCGAGATCAAGGCGAGCATGCTCTCGTCGCTCGATGTCAAAGCGCAAACAGGGTCCGGGTCTATCGCGCTCAAAAACGTACAGGGTTCGCTCTGGGCGCATACCGGCTCGGGCGATCTCCAGGTTGCCGGGCGGCCAGCTTCAGCCTGGAAGCTGGAGACAGGCTCCGGCACAGTCACCCTGGACGTAGGCAGCGTTCCTTACTCGCTCGATGCCGAGACTGGCTCGGGGGATATCCACACCAGCAGCGAGCTGTCAAAGACCCTGTCCAACGACAAGCATCACCTGGTCGGGAATGCCGGTGGAGGCGGGCCAAAGATCCGCGTTAACACCGGCTCGGGCGACATCAAGATCCAGTGATACCGGGCAGCACTCTGTTGGGCCTGGAGCGCTGCCCGTCTGGTTAACCAAGCACAGGGTCGTGCACGAAGTACTCCTTTGCCGCCTCGACAGTCTCCTCTTCGGTGACAGTCCGGATCATCTGGCCGATCGACCACTCGTGTCCGAACGGGTCGACCAGCTTGCCGTACTTCTCGCCCCAAAACTGCTCTTTAAGCGGAAAGATGGACGTCGCGCCAGCGGCGGTAGCCTGCGCCCAGACCGCATCGGCATCTTCCACCTGGATATGGATGGTAACCGGGGTGCCGCCCAAAGCCTGCGGCGTGCGGCTCTTGCCACCCATAAATTCAGGAAAGTCGTCCGCGAGCGACAGGACCGAGCCATGTACCTCGAGCATGGCATGCATCAGCTTGCTCGAGTTGGGGGCCTGGTGTCGGCTCTGCTCAACTGCCCCAAAGGCTGCCTTGTAAAAGTCGATGGCTGCGCTGCCATCGCTGACGACCAGGTACGGCGAGATTCCAAGCGGTCCTGCCATCGTGATTCCTCAATGCTGCGCGGCGGGTTAGGTTGGGGTGGTACGGCTCGCGCGCGCCGAGTATAAGCCAGGATCGGCCTCCCCGTCTCTGATATTTTTCGGACGGAATCGCCGGAGCTTTCCTGCTTTATCGTAGAAGTATGCTTTCCGTGTTTCGCGCGATCCCATTCGACCGATTGCGCCTGCTGGTGTTCGACCTGGACGGGACCCTGATTGACTCCCGCCAGGATCTGGCGAATGCGGTCAACGTGATGCTCAGCACGCTCGGCAGAGCGACGCTTCCTGAGGCCATCATCGCCGGCTACATAGGGGACGGGGCGGGGATGCTGGTGCGGCGCGCACTGGGCGACCCTGCGGATGAGCAACTTGTAGAGCAGGCGCTTGCGTTGTTTCTCGACTCCTACCGCAGGCACAAGCTTGACCACACGTATGTCTACGATGGGGTCTTCCCTGCTTTGGAAGCGCTGCGCAGCGGAGATCGAGCCATGGACCGCGCCATGGCGGTATTGACCAATAAACCCGTCATCCCGTCGCGGGAGATATGCGACGCATTGAGGCTAGCGCCCTATTTCCGTCAGATCTACGGCGGCAACAGCTTTGCCACCAAGAAGCCTGATCCGGCAGGCCTGCGGCAGCTGATGCAGGAGGCTGGCGCCGAGCCGGAAGAGACGCTGATGGTCGGCGACTCCGACGTGGACGTGTTGACCGCACGCGCGGCAGGCGCCTGGAGCATCGGCTGCCGGTATGGACTTTCGCCACACAGCATCGCCGCAATGGAAGCGCAAGCGCTCGTCGACGCAGCGGTGGACAGCCCGGCGGAGTGGCCGCGGGCCCTTGGGCGGAGCGCCCCGGAGAAAGAGTAGCGCATGGATTTTGAGTTGGTCAGCGATTACGAGCCGCGCGGTGATCAGGGCCGCGCCATTGAAGAGCTTCTCTCCGGCACCAGCACGGGCGAGGAGCACCAGGTGCTGCTCGGTGTAACCGGCTCCGGCAAAACATTTACCGTCGCCAAGGTCATCGCCGAGTTAAACCGCCCTGCCCTGATTCTGGCGCCAAACAAGACTCTCGCCGCGCAGCTCTTCCATGAGTTCAAGCAGTTCTTCCCTAACAACGCGGTCGAGTATTTCGTCTCCTACTACGACTACTACCAGCCCGAGGCATACATTCCTTCCGGCGACTTGTATATCGAGAAGGAGGCGACCATCAATGAGGAGCTCGACAAGCTGCGGCTTTCGGCCACCCGGTCGCTCTTTGAGCGGCGCGACGCCATCATTGTCGCCAGCGTCTCCTGCATCTACGGTCTGGGCTCGCCTGAGGCGTACTATGGCATGCTGCTCTTCCTTGAGAAAGGCCAGAAGATACGCCGCGAAGATATCACCAAGAAGTTAGTCGAGATACTTTACGAGCGCACGGACGGAGACTTCCGGCGCGGTACGTTCCGGGTTCGCGGAGATGTTATCGAAGTGTTCCCGACCTATGACGAAAGCGCCTACCGGATCGAGTTGTTTGGCGATGAAGTAGACGCGCTCTCGCAGATCGACCCGCTTTTCGGCACCGTCAAGCAAACGTACGCCCGTCTGCCTATTTACCCGAAGAGTCATTATGTGGTCCAGCCAGAGCGGAAGAAGACAGCCGTTGAAACCATCCTTGCCGAACTCGAGTGGTGGGTGGGCGAGCTTGAGAGCCAGGGCCGCATGGTTGAGGCGCAGCGCATCAATCAGCGCACCCGGTTTGACCTGGAGATGATCAAGTCCATGGGCTTCTGCCATGGGATCGAGAATTACTCGCGGCACTTCTCGGGTCGTCTGCCAGGCGAGCCGCCGCCCACGCTGCTCGACTACTTTCCGCGCGACTACCTGGTCTTCATCGACGAGTCCCATGTAACCGTACCGCAGCTGCACGGCATGTGGCATGGCGATCGCTCGCGCAAGCAGAACCTGGTCGACTATGGCTTCCGCCTGCCATCGGCGACAGACAATCGCCCGCTCAAGTTTGACGAGTTTGAGAACCGCGTTCACCAGACGATCTACGTCTCGGCCACGCCTGGGCCATTCGAGCTGACCAAGGCCGCCGGTGTGGTCGTGGAGCAGATTATTCGACCCACGGGGCTCATCGATCCCGAGGTGGAGATACGACCCATCCGAGGCCAGATCGACGACCTGCTGGCCGAGATCCGCATCCGCGTCGAGCGCAATGAGCGCGTCATCGTCACCACTCTGACCAAGCGCATGTCCGAAGACCTGGCCGGGTACTACACCGAGGTAGGCGTCAAGTGCCGGTACATGCACTCGGAGATAGAAACACTTGAACGCGTGAAGCTGCTGCGCGACCTGCGCAAAGGCGAGTACGACGTGCTGATCGGTATCAACCTTTTGCGCGAAGGGCTTGACCTGCCCGAGGTCTCACTCGTCGCGATCCTGGACGCAGACAAGGAAGGCTTCCTGCGCTCGGTGGGCTCGCTGATCCAGACGATAGGCCGCGCGGCGAGGAACCTGAATGGCCGCGCGATCCTCTATGCGGACAAGATGACCGACTCCATGAAGCAGGCGATCAGCGAGACCGATCGGAGGCGCCAGGTGCAGCGAGCCTACAACGAGGAGCACGGCATCACCCCGACGTCGATCATCCGGCCGACGGACATGTCGCTCGCACGCATCCTCAAGGCCGACTACGCAGACCTGACCGAGGAGTCGAGCGAGACGGATGAGTTTGCGACGCAGGAGGCATTGAACGCCCACATCGCGAACCTGGAAAGCGACATGCGCGAGGCCGCCAAGAAGTTTGAGTTCGAGAAGGCGGCCCGGCTGCGCGACACCATCGCCAGCCTGCGTACCAAGGAGTTTTTGTTTACCTAGGTGCGGGCGCAGGAAAATGGGGGACGGCCTGGCGGCCGTCCCCCTTGTTGTATCTGCAGCTAAGTGCTTGGTTAGAAGGTGAACTTGAGCCCGTACTCGATCTGACGTGGAGCGCCGAAGGAGTAGACGCCCGTACCCAGGCCCACGCGGAACTGCTCGCGTTCGGCCGCGGTTGTGCCGTTCGCACTACCCGGTGCGCCACTGAGCTGCTGCGAGCTTGTCGTGCTCGCCATGCGGTTACCCGCCGCGTCAAAGTTTGCTGCGTTCAGTACGTTAAAGGCATGCACACTCGGGCTGACCGTAAGTCCTTCGCCGATCTTGAACGGATAGCCTGCAGAAAGGTCGAAGACGCGTGACCAGTCGTTGCCAACCTGGCCAGCGGGTGCCGGTGTGATGGCCTCAAGCGTACCGCCCAGGCCCACCATCTGCGCCTGCGTGATCAGACCGCTAGCAACCACGGCCTGACCGGCAGGCGTCAGCTTACCGGCGTAGTTGGTGTTGTAGTTGCCGATGACCTTGTTGATACCGCCCGCACCAAACTTGCGCATGAAGGCGCCAACGTTGGTGCCCGGCAGAACATCGCCCGTGGTCCCGTCGCCGGTGTAGTCATCGGTGAAAATGTCGCCCGCTCCATTGATGGGCAGGGTGAGCGTTGAAGGCAGGGAACTCGACAAGTGAGCGATGGTGGAGAGCTCGATACCGTGCGTGATGACAAAGTCCCAGCCTACGGAGAACTGGTGCGTGCGGTCGAGTCCGTTAGGCCCGATAAACCTTGTAGGGTTGTCGTAGTCAGTGGCGGTGGTGCCAAAGTCCTGATCGTTTGCGGTCGAAATGAAGCGGCTCAGGGCGTAGGAGACCGTCAGATTCGAGGTCTTGATACCTGGCAGAGGGTGACTCGCGCGCTCCTGCAGATTCACCTGAAGGGCATCGTAGTTGGAGCGACCGGCCGGTGAGAGAAACTGGACAGTGCCGAAGGTCGGGTTTGCCCCATTGAAAGCAAAGCCTGGCCCGGTAGCCCCGCCCGGCACTGCGTTCGCCCCCGGAAAGCCCTCACCGGAGGTGAATTCGGAATCGAGACCATAGCCGGCAAGCTGCTGGATGGTAAGTCCGGTGACCCCGCTGGTTGTCGTGTTAAGCCCTGGGCATGCCTGGATCGCCGCGTTCAGACTCCCGGCGTTGCACGCGCTCACAGCTGCGTTGATGGCTGCTGCCGCGTTCGCCTGGTTGAAGTAGCGAGCAGCGCCAACGTGGTTCTTATCGATGCCAAGCAGCGTATGCACATTGGTGTTACGGACATAGTCTGCCGTAATGACAGCCGTATGCCCGATCGCCTGCTGCACGCCGATGTTCATCTGGTAGGAGATGGGTGTCTTGTACTTGGGATCAAAGAGCACGTCCCCGGTGTAGGTCGAGCTCTCAGACATCGTGTTGCCGATGTAGGTCCCGTTAGCCGACGGACCCGCAGCAATGGTGTTGGACTGGTAAAGCTTTTGCAGGTCGGCAATCGCGCCGGCGACCTTCCCCACCGGTTGTCCGCAAACCTGTGTTGCGATGTCAAGCCCGTCGATGCTGCTTACCGAGCCCAGACCAGGAATGTTGATGGAGCCGTTGGGGCAGATCGCCGAGGCGCCGAAGAAAAGACCGGACTGCAGGCGGGCCGGGCGATCGAACAGCACATTGTTCCAGACGTTGTTCTCGTAGTAGAGGCCGGCGCCGGCACGCAGCACGGTGGTTCCCTTGCCCGTGATGTCATAGGAGATACCAGCCTGCGGCCCGAAGTTGGAGCCAGGCTGGTGCACGCGATTGCCCAGGCCGGGCCCAAGCTGATCGAGCAGCGGGATCGTGGGTAGATCGGCGTCGTTACGACCCGTGTCATGGATGTAGCGCAGCCCGTAATTGACCACGAGCTTCGGCATCACCTTCCAGGTATCTCCCAGGTACGCGGTCACGCGTGTATCGAACTGGCCGCCCCCCGGGAAGCCGAAGTTAGCGATCTCGGTGTCGTAGCCCTGCCCGTTGCCCAGCACGGCGCCTGTCGACTGGTTGCCATTTGAATAACCGACAGGGTAGTTGAGCGGGTTGCCCGTGCCACCGGCAAACGGCATCGTGTAGTTAGAGCTCTGCATGTAAGCCAGGGTCGCCGTATCGTAGCTCGACTCGATATAAGGGCCGATGCCATAGAACGAAGCAAAGCCGCCGCCGTAAAGCCGCGTGTACCCGGCACCGTAGCGGATGGTGTGCGGACCCTTGGTCCAGCTGCCGTCGTACTTGGACTGGCGGTTGCTCTGCACTGTGGTTTGCGGCGCCAGGTAGCTCGGCCCGGAGGAGAAGGAGCCGATCGCGACAGAGGCCGTGATCCCGTTGGCCAGCAGCGGGTTGTAGATGCCACCGCCCGAGGTCGCATCGGTGATGTGGTTCACGAACTTGAAGTAGCCCACACGGAAGGAGTGGCTGAAGTTACCCGTCAGAAAATCCAAGCCGCCGCCGACATTCGGCGTGTTGTCCTCGTTGTTATAAGGCGAGTAGTTGTTCGACCCGCCGAATCCAGCCACGTCGGTGTTGTGGTGGTAGGCACCGCGGATGAAGGCCTTGTAGCCGTTGGGCAGGTTGAAGTCAAAGCGGCCCAGCAGCTCAAGCTCGTGGTACGGCGAACCGAAGTAGGGGTTGGTGGCCGAAACATCAGAGAGCGCGGTCCCGGCGAGATTTACCGGCGCATTCAGGTGCTGGGTAAAGTTTTCAGCGGAGAAGAAGTAGAAAACCTTGCCCGGGATAAGAGCTGCGCCGACGCCACCGCTCACGTTGTTGCGCTGGAGATAGTTGTTTTGGCCACCTGGGAAGTTAGCCCCGCCCGCGCGCTTGTCGCGGAAGTTGTAGCCCTCTTCGCCATGCACGGCATTGGACCCGGACCGGCTGACGACATTGACTGAGCCGGAGGAGGTGATCGACGTAGAGATATCAAGGTTGGACTGGGCGACCTGGAACTCCTGGATAGCGTCCTCGGAGATGTTCTGGGTCGTCGTGCCGACGTTTTCGTCCGAGATGTCGAGGCCGTCGAGCTCGATGCGGGCCGTGCGTCCGTATCGCCCGCCAAAGGAGATGGACGAGAAGCCGTTCTTGGTGGGATCAAAGCTGGTGCCATCCTGGATCTGTACGCCCGGCTGGAGCTGGGCAAGGTCGAGGAAGTTACGTCCATTGAGCGGCAGGGCCTGGATCTGCTGCTGGGTCAACACGCCCTGGATCGTGGTCTGGGTGGTGTCGACCGAGAGCGCGTTGGCTTCCACCTGCACCGTGGTCGCCGAGCTGCCCACGCCAAGCTTGAGACTGCCATTGGCCGCGTTGCCAACCTGGACCTCGAGCGTCTCGTCGATCGAGGAGAAACCGGTCAGCGTGGCGTGCACTCTGTACGTCCCCGGGACCAGCGTACCGGCAGAGTAGTAGCCGCTGCCATTGGTCGTGAGCGTCTTGGTGGCACCGGTTGAGGGCTGTGAGATGGTTACCAGCACACCCGGCAGCACGGCACCGGAAGGATCGGTGATCGTGCCCTGGATGGTGCCTGCGGCATTGGTCACCTGGGCTGACGCAGGAGCGAGCAGCAGGGCTGATGTCGCGAGCGTGCCAAGTCCAAGCGAGAGCGAAAAAGGCAGATGCAGGGAGAAGAGGCGGAGGCGAGTTCGAGAGACCATGCTGAGCATATGGCAATCCAATCACCAAATTCCTGACACCTGGGCTTATCGATAAAAGGTGACGCAAACCGCTCAATCTACGAGCGTGGACCCGGGATACGCTCTCGGCTTCGTTCCTCCAGGCAAGGACTGGCCGCCGCCCGGACGCTTGGAAGACAACACTTTCGTGTAGCGCTATATATGTTTTGGTAGAGAGGTCTAAACACATTGGGCGCACCGTGAGGGGTG
>CAZZYO010000129.1:0-9953 GCA_964658255.1 Candidatus Babeliales bacterium
CGAAGAGCGGGACAAGGACGAGGTTTGCCGCGAGCTGGGCATCGACCGCAACTACATGCGCGTGCTGGTCCATCGTGCCAAGCAGGCGTTTCGTGAGAAGTACGAGCGACGCTCCACCGGCGGGCACTCAGCCTGACTGCAAACTTTTTTGTAACGCTGTGGCCTGCCGGGTCACCATGCAGCAACAGGAGGAGCTGACGAAGATGGAACACCAGGACGCACTCCGCGAGATGTACGTCGAAAAGTATCTGCTTGGCGAGCTCGCAGGGCCGCAACGCGAGCAGTTCGAGGAGCACCTGTTTGACTGCGAGCTTTGCGCCGCTGATTTGAAGGCGGGGGTCAAGTTTCTAAACGCCGCGCAGAGCGAGCTCGCGCAGCAAGCGCGGCAGACGGTGACGGCAGCGCCGGCTACCCCACAGCGCCGCCGCCTGCTGAGCCCTGCATGGCTCGCACCCGCGCTCGCAGCAAGCCTGGTTGCCATCGCCTACCAGTCGCTCGTGCTGGTGCCACACATGCACCAGCAGCTGGCCCAGGCTGAGGCTCCAGGTATCCTGAGCGACGTGATGCTGACCGGCGGCTCATCGCGAGGCGCAGGCACCATCCCGCATGTGAGCGCTCCCGTGCACGGATCTTTCCTGCTTTCGGTCGATATCCCGACACAGCCGGTCTACAGGAGCTATCTATGCTCGCTCTATGCTCCGGGCGGCCGCTTGGCCTGGCGTGGAACCATCGCGTCCTCGTCAGCGCAGGATACCGTGCAGATTCACGTTCCTGCGGATGTAACAACCGCCGGCACAAATACACTGGCGATTGAGGGCTCCCGCGCGCACCCTGGCGCCGCTGGTGCTAAGCTGGAAAGCCTTGCCAGCCGGCAATTTGTTTTAGAGCTCGGTAACTAATTTTGTGCAAGGACGTGTGGGATGGATGTAAGTAAGCGTTCCGGCTTTTACTATCACGCTGACGCCAACGCGCTCGGCGGCCACCTGGTGCAGCCAGTAGAGCGAGTAGTGACCACAGAGGCTTCGTCTTCCCTTGCGCACGCGGGCGGCTTCGGCTCGACGCGTGTTGAGCAGTTTCACGTCGACGGCGTGATTACAGTAGACACGGCTCGCTCCCACGTCTCAGGCTCAGAACACAAGGACCGGGGCTACCGCTCCATTGCCACGGCAAGCGTAGAAGGTTTGAACATTCTCGATATTGTTACTGCGGACCGGATCGTGGCGCAGCTTACGGTCATGCACCCTTACGACAACGCTCCGGCGGAGATATCGCTGCTGGGCACGCAGCTGGTCAACCTGTGCATCAATGGCGAGCCTATCCATCCTGTACTCGACCGGCGCGTGTTTGGCGCAGGACGACAGGAACAGAGTGCGCGCGAGGCTGCGGTCAGCCACGCACCTGGTTTTCGCGATCTGCTCGAAGTTGCAGAACTGCAGTTTGAGGAGCGAGGCGAGCAGCGCCAGGTGCTGGTTGACACGCTCGGCAAACGTTTCGACTATGGCAGGCCGAGCGAGGACCTGCGAGAGAAAGGCAGTGCGCTATGCACGCTCGTGCAGTCAGCCACCCTGGCAGAACCCGGCGCGGCCTACGGGCACGTGCTGCATATACCCGACTTCGGCAATGTATTTCTTGGCGAGTTATACATCACCCCGTTTGCCGTCGAGTTGACCATGCTTCGCGCGGAGATGGGCTGCATTGCACAGGGCACGGTCAGCGCTGGCTCGGCTCGCTCGAACGGCCGCTATATGCCTTAGGATGGCTGCTGCTTCTGGTAGTGGGGTGTGCCCACCACACCAGCCCGTCGCCGGACTTGCTCTACCGCTCGATAGAACACGATTTTGTCTCGGGAGAGCTCGCGAAGTCGGAAGC
The DNA here is from genome assembly GCA_964658255.1 of Candidatus Babeliales bacterium. Classification (GTDB taxonomy): domain Bacteria; phylum Acidobacteriota; class Terriglobia; order Terriglobales; family Acidobacteriaceae; genus EB88. The sequence goes on from CAZZYO010000129.1 coordinate 1,870, forward strand.
CGAGGCAGCGCAGGCAACTGCCCAGCTCGAACTCGACCAAACCGAAGATCGTCTTTGGCGCGCGCGATTCCTGCTCCTCCAGGCTCGCGTTCGCATCTACCAGGGGCGCAGCCCGGACGCACTGACGCTGTTACACAATCCCCTGCTTGCGGTGGGCACCCACACCACGCTTGCCGTAACACGAAGCACCCTGCTCGCCATCGCGTACAGCCGCACAGGCGACCTGGCGCGCGCCGCGACCGCCCTGGCAGATGCGCAGCAGCAGTGCCTTGAAAATGCATGCCGGGCCTCCGTGCTGCTTGTGCAAGGAATCATCGACGGCGAAAAGGGCAGGCTTGACGCAGCCGAGCACGACTTCTCGCAAAGCCTGGCGAGCGCGGAGCGCACCGAGGACCAGTTCCAGCAGGTGCAGGCACTGCTGAACCTTGGCGTCAATGCGCTGCGACAGGAGCACTACGATGACGCGCTCACCCGCCTCGGCCGCGCCTCGGAGCTGGCAAAGAAAATAGGCGCACGCCTGGCGCTTGAGATAGCCGCGGGTGCGGTTGGCTCGACCTACTACAAGGTAGGCGATTACCGTCGTGCGCTTGCAAGTTCCCGCATTGCCGAAGAACAGGCGCGGGCACTCGGTTCCCCTATCGACCAGGTCGCCTGGCTGAGCGACATAGGACTGAGCCAGGCGCGCCTCGGCGACCTGGAGGGTGCCCGCGTCTCCTACGGGCAATCACTCGCGCTGGCCCGGTCGCTGGCCAACGACGAAGAGACCGGCAATGCGCTTACCGCGATCGCTTATCTCTCCCTGGAAAAACACGACACTGCGGGCGCTCTTGCGCAGTCGCGCGAGGCGACCCTGATGGCGCACAAGCGCGGTGACACCTCCGCTACAGTGCAGCCGTTGCTGGTGCAAGCGCTTGCGCGGATCCAGGGTGGCGACTACGAGCAGGCCGAAGCAGACTTGCTTGCACTCGAGCGAGGAGCCGCCAGCAGGACCTCGGCTCGGTGGCAGATTGAAGGCGCACTCGCGCGACTTTACGCAAAGCAGCATTGCGAGAGTCTCGCAGACACATGGTTTCTGCGGGCCATGTATACATTCCGCAAGCAGCGGCTCTCGGTAGCAAATTTAGAAACACGCCTGCCATTTGCCGAAAGCGGTAGCACCCTCTACCTCGATGCCATGGAGCACGAGATTGCTTTGGGCCACACGAACGCGGCGCTCGCAATCCTGGATCAGAGCCGCGCTGCCACGCTTGCTGAAGCGCTTGGTCCAACCGGGCAAGAGCATCCTGGCGCAGCAAAGTCCATGGCGCCGACGCGCATTGCGGCAAACCTCGAAGGTGCCGTGCTGGTCTACTGTCTGCGACCTGGTACCTCTTACCTGTGGGCCGTGACGCCACAGCGCACCGCCTTCTTTCGCCTGCCCGGCCAGGCGCAAATTGAACCGCTGGTCGAAGCGCACGCACGCTCCATCTCTGCTTCAAGAGACCTGTTGGCGGATACGAACAGCGCCGGATCTACTTTGTTTCAGCTTTTGATCCAGCCTGCGCTGCCGGTTCTCGCGCCGAAGGGCAAGCTTCCGGGCAAGATCTTCGTGATCGCCGGAGAGGGCTTGCACGCTCTCAATTTTGAGACGCTGCTTGCCCCGGGCCCTCGACCGCATTACTGGATTGAAGACGCGACCATCGTCGATGCACGCTCGTTGAGCATGCTTGCCAGATCGCGTCCCGCACCTGCTCAGAATGCAGCTCCGGGTCAGAAGCTCCTGCTTGTGGGTGATCCCGTCTACTCCGGCACCGACTTCGCCAGGCTGCCCTTTGCGGCGCAGGAAGCTGCTAGCGTCCTCGGCCACTATCCGGCCGAGAGCAGTGTCGTGCTCACCGGGGCCAACGCTACACCTCAAGCATTTCGTAACAGCAAGCCAGCCAGGTTTGATGTGATCCACTTTGTCGCACACGGTACGGCGAACGAGCTGACGCCGCTCGACTCGTCGGTGATTCTATCGGCGCCGGCAGATGCCCCGGAATCGGGCAAGCTCTACGCGCGCGAGATAGTGCAGACGCCGCTCCACGCTGATCTTGTTACGCTCTCAGCCTGCTACGGCTCGGGCATCCGCTCCTACTCGGGCGAAGGCCTGGTGGGGCTGGCCTGGGCATTTCTGCGCGCCGGAGCGCATTACGTTGTCGGTGCACTGTGGGACGTGAATGATACTTCGACGCCACAACTTATGAGTGATTTCTACACGCAGTTAGTCGCGGGCCGCCCGCCCTGTGCTGCTCTGCGACAAGCCAAACTGGCCATGATCAGCCGCGGCGGGGTTTTTCGCAAACCATATTACTGGGCCGCGTTTCAGCTCTATGCCGGCTCCTGAGCTGGTTGCCACTTACTTGGTCAGGTCCAGACGGCCCTGCCGTCCAGACGCCCGGCCTGGTTACAATCAAGCCGTGGGATTGACGTGGAGACCTCCGCAGATTACCTCGCTTCCCAAGCTCACGGCAGCCGCCTGCATGCTTGGCGCAGGAGCCCTGTGCTTGGCACAGCAGGTCCCAGCCCCTGCTGCCGGTGACTTTGAGGACATCACGCAGAAGGCGGGTGTGCACTTTACAGGCGTGGCCTCCCACACTCCGCACAAGTACCTGATTGAGACCATGGGTTCAGGGGTCGCAACGTTCGACTATGACAACGATGGGCGTCTCGATCTTTTTTTTGTCAACGGCGCGACGCTCGCCGACCCCACGCCAAAGGGAGCGGTGCCGCAAAAAACAGGCCCGGCGGAGTGGAACAGGCTCTATCATCAGAAGCCCGACGGCACCTTTGAAGACGTGACCGAGGCCTCTGGCCTGAAAGGCGTTGGCTACGGGATGGGCGTGGCCGTCGGCGACTACGACAACGATGGCTTTGAGGACCTGTACGTAACCACTTACGGGGGCAATCGCCTGTACCACAACAACGGGCATGGAGCCTTCACCGATGTCACCGCCGCCTCAGGCACTGGCGGCCCGTCCACGCCGGGCGAGACGTGGTCGACCTCCGCGGCCTGGGTTGACCTCGACAGCGACGGCAGGCTCGACCTGATCGTGTTACGGTACATGCGCTGGGACTTCGACGACACCTTTTGCGGCGAACACCGCGAAGGTTACCGCGCCTACTGCCATCCCGACCTGTTCGCTGCCATTGCGCCGCTGGTCTACCACAACAACGGTGATGGCACCTTTGCCGAGGTCGCAGCAAAGATCGGCATGGATCGCCCGGGCAAGGGTCTGGGCCTCGCGATCGGCGACCTGGACGGCGATGGCAAGATCGACATCGCGGTCGCAAATGACTCGATGTTCGAGTTCCTCTATCACAACAAGGGACAAGGCCTGTTTGAAGAGACAGGCCTTTCGGCAGAGATGGCTGTCGACGGCGAGGGGCGCACCTATGCCGGCATGGGCATTGACGTGGCTGACTACGATAACGATGGCCGGGCGGACCTCGTGATCACCAACCTTGCCACGCAAAAGTACGCGCTCTATCGCAACAACGGCGATAGCTCCTTCACCTACGAAACCTATCTTGCCGGGCTGGCAAAATTCACGATGCTGCACTCGGGCTGGGGGATCCGGTTCCTTGACTATGACAATGACGGGCTCAAGGATCTGCTGATTGCGCAGGGACACGATCTCGATACAGTGGAGCTTACCAATCCGCAACTGCGGTATCGGGAGCCCATGCTGCTGGCCCGCAACACAGGCAAGGGCTTTGTCGACGTAAGCCAGCAGTCTGGACCTGCATTCAAGGAATCGTGGGTGAGCCGTGGCCTTGCGATCGGCGACCTCGACAACGACGGGCGTCTCGATGCCGTGGTCTCGACCAATGGCGGCCCGGCACACATCCTGCACAACAAGAGTGCAACCGCGAACCACTGGCTCACGCTGAACCTGGTCGGCCACACGTCGAACCGCGACGCAATCGGCGCGCTTGTCACGCTCACCACGGGCGGCGGTTCACAGTGTGCGACGGTCTCGACGACCAGCAGCTACCTGTCGGCAAGCGACAAGCGGGTGCACTTCGGGCTTGCCGCTGCTACTGGGGCGTCGGTGACCATTCACTGGCCATCCGGCATCGTGCAGCACCTTGAGAATCTTCAAGCGGACCAGATACTTACCGTCAACGAGCCGGCCCGCACTAAGTAAGCTAACTGGCCCGCTTGCGGCGAGCCTTCGCCGCGGGCTTCTCCTGCGCACCTTCTTGTTCCGGCTCCGGCTGCGTGGCAGCTGCCTCTGCGCGAATCGGCTTGACGCCGGCCTTGGCCTCACGGTCCTGGATACTCTTGCGCAGCGCATCCATCAGGTTCACCACACCGGCTGCGGGCTTCTTCGGCGCCTCTACATTCGGCTCCGGCTTGCCGGCAGTCTTGCTTGCGATCAGCTGTTCGACCCGCTCCTGGTAGGTGTTGGTGAAGGCATCCGGATGAAACGCTCCTGCCAGCTGCTGCATAAACTGCTCGGCCAACTGCACCTCCTGCGGCTGCAGCTTCAGCTCTTCCTGCCCACCATACTCGTCCAGCTCGCGCACCTCTTCCGGGTAGTAGAGCGTGTGCAGCACCAAGCCGTGCGCGTAGGGCCGGATCAGCACCACCTGCTCCCTCTGGTGCAGCGTGATGTTGGCGATCGCACCCAGCTTCAGGTGCGCCATGCCCTGCATCATGAGCGCGTAGGCCCGCCTGCCGGGCTCCTCCGCGACCGTGTAGTAGCTGCTCTCGTAGTAGATCGGATCGACATCGTCCAGCTGCACAAACTGCACGATCGACATGGTCTGCGAAGACTCAGCTTCTAGATGCTTCAGCTCTTCGCTGCTGATCGTCACGTAGCCGCCTTCGGGCGAAGGATACCCCTTGACGATCTCGTCCCGTTCGACCACCCGTTCATCAGTCGGGCACCACAGCTGCTGCTTAATGCGCGTGCCGCAGGTAGCGTGCACCTGGTTAAAGCTGATGTGCTGCTCGCGCGCGGCCACGTACATGCGGATGGGTACCGAGATGAGACCAAAGGAGATGTAGCCCTTCCAGACGGTCGATGCCATGCGTGTGTTCCTCCTAAGGACTGGGCGCCCGGTTCTGCAAGCGCTTGAGATGGCAGGGACCTGGCTTAGGTTTGCTGGCGCCGGCATCTGTCAGCACGAATGGCTGCCGTCCCCAGCAGGTACCAGACAGGAAGCGCTACAGTAGAGGAGTGATGCCGACGCTGCGGTTCCGCACAACGCTGACACTCGAGGAGCGCGCGGAAAGGCAACGGCTCGTGGTCCGGGATGCCCTCGCGCTTACCACCTTGCTGACCATCGTACTTGCGCTCATCTTTATCACCTACCTGCTCTTCCATTCCTTTGCCGCCCATCGCACCCGGCTTGAGCAGCGCTGGCATGCGCGGGGCGAGCTGGCCCTGCGCAACGGGCGCCCGCAGGTCGCCATCGAGAGTCTTCGCTCCGCCCTGGCCTACGCGCCCGACGACCGCGGCCTCCAGGTCGAACTCGCCACGGCGCTTGCCGAGGCGGGTCGGACCCAGGAGGCTCTGGTCTACTTCAACACCCTGCACGAGAGTGCGCCTGGCGATGGGATGATCAATCTGCAACTGGCGCGGCTGGCCATCCGCCAAGGCAACGTGCCAGCAGCGGTGGACGACTACGAGGCCGCGCTCGACGGCACCTGGAATGGCGATGGCACCCTGCGTCGTCGCGAAGTGCGCCTGGAGCTGGCCCGCTACCTGATCGCTCAGCATCGATTTGACGAGGCTCGAAGCCAGCTGTTGATCGCTGCCGGCAACGCTGCTGATAACCACCAGCTGCAGCTTACGGCGGCGGCCCTGCTGGAGCAGGCGCAGGGCGACGGGGATGCACTCCATCTGTACCGCAAGGCCATGGCCTTTCGCGATACTCGGACCGCTGCCATGGTAGGCGCCGGACGCACGGCTGCCGCGGAGAGCCACTACCTGGCCGCGCGAAACCTGCTACAAGAGGCGATCCAGCAGCCTGACTACGCGCACCTGCCCGAGGACGAACGTAACGCCGTGCACGGGCTGATCGAGCAGGCCAACCAGCTCCTCGTCCTCTTTCCGTCTCCCGGTTTGACTGCGCACGCCCGTGCGGTGCGCGTGGCGCATGATGCCCAGGTTGCCTCCGCAAGACTGGCCTCCTGCGCCGCACCCGTTGCACCTGCAGCAGCGACCCCGAGCAACGCGCCGAACGCGCCGAGTGCCCCGGTCAGCGCGCAGCCCGTACCTCCGCAAAGCCCGCTTCGCTCAGCCCTGAGCGCTGTTGCTCGCGCGCGGGACAGCCTGGCGGGGCCCGCAACGTCTGCCCCGCCTACGCTGCTGCCTGGGGTCGCCGAGGCGGGGGGCGCTGCATCGAGCACGCTCAGCGGCCTCGGCGCGCGATGGCAGGCGCTGCCACCGGAGACGGCGCTTGGGCGCAAACTGGAGCGTGATCCCGCGCTGCTCCAAACCACGCTGCTGCTCGTCTATGACACGGAGAGAACAACTGCGCAGCTTTGCGGCGCCCCGGCTGGCGAAGACGCGCTGCTGCTGAAGATAGCCGAAGCGCCGGACGAGATTGAGCAGCCATAATCCAGAGGATGATGAAATAACCATGAGCGCCGACCGCACCCGCCTGGCAGTGCAGAGCAGCCCGTCCTCAGACTCGGTGCCAGAACCCCCCATAAGCCCCGGGGACCAGGTCCTGATCGAGCCCGGTCCGGACGGCATGCAACCCGTCATGCAGACCAGTGGCAGTGAAGTCGACCTGCAGAAGATCGCCCCCAAGCGCGAGGAGCGCCTCTTCCTGGTGCTGTCAATCTTCATCGGCGTCATCTCCGGTCTGCTGGTAGTTTCGTTTCGCATTGCGATCGAGTGGATCAAGATCCTCACGCTTGGCTCAGCCCCGCACATGGGCCAGTCGCGGTTGTATCTGGTGCCCTGCATAGCCGGATTCGTGGTGGCCGCGCTGGTGCGGTTTGTCTTTCCAGGTGCGCGTGGCTCGGGCGTCAACCAGACCAAGGCGGCGCTCTATATCTACAACGGCTTTATCTCCTTCAAAACGGTGATAGGAAAGTTCATCACCGCGGCCATTGCAATCGGTTGCGGCTTCTCGCTTGGCCCCGAGGATCCCTCGCTGCAGATCGGCGCAGGCGTGGCCTCGATTGTCGCGCGCAAACTGCGGCTGTCGCGGCATTCGCTGCGACTTTTTGCGCCGATTGGCGCGGCGGCTGGTCTCGCTGCCGCCTTCAATGCGCCCATCTCGGCAATCCTGTTCGTCATCGAGGAAGTCATCGGCCACTGGTCGGCCGCGGTACTGGGTTCGATCGTGCTCTCGGCTATTTCCAGCGTCTGCGTGGCGCGCTGGTTCTGGGGAGCAGCGCCCATGTTCCGCATACCATCGGTCACGCTACGCGATCCGCGCGAGCTCACCGCCTACGCTGTCCTGGGCGTGCTCGGCGGCTTTTCGGCATTTATCTTTTCGCGAGCGCTCGGGTACCTGCGGCCCCGTCTACGTAGTCTGCCCGCGTCTACCCACTACGTGCAGCCTGCTCTTGCCGGGCTCTTTGTCGGGCTCATCGGGTACTTTGGCCTGCCACAGGTAATGGGCCCTGGCTACGAGACGATGGACCAGGCCATGCACGGGCAGTTCCCATGGCAGATGCTGGCCGCGCTTGTGGTGGCGAAGATGATCGCGACCACTGTTTCGTTCTCGAGCGGCACGCCCGGCGGCATGTTTGCGCCAACGCTCTTTATCGGCACCATGCTGGGCGCCGCGGTTGGCACCATCCAGCACATGATCATGCCGCACGCCTCGGGGTCGGTCGGCTCCTATGCCCTGGTGGGCATGGGCGTGCTGTTCGCAGGTTTTCTGCGAGCGCCGCTCACGTCCGTCTTCATGGTGCTCGAGGTGAGCCAGAACTACTCGATCATCCTGCCTGTCATCCTTGCAAACACCATCGCTTACCTGCTCTCGCGGTCGCTTGCGCCGGAGCCGATCTTCGAGCTCTTCACGCATCAGGACGGGCTTGAACTGCCCTCAATGGAAGAGCAGCGGGAAGAGATAGGTCTTCGACTCGAGGA
>CAZZYO010000130.1:0-3470 GCA_964658255.1 Candidatus Babeliales bacterium
CGGCCGCCGGGCAGGTTGCGGCCAGGCACCGCCACAGCAGGGAGCGCGGTACGCAACGCAGCAATGAGGCGAGGACGATCGAGAATGTTTGGCGGTCGGGTGCTTGGCAAAAGCGTCCCCGGCGGGAGCGCAACAAACTGCGTCACGAGCGAGTCGACTTCAGGTCGCGCGGCAAGCACGCCGGCGGGCGAGATCTCGCAGGCGAGCGCCGGGCGCAGGGAGATACCGGCCGAAAGCAGGGGAAGGCGCTCAAGCATCAGCGATTCGCCTCGATGAAGGTCACCTTGTTGATCTCCTTCATGGTGGTAAGCCCGCGGCGCACCCGGTCAAGCGCTGACTCGCGCAGGAATTGCATGCCCTCGGCCGCGGCCAGCTTGCGAACCTCGGAGCTGGGTTTCTTCTCTAGAATCATCTCGCGGATCGGGTCAGTTAGATCGAGAAGCTCGTGAATCGCGGTTCGTCCGCGGTACCCGGTACCGCCGCACTCGATGCAGCCACGGCCCTCCTTGAAGGCAAAGCCTCGCCATTCCTCGACGTTGAGGCCGCTCATCGCGAGGAACTCGTCGTCGTAGTAGACGCTGTGAATGCAGTGCTCGCAGATCATGCGGACCAGCCGCTGCGCGAGGATGCAGTTGAGCGCAGAGACAAAGTTGTAGGCCTCAACGCCCATGTTGAGGAACCGGCCGAGCACGTCGACAACGTTGTTCGCGTGGACCGTCGTAAAGACAAGGTGGCCGGTCAGCGCTGAGTTGATGGCGATCTGCGCGGTCTCCTGGTCACGGATCTCGCCAACCAGGATCTTGTCCGGGTCATGGCGCAGGATCGAGCGGAGACCACGCGCGAAGGTCAGGCCTTTTTTCTCGTTGACAGGAATTTGCGTGATGCCGCGTATCTGATACTCAACCGGATCCTCGATGGTGATGATCTTGTCTTCATCTGACTTGATCTCGTTGAGCGCAGCGTAGAGCGTGGTCGTCTTGCCCGAGCCGGTCGGCCCGGTGACGAGCACCATCCCGTAGGGCTCGCGAATATACCGGCGGAAGCGCTTCAGGTCCTCGTCGCCAAAGCCGACCACGTCGAGCGTGAGCGACTTGAACTTTTCCGACATCGACTCCTTGTCGAGCACGCGGAGCACGGCGTTTTCCCCGTGCACCGTCGGCATGATCGAGACGCGAAAATCAATCAGCCGTCCCTTGTAGCGCACGCGGAAGCGGCCATCCTGGGGAACGCGGCGCTCGGCTATATCGAGCTCAGACATGACCTTGATGCGCGAGAGAATCGTTTGATGATGCTCGCGCGCAATCGGTGCCATCGCCGGGTGCAGTACGCCGTCGATGCGGTACTTGACCAGCAGCTGGTCGTCGTAGGTCTCTATGTGTACGTCCGAGGCCCGGCGCTCGAGCGCGGTGAAGATCGTCGTGTCGACCAGACGGATGATCGGCGAGATATCTTCTTCCGCGGTGAGCTTCTCAATGGTGATCGACTCATCGTCCTGGTCATTGACCGAGATGACGTCGAAGGTCAGGCCTTCAGTCGCTTCATCGAGCACGCGCTGCGACTGCTCGGTCTTCTTGAGCAGGTCGTTGATCTGCGAGAGCGTGGCGACGCGTGTGACGAGGCGCTGGTTGAGCAGGCTCGCGATCTCGTCGAGCACCATGAGGCGCGAAGGATCGTTGACCGCGATGACCAGCCGGTCGGGAAGCTGCTCAATCGGCACAAAGTTGTAGCGGAACATCATGTCGACCGGCACCGAGCGAAACAGGTCGTGCTGGATGCGGAAGTTCTTCAGGTCGACGAATTCGCAGCGGTATCGCCGCGCGAGCATCTGCGCATGTTCCTGCTCGTCGGTGTCGGTCGGTAAGGTGAGTACGGGGGCGTCTGCCATGATTCTTTCCTGGGTACCGCTGTTAGTTCCCTGTAAGCGTTCTTGGTGCTGGAGCATTGTCCGACGAGCCTGTTGCTTCAAGAGCCATCAAGTGGCGCTGGATCTCCGGAACAGGTTCATTGCGCATGGTCGCATTCTTCTCCGGCCAATCGAGCGAGGACAAGACCAAGAAGCTCACCCATGGAACGCGAAAATTTATTTGTCTCCCGTAAGCTGCCGCCTCGCTGTGAAGTCATTGCCATGCTTACGGCTGGGCGTCTCGTTCATCTCTCTTCCTGTTCCTACTTGAAGTTACTCGCGTTCCCCAGCGAGAAGATCGGAAGGTAGAGGGCGATTAAGATGATGACGACGACCACACCCATCACAATGAGAATCGCCGGCTCGATCAACGCCAGCGATGCGGTAAGAGCGGTCTGTACGTCCTCTTCAAAAAATTCGGCAACCGAGTTCAGCATCTGCGGCAATGCGCCGGTCGACTCGCCTACCTCGATCATCTCGGTTGATAGCGCAGGGAAGACGCCGGTCGCGTTCAGGCTGGTCGATAAACCCTTACCCTCGCGAACGCTGGTGACAGAACGAAAGACCGACTTCGAGATACGCGGGCTCGAGATGGAACGAGCTGCGGTCTCAAGCGACGGCACCAGCGGCAGGCCGCCCGTAAGCAGCGTTGAAAGTGTCCGCGCAAAAAGCGCGACCTGATACTTGAGCCAGATGTTGCCAAACACCGGCGACTTGATGCGCACGCCATCGATTGTGTCTGCGCCGCGCGTGGTCTTTGACCAGCGATAGAGCAGCCATAGCCCCAGCGCAATTACGGGCACGACGTAGAAGAAGTAGTGTTGCGCGAACTTGCCGAAGGCCAGCAGCTCCAGCGTCAGCCAGGGCAGCTTGGTGCCGACCTGATCGTAGAGTTCGGCGAAGCGCGGCACCACAAACGTGATCAGGAAGATGAACAGGCAGATCACCAGGATGATCAGCAGCACAGGGTAGATCAGCGACGCCTTGACCTTCTTTGAAAAGGTGAGCGAGATGCGCTGGAAGGAGAGATAGCGTTCGAGCACCTCGCCCAGGTTGCCGGACCGCTCGCCCGCCAGCAGCGTGACCGTGTAGATAACAGGGAAGCCGCCCTGCGATTCGAACGCAGACGAGATCGACTCGCCGGTGCGCACGCGCTCGGCTACGTTCTGCAGCTGCGCCGCGAAGATAGGCTGCTTCTGGCTTTTAGCCAACATGTCCAGCGAGCTGAGGATTGGTAATCCGGCGCGAATCAGCGTCAGGAATTGCTGATTGAAGATCAGAAACGTCTCCAGGTTCGCGCGACGCTTGTTGCCCAGGCCACCACTCTTGGTCTTGACCGAGAGGACGTGGTAGCCGCTTTGTGTATAGCGCAGGCGCAGTTCGCTCGCAGTCGAGGCAGACTGGGTCTGCTCCTGGATGCGTCCTCGTTCATCGGCCAGCTTGACGACAAATTCCGCCATGATCGGGGTATCGCGCACGCATTCGCGCGCACGACGGGTTTGCTCCTAGTCGTTTGGGGTAAGGGTATCAGGTCTGCATTCTGATAGACGGAGCAGACTGCCGGTCC
>CAZZYO010000130.1:3480-7182 GCA_964658255.1 Candidatus Babeliales bacterium
TCACACCTAAGTTTGCTCTGCGCGGGCGGCTCAAGCGCTCACCCCAGGCTGGGTCGCCGGGCTTGGTGACAGATCGAGCTCGACGCGCACTGCAGGCCTGTCACGCCCGTCGACCGCATTAGCGTGGCAGGGTAGCCTGTCGCCGGGACTGTTTCCTGGCCGTCTCGGCTTGCTCGGCACGGCGGCTTATTTCTTCTGCTGCGTACATGGTGCCGCGGCAATTGGCAGCCCCGCAGTGGCAGGTCGCCGCATCCTCGTCGCCATCATATAGATGGTAGTCGTACGTCAGCTCCTCGCCGGCTGCGATGTCGCGGATAGCCATGATCCACACGCGCTCCTTTTCCTCCTCGGTCTCGCAGTTCGGGTCGCAGGAGTGGTTGAGGAACATGGCCGTGCCATGGCCGTCGATCACGGTCGATCCGTCGCCGATGCCGAACAGGTAGGTCATGGGCAGGTTCTCGTACTTGATGTCGGCCTCGTCCTTGGTGAGGCGCGGCCCCGTGTACTCAACCACATAGGCGCCGCTTGCGATCGGAGCGGTGGTGTAGCAGCCGGCATTGTGGATGGCGGAAGAGCGGATGATCAGGCTCATAGGTCTCAGTCCGGCGAGTATAGCAAGAGAGTGGGCGCAAGGCTGCCCACTGGGTGCGCGCGACGTCTAAACTGGTGTAATGAAGTGGCTGAAGCGAGGCGCGGAAGTTCCCCTGACCCTAATCCCGGCTCTCATCCTCGCCGGCAGCCCAGGCGTGGCCGTGGCACAGCATACCCAGCCGGGAACCACGCCTCCGGCGAACTCGGCCCCGGCGCAGACGACTGGTAAGCCCGTGGCTGCTCAACCTGCCGTTCCTGCTGCCAAACCCTCAACAGTGGACGACAACCCCTTCCCGGAGGAAGAGTCGAAAGCAGCGCAGAAGGCCGCAGCCGAGAGCGAGCGCGAAGACCGCAAGGCGGCCGGCACCGGACCCGCAGCCAGTTCGGCGGCAGACGAGGGCAGCTCCAGCCGTGACAAGCTGGCCGGGATCGACATCCTGGGCGATCGCGAATCGCGTATCTCGAACGGCGCCGGTGGCACGGTTGTCGATCCGAAGCTTGCGGCCAAGGACCTGCAGGTCGGACAGCAGTACTACAGCCTCGGCAACTACCAGGGCGCTTACGAGCGCTTTAAGGAAGCAGTCACGGTCAACCCCGGCAACCTCGACGCCGTCTTCTACCTGGCCGAGGCTGCCCGTAAAACCGCGCACCTGGATGAGTCAGCCGAAAGCTACCGAGTCTACCTGGAGGCGCAGCCGGATGGTGGGAAGTCAAAGGCCGCACGCAAGGCGCTCGCACAGCTGGCGGGCAAGTAAGGTAGTGGGTCAGTTTGAATCAGCCTAGCAGCGAAACCAACTCTTCAACTGTCCAGACGTGATGTGAGAGTCCAGCTTCCATCGCGGGCGTCACGCGAAGCGTCTTATGCACGCGGCAGAAGTTGTAGTGCATGAAGTGAAGCGCAATTGCGGCCTCGTGGTTCTCAATCTTCTTCGAGAATCCATTGGTGAGGCCAGTGAAGCGACGCATACCCATCCGCATGGTGAGATTCTGACGCTCTACGAAGCTGGTGGAGATGTGCTTAGGGTCGGGGTTCCCGGCCATGATGGCGGTTTGCGTTCCGATGCAGTCTCCGGTGCTGTAGCGGCGGTCGTAAGAGTCGTTCCCATAGAGTTTTATAAGCATCGCGTAGTCAACATCCATCCCGAAGGCACCTTCGACGGCTTCCGCATAGGCGCGGGTGGCCGTCCGTGGTGATCTGGATACGGGTGCTGACTCGCGATGCTACGTCCTCCATGAACGCATTTGCCCACTGTGCGCCACGCTGACCCACAAGGTACGAAACGATGAGCTTGGTATCGGCGTCAATCGCCGTCCAGGTCCACACGTCGCCCCACTCTTCCGCTTTGTTCTCCGGTACATTCTTCATCTTCGCGCCAACAAAGCTCCAAATCTCATCGCACTGTACCCGCTTGGACTGGACATTTCGAACGGTCGCATCGTGATAAGCCGCGCAAGCCTTGCCAAGATCGGCGAGGAGCTTCGTTACCGTTCCCTTTGCCGCCCCGGTCATCCGGCAGGTTGCACGAATGCTGTTTCCCTCTACCAGTGCGGCAACGATGCGGGTGCGTTCGGCGAGGCTTAGCTTGTTCATGAACCTAGTATAGCGATGCTTGCAAATTCTGCAAGCATGAATGCAAGCATGTGCTAAGATTTTCTTGAGGTGTGCGATGGAAGAAGAAGTAACGGGGAAGGCTATAGGCGCGAAGAAACTTGCGGCTCTAATGACACCAGAGCAGCGCAAGGCTAGGGCTTCAAAGGCATCTGCGGCCCGATGGAGCAAGAGGAAGGGTGATGCCTTATCCAAGGTAGATGGACTACCTGTGGCCGTTTACAAGGGGGTCCTAGACCTCTTAGGTGGGGACATTCCTTGCTACGTCTTGAACAATGGTCAACGCGTGATTGGCCGCACGGCATACACGGAGGCTTTGACGAAAATCAAAGGCGGCGGAGACCTCGAGAAGTATCTGGGGGTTTTATCACTTAAACCCTTTATAAGCATGGAGTTAGTGCTCGAGGGAATGGTGGCATTTTCACTACCAGAAGTTGAGGGTTTAGAGCGCAACGTGAAGGGATTGCCCGCCGATATTGCGGTAGAGATTTGGCGTGGATTCGTCAACGCGATGGCTGCACATTTGGTATCCCCCACCCGAGTTCTAACGACCCGGCAGATGGAAATGGCAGTCCACGCCAGCGCACTGCTCGGCGCTTGCGCTAAGGTCGGTCTAGACGCTCTGATTGATGAAGCGACCGGAGCGCAATATGATCGCGCTGCGGATGCCCTACGCGTCAAGCTGAAAGCATATCTAGAAGACGAGATGCGAAAGTGGGAGAAGACTTTCCCGGATGATCTTTGGGTAGAGTTTGGGCGGCTCACAAATTGGAAGGGTACCGTCACTCAGCGTCCCAAATACTGGGGAAAGCTGGTAATGGAGCTGGTGTACGGCTATCTAGATAGCGACGTGGCCAAATGGCTGAAAGAAAACGCTCCGGAGCCCAAGAAAGGTCAAAATTACCACCAATGGCTGTCTGGACAATACGGCCTAAAAAAACTCGTTGAGCACATTTGGATGCTCATAGGAACCGCAAAAACGTGCGAAAACATGGTGGAACTACGCCGCAAAATGGCAGAGATGAATGGTAAAACACTCGTTCAGTTCAGCTTCCCTTGGCCGAACGAGAATCGCTAATCCTCTCGAGTGGCTGATTCGATAGTTCTTTTCGCCGCCTCATTCGCATCCTCTCGAGGAGCATTTGGGGCGGCTTGCTTGTTGCCCGGCTTGCCCTGACGCTCAAGGGCCTCTTCCAAAATCGAGAATGCGCGCGTGTTGGTATCCTTACGATCTGCCATAGTCCAATGATCCTCATTTGGCGGGAACGTCGCAACCCCTGTGGATTTCAAACTGACCCACTACCGCAAGTAAGGAGCGCTGGCAGAGGTCGCCCGGTTCGTAGTAGGGTGTCGGTGGCGCAGATGCTTGGGTCAGGTCAGCGTACACCGAGAAGAGGCCGGGCTCGAGCAGCCTGGCGCCGGGGTAGAGGATGAGCCTTAAGAGTCGTTTCACCTGTGGACGGGCGCTTGTTGTAGCAGTCGCACTCCTGTTTACCAGCCAT
>CAZZYO010000130.1:7192-9909 GCA_964658255.1 Candidatus Babeliales bacterium
GGTCCCGGTTTACTGCGGGCGCAGAGTGCGGCGCCGCAGACCAGCGCCACCAAGCCTGCTGCCTCCGCGCTGGTCGACCTGAACTCCGCGAGCGCGGACCAGTTGAAGCAGCTGCCCGGGATTGGCGACGCGTACTCGCAAAAGATCATCGCGGGTCGCCCTTATGCAAAGAAGACCGACCTGGTCGGCCGCAAGATCCTGCCAGCGGCGACCTACAGCAAGATCGCAGACAAGGTCATCGCCAAGCAGAAGAAGTAGCTAGCGAGCGCACGCCGGAGCGAACGACCAGAACGCACCGGCTCGTCATAACGCTCCGGGAACTCCCTCCCATACCGGTACATTTGGAGGAACTCCTGATTATCCCCATGCTCACCTGCATCGATACTGCAGCAGAGATCAACTTCTGCAAGCAGGCGTTCGGTGCCACGGTGCTCTCCGAGCGGGTATGGACGGATGGGAAGATCATCCACGCGACGCTGGCTGTGGGCGATGCGTTGTTCATGGTGCATGGTGAGATCGCGCACCTGGCCAGCAGCGCGCCGCTACCCGATGGAAGCTCGGCGGTGGTGATCTACCTGTATCTTGCCGATCCGGACGCCACGATTGAAGCTGCGGTAAAAGCCGGAGCGTGCATCCTGCTTGCTGTCGATGAGATGCCCTGGGGAGACCGGGTAGGCCGGATCCTGGATCCTGCGGGACACGTGTGGAACATAGCCAGGCTTGGCTTCCCAAAATAGGAGCCCCTACCCAAGCATAAGCCAATATTCTGCAATAGGTTAGCGGTAAAAGCTCATGTACCAGGTGAGTGTCTGCTGACCAAAGAACAACGCGTACAGCCCTCCCGCACACAGAAACGCACCGAATGGCAGTCGCATGGTTTTCCAGGAATCCTGCCGGGGCTTGCGACGTACGAATGGCAGGAGCAGCCCTGTACATGCCGCAGCGATCACGGCCAGGAGCACGGCAACCGCCATGACGCCGACGCCAAGCCATGCAGCCAGCATTGCGGCCAGCTTCACGTCACCCAGCCCCATGCCATGGCGTCGGCGCGCCAGGTAGTACCCCAAGCGGATTGCCAGGAAGACCAGCGCCCACGAGAGAGCTGCCAGCGCCGCGGTCATCAGCACTGCCAGGTGGGCCATGAGCACTCCCCGGGTAAACGGGACCCAGCCGAGCCCTGCGCCCGCATTCGCAAAGGCGAACCCGAGCGCACATACTGTTCCCGGCAGGGTAAGCGCGTCGGGAAGAAGAAAGGTCTCAAGGTCTGTCACCAGCAAGCCACCAGCGAAAAAGCAGAAGACTGCAGCGCCCAGGGCGGACGGTGTGAAGCCGAAACGCGCCACCGCGGACACGACCAGCAGAGGGTAGGCGAGCTCGACCAAAAGATAGCGGATTGCGATCGGGGCCCGGCACGCCCGGCAACGACCGCGAAGGCGGATCCAGCTCAGGACGGGAACGTTGTCTCTTGCAAGGATGGGCGCATGGCAGTGCGGGCAGTGCGAGCCGGGCCATGCAATGGAGCGGTGACGTGGCAGCCGCGCGATGCAGACGTTCAGGAAGCTCCCAAAGACCAGTGCCAGAGCCAGCGTGAAAGCCCAGAGAAGCGGCAAGGGAAGGAGCACCGGCCCAGTATAGGCGAGCGTTCGTTGCTGCTTCCACCTTGCAGCGTGTTAGCCGGCAGCCATCGCTCGCGTAAACTGAGCCCATGCTGGGTACTCTGCTTTTCCGGCTGGTAGCCATTGCCGCGCTGATCCTGGGGAATGGCTTCTTCGTTGCGGCCGAGTTCGCGCTGGTAAGCATGCGGCGCACGCGGCTGGAGCAGTTGATCGCCCAGGGCGTACCAGGCGCACGGGCAGTGGAACGCCTGCAGCAACATCTGGACGACTTCCTGCCGGCAGTGCAGTTCGGGGTCACCCTGTGCTCGCTCGCGCTCGGCTGGATCGGCGAACCGACGATTGCCAATGGTCTCCGTTCGATCTTCATCCGGTTGCCACACCCGGCGGTCTGGTCGCACCTGGTCGCGGCGCCGATCGCCTTTATGATCATCACCTACTTCCACGTGCTGCTGGGCGAACTTGTTCCCAAGTCCCTCGCACTGCGGAAAGGCGACCAGCTCGCCATAGCAGTCGCCGGGCCGATGCTCGCATTCATGCAGATGACGCGGCCTGTGGTTCGCCTGATGAACCGCTCGGCAGCGCTGGTGTTGCGAGCCTTTCGCGCGCCGCTCTCGCATGAGGGTGGAAGCGTCCACTCGCCTGATGAGCTGAAGCTGATTGCCACCGCCGCGCGGCAGGGTGGGCTGCTGCCCGAGTACCAGGAGTCGCTGATCCACCGCGCGGTCGAGATCGCGGACGTGCCTACGCGCGAGATCATGACGCCGCGGCAGAGAATCGTTTCACTGCCCTCAACCATGCCGATCGACGAGGCAAGCGGGCGCTTTGTCGATGAGCTGCATTCGCGCATTCCGGTCTACGACGCCGATCGTGGCCCGGAGTATATCGTCGGGATCGTCTACTCAAAGGACATTGCGCGGCTGATGCACTTCAATGCCCCGGCGCGGGGCGCGGGCGGAGCACCATTTGCCGCGCTGCGGCTGCGCCAGGTCATGCGCGAAGTCCTGGTGGTTCCCGAGACCAAGCCCGTGCTCGACCTGATCGAAGAGTTTCGGGAGCGTCGACGGCATCTGGCCATCGTGGTCGATGAGTACGGGTCAACGG
>CAZZYO010000131.1:0-9757 GCA_964658255.1 Candidatus Babeliales bacterium
CTGCTGTGCAGGACCAACAGAGGAGTCGGTCACAAACAACAGAGGAAGCCGGAGAGCGACGGCCAGTGCACGTGCGTCGGCCCAGTCCGGCATGCGTGCCGCAAGGGCTTCGCCTGTGGTGTCTCGGCGCAAAGGCGGAGAGCGCCGCACCAGGACCACGAGGCTCTCAGACGCGTGCAGGCGTGTGGCAAGCGCCGCACCTGCGGCGAGGTTCGCCTGCTGTGGGCCAGCTCCGGGCAGCATGCCATGGTGTGGGTCGGCGTCGAGGGCCCACGCCGGCGTGTCGCTTCTGCGTTTGGCTGAACGCGTTGATTGCGCGGTCTCAGAGGCTTCACGTAGTGCGCAAAGAGGCATGCCACATAAATAACGCGTGGCTGCATCGTTGCCCGCCAGGCCGAGCGTGTCACCCGCCACCAGCGTTTCAGCAAGCGCAGCCGCAATCGCGATACTTAGCGGTTCTGCATTCCTAGGCTTCCTGGGCGATGTTGCTTGCACGTGTTGGTGGAGCAGGCGCGCGCCAAGCAGCTTGCGGTAGAGGCTCCACAGCGTATCTTCACCGACGAGTGAAGCCTTGTCCTTGTTCACGGTACGTGTGTCTCCTGGGGCGTTGGGTGAGAAGGCTAATCATTGCCGCAGTTTTTCTGCAAGCGGCAGTTTTCAACAAAAATGTTGAAAACCGCCCGGCTCAGCGGGTTCGCACACCAGTCCATCGTTGATTGACGCGGTGTATAGCTCCCTGCACACTTTGTTATGCATTGCACATAATTCTTTGCCTTGAGGCATCGGAGAGCACTCGCAATCCAGTGTAAGGCTTGGGCGTGGTGAGGCTTCGCCATCGAACTACAGCCGAAGTACAGACTAGGTAGAGTACGCGGCGTTGATTCGCACATACTCCGCGGTCAGGTCGGTGGTCCAGAAGCGGCACTGCCCAGGTCCGATGCCGAGCGCGATGCGGATCGTGATGTTGCGTTCGAGCAGAAGTGCGTGGGCCGCGTGCTCGTCATAGGCTGCCGCGCGGCCACCCTGCTCGCAGATAGGAAGAGGTCCGAACCAGATGCTGATGCGCTCAGGGTCCACTGGCACGCCCGAGTTGCCAATGGCAGCGACCAGGCGCCCCCAGTTGGGATCGTTGCCGGCCCATGCGGTCTTCACGAGCGGGGAATGAGCGACCGCCTTCGCTACACGCAAAGCGTCTGCGTCGCTCGGCGCGCCATCAATCTCAAGCGTAACGACGTGGGTGATGCCTTCGCCATCGTCGACGATCTGTCGTGCGAGCGAGGTGCAGACTTCACGCAGCGCTTCTGCAAACGCCTCGTCTCCGCGATCAACGCTCACCCCGCTTGCGCCCGAAGCCAGCAACAGGACTGTGTCATTGGTCGAGGTGTCGCCATCAATCGAGATTCGATTAAAGCTGGTCTCCCCTGCATCGGTAAGCATGGCGGCAAGCACATCGGGCGCTATGGCAGCATCGGTGAGCACGTAGGCCAGCATGGTGGCGTGCGGCACCAACTGGGGGTGGATCATGCCTGCGCCCTTGCAGGCACCCGCGAGGCGGACGGCTTTGCCACCCACTTCAAGCGTGGTGTAGGCAGTCTTGGGACGGGTATCCGTGGTGAGGATGGCGCGGGCAAAATCCGAGAAGTGCTCGGCTGTCGCGCCGAGTGCAGCCTCAACCTTCGGAAGGGCAGCGATCAGCTTCTCTCCGGGAAGCGGCACACCGATGATGCCGGTCGAGGATGGGAAGACTTCCTCATGCCTGCAGCCGAATCGAGATGCTGCTGCTTCGCAGACGGCCTTGCAGGTGGCGATGCCGACTTCGCCTGTGGCGCAGTTGGCGTTACCGCTGTTCACCAGCACGGCGCGCACCTGGCCGCCGCTTGCGCGCAACTGTGTGCGACCGACGATGACCGGAGCAGCGACTACACGGTTGGAGGTAAAGAGTGCCGCGGCGCTGGCACTAGCATCGGCGAGGATACAGGCCAGGTCAGGCCTGCCGCTCGGCTTGATGCCTGCGCAGACTGCCGCAAAACGAAAGCCGCCTGGGAGCGCAGAGACGGGGAGCAGGGCAGGGGAGTTCATCGATCCATCGTCGCACCTGTGCATTTACTCTGGCTAGGAGCGTCGGGCCTCAGATCGGAAGCGCCTGGCAGCAGCGCGTTGCGCGCATGGCAGCGCCGCACTTATGAACGCAGTGCGAGGAAAGGTCGTTTGCCTGGTGGCGGTTGACAGTAGCGAGATCCTGGCGGGGCGCGGCTCCCGTGGCAGCTTTCTCTCGATGCAACACGTCGATGTTGCGCGCGGAGATGCGGTGGTGTTGCATGACATTTCGCTTGAGCTTGCGCTTGGCGAGCATGTAGCGATCCTCGGGCCGAACGGCTGCGGCAAGTCAACGTTGATCAAGACGATGACGCGCGAGTGTTACCCGATGGTGCGGCCCGAAGGTGAGCCGGCGATGCGCTGTCGCTTGCTGGAGCGTGACCGGTGGGACCTGTCGCAGCTGCGTACACAGTTTGGTGTCGTGTCGGCAGAGCTGCCGGGGGAGCGTACGCCGGTCGCGAGTGGCCGCGAGGCGGTCATTGCGGGCTTCTTTGGCGCCTCGGCGATCTGGCCCAACCATGTAGTAACGCCCTCCATGGAGGCCCAGGCCAGCCAGGCACTCGCGCTGTTGCATGCGTCCCACCTGGGCGAAAAGCTGGTCGGGCAAATGTCAGCAGGAGAGCAGCGGCGCGTCATGATTGCGCGGGCACTGGTGCACCGGCCAGCGATGCTGCTGCTAGACGAGCCATCGAACGCGCTTGACCTGGCCGCCCAGCGGGAGCTGCGTGCGGCGCTGCGGGCGGTTGCGCAGCAGGGCACCGGCATCCTGATGGTCACGCACCACCTGGCTGACATTCTGCCGGAGATCGATCGCGTGATCCTGATGCGCGAGGGCCGCATTGTTGCCGATGGCCCGCGTGCGGAGCTGCTCACCTCTTCCTCGCTCAAGGATCTGTTTGGGGTAGAGCTGATGCTGGCCGAAAGAGACGGTTTGCTGCATGGCTGGTAGGGGTGAGCGGACTGCTGAAAAGCGGGCGGTTTGATGGCGTGACACAGCCGGTGGTGCGGTGCTCACTGGCGCTTGACCGCAAAGCCGGGGCGCCGTTATTCTTTGGGTACACGGGAAAGGAGGGCGATCCTATTGAAAAGTTCTGAATGTTCTTTGTGCATCAACGCTACACGTGAGGTGACTGAGGCTTAGGGCTCCTTCGGGCTCTAGACCTGGCGTTTTGAAGCAGTAATCGCGCCGAGGCCCATCTGAACGGTAAAGGTTGCGGGTTTGGGTACGCATCCTCCGCCGCGCTCCAAGGATGCCTCAAGTCAAACTCAACAGTGCACCGGCAGAAAAGGCTCGCTACCTGAAAAGGATGGCGAGCCTTTCGCTTTTCTATACCGTAGGCTAAGTTCAGACTCTGGCTGCATAGAGCAGCAACAGCGTGGCCAGCGTTGCGCCGTGTAGCAACACATGGAGCGCATTCACGCGGATTCGGTTTTGCTGTGGCAAAACGCTGTACGTTCCTCCAAACATGGCGTGGAAGCGAGGCCCGGGCCGGCTCCGGGCGGACCAGGTAGGGAATCCCCCAGGCGCGCAGCTCACCAGCAAACAGCAGTGAGTAGCTGATCCATCAGTAGGCAGGCAGCCACCCCGGCGCGCTGCCTATTCTTGCGACAACGCTGCCAGCAAACCCGATAACAAAGGGCGTGATGCTGACCAGCGTGGTGGTCAGCAGTTTGCTTCCGGGATGCGCAGCGCGAGTTGCGACCACATGGTTCCACCGGACCAGCGGCATCCAGTCATGCAGAGCAAGAAACAGCACGTGAAATGCCTGGAGCATCAGCAAGGCTGAAGTCATCGCGCGAGTGTACCGCCCTGCCATCGGCGATAATACCAGTATGGAACCGCTCGTTATCGCAGGCAAAGCCTTTCAATCGCGGCTGATCGTGGGCACGGGCAAGTACAAGGACGGGGCAGAGACGCAGGCTGCCATCGAGGCGTCCGGGGCTGAGATGGTCACAGTCGCTGTCCGGCGCGTGAATCTGGATCGCTCGCGCGAGTCGCTGCTCGACTTTATTGACCCGCAGCGCTACTTCCTGCTCCCCAATACGGCGGGCTGCTACACCGCCGAGGAGGCAATCCGCGCGGCCCGGCTTGGGCGCGAGGTTGGCCTCTCGGACTGGGTGAAGATCGAGGTCATCGGCGACCAGGCGACGCTCTACCCCGACGTGCAGGCAACGCTTGAAGCAACGCGCGTGCTGGTCAAGGAGGGCTTTACGGTGCTGCCTTACACGACCGACGATATCGTCTTCGCCAGGCGCCTGATTGACGCGGGCGCGGCGGCAGTGATGCCCCTTGGCGCGCCGATCGGGTCTGGGCTCGGCATCTCCAACCGCGACAATTTGCGTATCCTGCGCGAGCTCATCACGGAAGTGCCGCTGATCGTCGATGCCGGGCTGGGCACGGCTTCAGACGCAGCGCTGGCCATGGAGATGGGCGCGGACGCGGTGCTGCTGAACAGCTGCATTGCAGGCGCGCAAAAGCCTGTCTTGATGGCTGAAGCCATGCAGCACGCGGTGTTGGCCGGTCGCCAGGCGTTTGTTGCCGGACGCATGCCGCGCAAGCTGTACGCTACGGCCAGCTCGCCGCTTGAGGGCATCTCGCGCTAGAAGGCCGTTGCAAGACCAGGTACTGACTTCGAGGATGGTGCTGACCACGCCGCCTCTCCGGGCTTCAACCGACCCACGTCGATGCGGGTGCTGGCCTGTGGGTACGATGGTCGTCATCAGTGACAGGAATGCCACTTGTGAGGACCCGATGTCGTTCCTACTGCTGAATGGCAGCTCGGGCAATCGCAAGCCGGAACTCTCCCAAGTCGGTCTCGTTGGTATTGCTCAGCAGGATGATCGTTACCCCATCTTCGGGAAAAATCGCCAGAAGAGCGTTTGCGCCCATGCTGGTCCCATAACGTTCGAAGGTTCGCCGCTTCTTTCCCGCGATCTCATACTGCTGGACCCAGATGCCATCCCCGTAGTTGTCAAGTCCCGGCGTCATCATCTCGTCCAGTGATTTCTGATTGAGGAGCTGTCCGTAAAACAGCGCTGCCCCAAACAAATTGAGGTCATCCACAGTGCTGTACATTGCCCCGGCAGCAGACATGTTCTCGGGGTACATGGCAAAATCGCTTCTCAAAGGTTGGGAAGGGCCGGGGCGGAAATAGGTGTTTGCTAGTCGCGGAAGAATGTCCGCTTCATGCGCCACCCCGGAGCTTTCCATGTGGAGAGGGATCAGGATCCTTGTCTTCAGCGCCTGTTCATAACTCATGCCTGTGGCGCGACTGATGATTTCTCCAAGGACGATGAAGTCGCAGTTGTTGTAGTCAAATGCGGAGCCAACCGGGTGAGTCAAAGTTCCGGTGCAGAAGCGTTTCATAAATGAACTAGCAGTTTGTGGTGCTTCATACTGCGGCAACCCTCTCTGCAGCGCCTCCTCATATGTGCGTGTCGCGCGATCCGGATTTGGAAGTCCAGAGGTATGGTGCAACAGGTCATGCAACGTGATGGCATTGCCGCCTTCGCCGCTGAAGTCCGGCAAATCGGTGACCACCGTGTCCGTGAGCCGCAACTTGCCTTCTTGCACCAGCTGAAGCGTGAGAACTGCCGTGAAAGCCTTCGTGATCGAGGCGACTCGGTATCTTGTGTCTGGGCTGTTCTGTACGTTGAACGGCCTGTTTGCCAGCCCGAAGCTCTCTCTTGCGAGCACGGTCCCCCTGCGCGCCACGAATACACTACCCGAGAAGTTGTGAGCCCTTGCGTACTCTCTGGCCATTACTGATATGGGCTGAGAGGGTGTCTGAGCTTGGACGCATGGAACGACTACAACGGACGCAAGAGCCAAAGCCTGCAAGATCTTCATGCCCGAGATACGCAGAAAGCTTCAATGGAGTTCACTGATTCAAAGGTCAGCATTCATAAACGCGGCTCACGCCATTTGGCGGCCCGACCATGCACCAAATGACGTTTGGGCGGCCAACTTCCGCTGTTGCGACCTAGCGGGATTGAACCGTGGGAATGTTCCGTTTCTTTCAGCTCACCCCTCATTGTCTAGCACGTCTGAAGAACAAGCTCATTTCTATCTAGGTGGTACTGTGATCCGCAAGCTCGCCATTGCAATGATTGGTTGTGCGGTTTTCTGCTTGATAGGAGAGGGCCAAGACACTTTCTGGTCCAGCCCTGACGCGTACCTTCGGCAGTCGCCGCCAAATGACACACCTCAAGTCTTTGCACCCGGATTATTGACTGAACCGAACACCTTCACAATGGGGCGCATTGCTTTCTCTAACGACGGCAGAGAGATCTACTACACCCAAACGGATTCATGGAAGGTCGCAGACCATCTCCGCATCAAGCAGGTGCGCTTCCGAAATCAGGCCTGGCAGCATCCTGCGATCCTGGCAGATCACTTCGTGACTCCAACTCTGTCGATTGATGGAAATGCCATGTACATGCGCTCTCCGAAGATGGATAACGTCTGGCAGGCGATACGCATTGGCGATGATTGGACCAAACCGGCGCTACTGATGCAAAGGGACTCTGGTCTATACGACTTCATGCCGACGAAAAGCGGAAGTATCTACGTGGGGAGTAAGCCAGAGCACGATCAACCCGGTCGTGAGAGCGATTACGAATTCAGCACGTTGGCCATCGAGAACGGCATTGTTACCGCGAGAAGTCTCGGAAGACCTATCAATGAAGATGGCTTTAACGGCGACCTGTATGTTGCGCCAGATGAATCGTTCATGATCGTGAGCGCCAAAGAGACCAAGGACTTCAACTCCGAGCTTTACATCTCCTTCAGAAGAACGGACCACAGCTGGACCACCCCGCTCAGTCTCGGACCCAAGATCAATCAAGGCCTGGCTCACAGATGGGGTCAGTACGTCTCACCAGATGGCAAATACCTGTTCTACTCCTTTGGCACCAGCGAGAAGGATTGTGCGATCTATTGGGTTCGCTTCGACGCGCTTCTCATCAAGCTCCGAAAAGCAGCTCTAGCCAAGAGCTAAAACGATGAGTCCTCATAAACGCGGTTGTGGAAACCTGGAAGCACATCAGCCCAGCTCGCCGGAGCCTTAGGCGCAACGGCGGGGTATCTGGCTCACGCTCCAGCCGAGGCTGAAGCATTCTGGGTTTTGATCGGCATGGGGTCAATGCTTGCAGGATCACCTCTCGGGCTTGGTGGCCACAACTGAAGGAGAATCTTTCTTTCCCGCTTCGGGGAAATCGGCAATAGCTACACTCCAGCGATGGCAAATTCAGGCACACCTCATACTGCGATTTTCTCCCTCATTGCTGACTCCCGATCAATGCCGCTCACGCCAGTCAGGACGCTAGGCCAGTTCAAAAGGGCGACTGAGGCGGTCGACTTCCGCATTTGCGACTTTCCGTCCTTACGCAACATCGAGAGAACTTACTTTATTGGCGTGCACTGGACGTACACTGGATCGCGAATCGACCGATTCGTGGAGTGCTTATGCGTGCAGGCGAGGTTTACGTCAACCCGGCGAGTGGAGAACGAGCGGTTGTTGTTCTTGGAACCAACGAGACTGCTGGAAAGCGTCTCGTCGTAGATTTGTATCTTCGACCGAACGGTGGGATGGTTGGGCGCCATTACCATCCCGAAATTCGCGAGCAATTTCGCGTCCTCGTTGGAAGCCTCACTTACACCCTGAACGGCGTTGAGAAGATTGCAAATGTCGGCGAGTCTATCGACATTACACCGGGCATCCTGCACGACTTCTGGAATCCAGGCACAGAGGAAGCGCTGGTCCGTATTGATGTGCAGCCCGCTGAGCGGTTCGCCGCGCTGATCAAGAATGGCTTTTCATTAGCCCAGGATGGAAAGACGGACCGCACCGGCAAGCCTGGAATGCTTCAAATAGCCCTGCTGGCCAGAGAGTTCGATGACGTGATCCGGTATGACAAAGGACCAAGAGTTGTGCAGCAACTCCTTTTCTTTCTACTCACACCCATAGCAAAGGCCAAAGGTTTGCGAGGTAATTACCCGGAATACCTCGCCCGGCCTGCCTCAGAATGTATTCCGTTGGATCAGCTTGATCGCGCTAACCTCTAGCGAACGCTTCGTGTCGCAGATTGGTCCTGTGAAACGCCGTTGTGGAAACCTGGAAACACATCAGCCCAGCTCGGCGGAGCGCCTGCTCTGCCCTGGTAGCCTGCCCGGCCCGCTTCCGTGCTTCCGCTGCCCCCCTCGAGGACCTCGCCACAGCCTCCGACCCTCTAGGCTACACTTTGGTCTATGCGCGTCTTTGGCATCGATTGCGGCACGGAATGCACTGGCTGGGGAGTGGTCGATCTGGACGCAGACGGACGCGATCCTCACCTGTCTCCGGTGGCATTTGGCGGCATCCGGCTCTCGAAAAAAGAAACGCTTGCCCAGCGTCTGGCCACGGTGCACGGCGAGCTGTCCTCGTTGATTGCGCTGCACCAGCCCCATGTGGTGGCGGTCGAGGAGGTCTTCCACTCGGTCAACGCACAGTCGGCGCTGAAACTGGGCCACGTGCGCGGAGTGGCGCTGCTCGCGGCCGCCGGGAACCTGCTGCCGGTGGTCGAGTACGCACCGCTCAAGATCAAGTCCAGCGTGGTCGGCTATGGCCTGGCCAAGAAAGAGCAGGTGCAGTACATGGTCGCTCGCCTGCTTTGCCTCGCCGAGCCTCCCGAGCCTGCCGATGCAGCCGATGCCCTGGCCATTGCCATCTGCCACCTCCACCACGCGCAGACAGCATTGAACCAGCAGGCAGGCGTTGCTGGTAGCCGCGGCGGGCGTGTCGCCGCAGGGGCAGGCATTTGAGTCGAGACGTTTTTCGTTACCTGTGCGCGGCTTGCTGGCTGGCTGCTTCGACCATCGTCTTTGCGCAGCGAGACTCTGCCTCGGCCCAGACCAGCGGAGCACTGCCCACAATGAGCTTTGACTTCGCCAACGCGGCCCTTACTCCGGCTGCCTGGCACATAGATTTCGATGCGAGCGGCGCAGGCCACTACCACTCGCAGCCAGGCAATGCCAGCTCTGCTGAGGCGCACGGAGTGTCAGCGGAGCCCTATGACCAGGAGATCGCCGTGAGCCCGGCACTGCGGGGGCAGCTCTTTGAGGCGGCGCGCAGCCGTAAGTTCTTCAACATGCGCTGTGAGAGTCCCCAGCACAAGGTCGCCTTTACCGGGCAGAAGACGGTCAGCTATCGCGGCGAGGAAGGGCAGGGCAGCTGCACATTTAACTGGTCGCCGGACGCTCGCCTGATGAGGCTTGCCGAGAGCTTTATCGCCATGGCATACACGTTGGAGGAAGGCCGGCGGCTACGGCTGGAGTACCTGCATGACCGGCTTAGCCTCGATGCGGAGCTGGAGACGCTGACGGTGGCCGCGAAGAGCGGCAATGCCCTGGAGTTCCAGAACATTGCGCCAGATCTGAAGTCCATTGCCGAGGATCCTGCCGTGATGAAGCGCGCCCAGGCGCGCGCCGCCGCCCTCCTGGCGATAGCGCCCTAACCCCGGGTGAGTTGGCGCTTCTGCGTTCCGCGAGCGGAGTTGCTGGCATGGTGGTTTGTAGAACAGCACCTTGTGCAGGCCAGCAGCCGGGGACTAGAGTGTGTCTACAACCGGACAGACCACATGCACAGAAACTATCGCTGATGGCGGGTGTCTATAGAGGGTG